>JAYWHR010000046.1:0-3050 GCA_043777675.1 Comamonadaceae bacterium | reverse complement strand
CTGTGCCTAGTGTTTTGTAGCTGCGGCCTGCGGGGATGTAGGCGCGGATGCTCTCGGGCAGGCTGCGCACGTAATCGCTAGCGGCGACGATGTGGCCTGTGCCGTCTTGGTGTTGCAAGCCTTCGCCGCCGAGCGTGGTGCGCCCGGAAGTTGGTGCTGAGCAGGATGTACCAAACACGGTGACTTGATTGTATGCACAAATGTGCATACAATCTATGCCATGGACTACGAGTTTGACCCTCAAAAATCTGCTGAGAACCTGCTCAATCACGAAGGTGTGAGCTTTGAAGAGGCGTTTCCAGTTTTGCTTGATCCTTACTCACTGACGAAGCAGGATTCGGATTCAAACGGCGAGCAACGCATGGTCACTTTAGGCATGGGCAGAAAAAACCGTTTGCTGATCGTTGTCTGGACGATGCGTGGTGAAATGCCGCGCATCATTTCAGCTTGGAAAGCCAATCAACCGCAAAGGAAACGCTATGAAAACCAATTCTGATCCTCTGTTCAATCAGTATTCTGAGATGGATTTCTCTGACGCTAAATCGGTCAGTGAAGTGCCGGCGCTGGCGCAGCTGCAAGCTAAGCATGGCGGTAAATCACGCATCACCATGCGTGTTGACAGCGCCACGCTGGTTGCTTTTAAAGTGCGTGCTCAAAATTCAGGCGATAACTACCAAACGCTCATGAATGAAGCATTACGCCAATTTGTACAAGGTCAAACGCTTGCAGATGTGGTGCGCGAGACGATTCGCAGGGAGCTTGCAGCAAACTAAAGCAAGATGGTGTTTGAATTGTGCATTTAGTAGGCTGATGAAAATATCACGCTACCTGCTTAAGTATTGCTCGATTTGCGCCTTCGTGATGTTGCTGCCACAAAGCACTGTGGCGACACGTTGGTTTTTAAACCGCTCGGGATGCGCGATAAGTGCTGCCACGCCCACCGCCCCGGCGGGCTCCAGCTGCAAGCCGGCAAGCTGATGCGCAAGCTGCATCGCGCGAACGATGTGGGCATCGTCGATCAGCAGCACATCGTCCACGATGCCTTGCATGTCACTCACGGCTTCTGGTATCGGCACACGCACAGCGATGCCATCCGCTATCGTATTGGCTCGTTCTGGTGTGATGATCGTGTTGCTGCGCCAAGATTTTTCCATCGAGTCTGCGCCGCTGGCGCATACGCCGATCACGCGGGTGGCAGGAGATGCTGCCTTGATCCAGCGCGCCATGCCGGTGAGCATCGCGCCATTGCCAAGCGGAATCACTATGTCGTCAAACACATCACCGCGCGAGAGTAATTCCATGGCCAGCGTGCCGTGGCCTTCGCTGATCTCGGGCTCATGGCCGTCTTCAACCATCCAACCGCCAATGCGTTGCGCGTGAGCTTTGGCTGCTTCTTTGGCTGCATCAAAGTCTTCGCCTTCTAGCCGCACGTCTGCGCCTAGGGCTTTCATCCGCTGAATTTTCAGCGGATTGGCGTTCACAGCGGCATAGATCACCAATGGCAAACTGAATGAGCGGCAAGCATATGCCATCGCCTGCCCCCAGTTGCCTGCGCTCGCGCACACGAGTGGGCGCTTATCGTCGCGCTGCAGCATCTCGCTCACAAAAAAACTTGCCCCGCGCCCTTTGAAGCTGCGAATCGGGTTCGTGAAATCCAACTTGAGAGTGAGTTGGCAGCCAAGGACTTCAGACAAAGGCTCGCAGTTGTATTGCGGTGAGTTTAAAAATTCTGGCGGAACCACAGCCGCGCTTTTACGAATTTGATCCAACGAAAGGCGATGCTTCGGCCTTGCGCTGCCGATCAGTTGCGAATGCTCGGCAATCGGCCGAATGGCATCTTTGCCGCTGGCGCGCTCATTCATCAAAATTCCATCCAGATGATCTATCTCATGCTGCACCAGCTCCGATAAATCTTTCGGCAAATTCGCCCAGATGCGCTCACGAAACTGCTCATCCAAATAGCTCACGCTGATGCTGCAATGGCGCTGCACGCGCACCACGCAATCGGGCACGCTCAGGCAATCGTCCCACACCTCAAACATCGCTTCGCTACGCCATGTGATTTTTGGATTGATGAGAGCAAACGGCATCGCACCTAAATTCATCACAATCACGCGCTTGGCGATGCCGCCCTGCGGCGCAGCCATCGCGCGGCCAAAGCCGTTGCGAGCACGGAAGTCTGTCAGCGTGGCGTGTAGTTCAATCAGTTGCTCAGCAAGTGCTGGATCGCGCTGAGTTACTGGATGGCTTGCTGAGGTAAGCGCTGCATGGCCGCGAGTGAGAATGGATAGGGAACGAGTCATGCAACGAGTTTCGCCGCGCGCAGTCTATCAATGGCGGCATTTTTTGATCTCAAAATGCGGTTTGGCCGCAAAATACGCGCATGAACAAAGATTTGGACGGTTTTGATCGGGCGATCCTTTCCCGCTATCAACATGATACGAAGCTATCAGCGCAATTGATCGGCGAGAGCGTTGGACTATCCGCAGCCGCTGTGCAGCGGCGTTGCAAGCGCATGCGCGAAGCGGGCATCATTCGTGCGGAGGTGGCGCATATTGATGCGGCGAAAGTGGGTTTACACGTCACAGTCATTGTGCATGTAGATATTGAGCGCGAGACCTTGCAGCATATTGATGCTTTCAAAGCGCTCATGAAGAAGCGTAGCGAAGTGCAACAGTGTTGGTACACCACAGGGCTCACAGATTTCGTCCTAGTCGTGCATGTGGCCAGCATGGCAGCCTATGAGCAGTTCACTCGTGAGGTCTTGGTGAGCCACGACAACGTGGCGAAATTTACCAGTTATGTGGCGCTGGGTGAGGTGAAAAGTGGGCTGAGTCTGGATATTTCCTAATGCGCACTTATGGCATTTTTTTGCCTAAACGATGACTCGTGCTGCAGTGAAAATAGCTGCCGCATCGACTTGGAAAAATTTCCGCAGATTCGCTCGCGTGTCGCTGCGGCCAAAGCCGTCTGTGCCTAGTGTTTTGTAGCTGCGGCCTGCGGGGATGTAGGCGCGGATGCTCTCGGGCAGGCTGCGCACGTAATCGCTA
>JAYWHR010000045.1:0-10601 GCA_043777675.1 Comamonadaceae bacterium | reverse complement strand
ATCCGCTCGGCACGCACCTCGTGTTTGGCGAAACCAGCGAGATCACTGGCGGCGAAAAAATTGTGGCTGCGCGCTGCAAGACGCCTGAAATCGCTGATCAGTTCATGTTCATGTTTAACCGCTATCAAGACATGATCAACCGTCACAAGACGACCGATTTGTCTGACAGCCAGCCTACAAAGGGCAATATCGCTGGTGGCCTCACCACCATTGAAGAAAAAGCTTTAGGCAATATCCAAAAAATTGGCAAGAAATGTACGGTTGACGGTGTGATTGATAAGGCTGAAATTCCCACACACCCTGGTCTGTGGTTTATGGATTCCTCATCTGCTGCTGCAGAGATGGTGACGCTCTGCGCAGCATCCGGCTTTGCTGTGCATTTCTTCCCCACAGGCCAAGGCAATGTGATTGGCAATGCCATCGTGCCCGTCATCAAGATTTGCTCCAACCCGCGCACCGTGCGCCTCATGAGCGAGCACATTGATGTGGACACCTCTGGCTTGCTACAGCGCGATATCGATCTCGATCAAGCCGGCGACAAATTGCTTGAATGCATGCTGCGCACGGCAAATGGCCGCTTGACATCCGCAGAAGCACTTGGCCACCGCGAGTTTGTACTGACGCGTTTGTTTGAATCGGCTTAAACCGTCAATTTAAAAACAAAGAGGACGCAGAAGACGCAAAGGTTGCGCAGAAAACCCAAAAAAATACCAATGAAAATTTGGTATTTACCTTTCGTTTTTTCTGGATTTTGGTTTTCTTTTCTGCGTCTTCTGCGCGACCTTTGCGTCTTCTGCGTCCGGTATTCCGGTATTTAAGGTATCCCTATGAAAATCATCATCACCGAATTCATGGACGAACGCGCTGTTGAGCAACTTAGCTCCAAGCACGATGTCGTCTATGACCCCAAGCTGGTGGACAAGCCAGCTGAGTTGTTGGCGGTAGCCGCTACTTGCCAAGCCATCATCGTGCGCAACCGCACGCAAGTACGGGGCGAATTGCTGGCTGCTCTATCTCAGTGCAAAGTCGTGGGTCGCTTGGGTGTGGGTTTAGACAACATCGATGTTCAAGGCTGCGAAACCCAAGGCATTCAAGTGATCCCGGCAACGGGAGCGAATGCTTTGTCCGTCGCCGAATACGTCATAGGCACAACGATGCTTTTACTGCGCGGCACGTATGCCGCAACAGACGACGTGATCGCGGGTCGCTGGCCGCGCAATGCTCTGAGCAATGGCCGTGAAACGGCAGGCAAGACGCTGGGCATCATCGGCTTCGGCTCAATTGGTCAACTGACTGGCAAGTTGGCCAAAGCCTTGGGCATGCATGTCATCGCTTATGACCCGGTGATGAAGAGCGATGCCCCGGCATTTGCACAAGTCGATGCGAAGCACGCAACGCTGGATGAAGTGATTGCTAGCGCAGACGTGATCTCACTGCATGTGCCGCTGGTGGATGGCACACGCGGCCTCTTCAATGCTCAGCGCATTGCCGCCATGAAGCCCGGCAGCATTTTGATCAATACCTCGCGCGGGCACATCGTTGATGTAGAAGCTGTGGCTGACTCTCTGAAGAGCGGCCACCTAGGCGGCGCGGCACTGGATGTTTTTGATGCGGAGCCGTTGCCTGCTTCTCCCATCTTTGAAGGCTGCCCTGGCCTGATCCTCACGCCGCATATCTCCGGCGTGACCTATGAGGGCAATGAACGAGTGAGCTTCATGATTGCTCAAAAAGTGCTCGAGGCTTTGCAATAATGGCTCATTTAAGTTTGAAAGATGCCGATGCACTCGTGCAAGCGGCTTTGAAGAAATCTGGTGCGTCTTCTGCTATGGCAGCCAGCGTCGCTCGCGCACTTGTGCTCGCAGAATCGCAAGGCCAAGCGGGGCATGGCTTGTCCCGCGTACCTCAGTACGCCACGCATCTGAAAAATGGCCGTGCGGATGGTCAAGCTATCGCAGCCGTTGCGCAGCGCAAGGGCGCAGCGCTGGTGATTGATGCCAAGCAAGGCTTAGCCTTTCCCGCTTGCGATCTGGCGATTGCAGAAGGTATCAAGACCGCCAAAGAACTCGGCGTGTGCTTCGTGGGCGTGAAAAATTCGCATCACGCAGGCGTGATCGTGGATCATCTTCGCGCGGCATCATCTGCTGGCTTGGTGGCACTGGGCTTTGCCAATTCACCCTCAGCCATGCCGGCTGCGGGCGGCAAACATGCCATCTTCGGCACGAACCCGATTGCAGCGATTTTTCCGCGTCGCGCGAACGATCCGCTCATGATTGACTTGAGTCTCTCCGAAGTGGCTCGTGGCAAAGTCATGGTGGCGGCCAAAGAAGGCAAAGCGATTCCGCTGGGCTGGGCGTTAGATATTGATGGCAACCCAACCACTGACGCAAAAGCTGCTTTAGCAGGTTCGATGCTCCCTGTGGGTAACACCACATCGACCAAAGGCGCGATGCTGGCTTTGATCATTGAGCTACTGGTGACGGCCGTGATCGGCGCGCAATTCGGCTTCGAGGCTTCGAGCTTTTTTGTCGACGAAGGCAATCAGCCCAAGATTGGGCAAGCATTTTTGTTGATTGATCCTGCAGCACTCAATGGCGACGACAGCTATTTAGATCGCATCGAAGTGCTCGTTAATGAAATGCTGATCGACGAGGGCGTGCGCCTCGCGGGGGCTCGCCGCCTTGCTTTGGAGCGCAAAGCGCAAGAGGCAGGTGTGAACGTGCCCGATACCCTTGTGGCTCAGCTCAAAGCGCTTGCTGGGTAAGTGTTATTTCAGCAAGCCCAAAAGCTTCGCTGCATCTAAATATTCCAACGACCGATCTCGCTGGAATTTCGCCATGGCACCGTAGGGCACATCAATTGGCTCAAAACCGCCCTCTGTCATTCGCCTGCGCAACTCTGGCTCAGTATTTAGCTTTGCAAATAAAGCAGAAACTTGTTCACGTATCGGCTCGGGTGTGGATTTTGGTACTGCCACGCCTCGGTATGCACCGCCGACCATATCAATGCCTAATTCTTTGAACGTTGGAACATCTGGCATGGCTGGATGGCGTTTTTCCATGGCGACTGCCAAGGCGCGGAGCTTAGTTTTTTGACCCATGTAAAGCGTGGTGTAGCTCATACCGGCATCAATGTGTTTGCCTAAGATGGAAGTAATCAACTCGCCCGTGCCCTTGAAAGGAACATATTGACTCTTGGTTCCGCTGAGTGATCCAAATCGCTCACTGGCCAAGTGGTTGGCAGACAAGGTCGCTGAGCCTCCAATATTGAGTTTTCCGGGTGCTCGCTTTGCAGCAGCAATGAAATCAGCCAAGGTTTTGTAGGGCGAATCGGCTGAAACGAGCAAGGCATCAGGCGTGTAGTGGAAATAATAAACAGGGGTGAGATCTGTGCCTTTGTATTGCACATTTCCCTCCAGTGGCTGCAAAAACACATGTGGCAAATTGATGCCCATGATGTTGTAACCATCGCCTGGCATACCGTTGAGTTGGCTCCAAGCCAAGCCGCCACCTGCACCGGCTTTGTATTGAATCACCATCTCTTGCTTCATCATTTTTTGCAACGCCTGCTGTTGAAAGCGTGCGGCGATGTCGGACTCTCCGCCAGCGACGAAGGGCAGCGTGTAGTTAATCGATTTATTGGGGTAACTATTGGCTTGCGCCCAAGCCATTGAAACAGGTAGCGCCGCCAACGAGAGAGCTAAGGCGGCGCACCGACGAGAAACGAGTGTCATTTGAAAACTCCTTGCAACTACGAAAAGCTTAGCGTTTGTTGCCAAGGCATGCTACGGTAGAAACCTTGAGAGCATTTATCATTTCCGCTATGACATCATTTTTTGCCTGCGTAGGCCACGCCTCAGTCGATCATCATTTCGAGATTGAGGCATTTGCCACATTGCCCACCAAAACCCCCGCCCACAGCTACCGCCAAATCGTTGGCGGCATGGCGGCGAATGCCGCTATTGGCATGGCGCGACTGGGCTTACCTGTGCGCTTGATCGGACGCGTGGGCGATGACGATGCAGGACGCTTCATACAAAGTGCGGTGCGCGAGCTGGCTATCACCAGCCATTTGGACAGTGTTGCTGATTGCTACACCTCTGTGTCCTCGGTTGTGGTGGATGCGCATGGTGAGCGGCAAATATTTAACCATCGTGGCAATGCATTGGTGAAAGCTCATCCGCTTTCTACGCACTTGCTACAGGGCGCGCAAGCCGTGCTTACCGATCCGCGCTGGGGCGATGGGGCAGCTGCTGCCCTGATTTGGGCGCGAGAAAATAACGTATTGGGTATGTTGGATGCCGATGTTGCGCCGCTCGTGGTGCTGCAACGCTTGGTGCCTTTGGCGAAGTGGGCGGTGTTTTCTCAACCGGGCTTAGCCTGTTTTGCGCCAAATGCACGCAGCTCAGCCGATGGCTTGATTACCGCACTCGATAGCGGTGCTCCAAGTGCGATGGTCACACTAGGAAGCCAAGGCGTCGCATGGATGCACGACAAAGAGCGCATCTTGCACACGCAAGGCGCTTTCCCTGTGAAGGCACTCGACACCACAGGCGCTGGCGATGTATTCCATGCCGCGTTGTGTTTCGCAATCTCTGAATTAGCGCCAGACGCCAGCATCGTGCAAGAAAGCCAGGCGATCCGCTTTGCGTGCGCCGCAGCCGCACTCAAATGCATGCAGCGCCATGGTGCACTAGGCGCACCCACGCGAGCAGCGGTGTTTGAGTTTTTAGCAGCACAAGCCATCTCCTGACCATTGAGCTGCCCTACGCTACATATTCAATAGCACCTCGCACAATATTTACGCCGACTCAAGCTAGATTTTTTGACTCATAATCAGCGCATGAAACGCCGTTCTTTCCTCTCTTCATCCCTATCAACTGGCTTCGCCGTCACCGCGTTTGCGACTCCCGTATTCGCGCAGGCCTACCCCAACAAGCCTGTGCGCATGATCGTGCCCTTCCCGGCAGGCGGCGCAACCGATGTGCTGGCAAGAGCTTTGTCCATCAAGCTTGGCGAGAAACTGGGGCAAAACGTGGTGGTGGAAAACCGCCCTGGCGCGGGCGGCACGATTGGCTCGGCGGCTGTGGCGCAAGCTGCTCCCGATGGCTACACGATTTTGCTGGCCACGAGTAGCACGCACAGCATCGGCCCGGTCATCAATCCGAAAATTCCTTACGACGCGCAACTTGATTTCACAGCACTCGGCCAAGTCGCCAGCTCGCCCAATATCGTACTCGTCCCGCAATCCTCGCCCGCTAAAAGCATGCGTGAGTTGATCGACTACGCGAAAAAAAATCCTGGCAAGCTCAACTACGCATCCAGCGGCAATGGCACGATTGTGCATCTCACCTCCGAGCTGTTCAAAGCGCAATCAGGCACATTCATCGTCCACATTCCGTATCGCGGCACAGCGCTGGCCATTCCTGATTTGATCAGCGGCAAAGTGGACTTGCTGTTTGATTCACTCGTCTCAGGCTTGCCGCATGTGAAAGATGGCAAACTGCGCGGCTTGGCTGTGACGAGCGAGAAGCGTACTGCGCTCGCGCCTGATTTACCAACCGTGGCAGATGTATTGCCCGGCTTTGAGTCAGTCACTTGGTTTGGGTTGTACGGCCCTAAGGCGATGCCCTCAGATGTGGTGCAAAAGCTCAATGCATCACTCAGTGCCGCGTTGGCCGACAACGAGGTCAAAGATCGCTTCGCTCGTCTTGGCGCTGAGGCCATTGGTTCTACGCCCGCTGCGTTTGCCGCACTTGCGCAAGACGAGCGGGCGAAGTGGAAGCGAATCATTGAGCAGCGTAAAATCGTGGTGGAATAAATTCTTGCCCGCCGATTTTCATCATGCGCTGGATTGATACACACAGCCATCTGGATGCACCGAAATTTGAAAGAAATGGGCTGATTGCCGGCGTATTGATTGCGCAGAGTGCTATTATAAATGTAGCAATGAATGTGATCCCCGCCGTTGAGCGGAGTAATTTCGAAACCGTGCGCGCCCTTGCTCATACGCATGGCCAAGCGTATGGCCTAGGCATACATCCTTTGTGTGTGCCTCAAGCTCATGAGGAAGATGTGAATTGGCTTGATGCGAAGCTAGCGGCACACCGCGAAGACCCGCGCTTGGTGGCTGTGGGTGAAATCGGCTTGGATTTTTTCATCCCCGCGTTGTGTACACCTGAGATGCGCGAGAAGCAAACGCAGTTTTATCGCGCTCAGCTAAAAATCGCTAAGCAACATGCACTCCCTGTGATTCTTCATGTGCGCAAGAGCGCAGATGCATTGCTCAAAGCCCTGCGCGAGATCGGTAGCTACGGCGGGATTGCGCATGCCTTCAATGGCTCTGAGCAGCAGGCGATGCAGTTTGTGGAGATGGGGTTTTGCTTGGGCTTTGGCGGCACAGTCACTTACGAGCGCTCGCTGCATATTCGCGCCTTGGCCAAGAGCCTGCCTGGCAGCGCGATCGTGATGGAGACTGACGCGCCTGATATTCCGCCGCAATGGATTTACGCAACAGCTGAGGAGCGCGAGCATGGCAAAGCGCAAGGCATCAATTCGCCTCGACAGCTGCCCCGCATCGGGCAAGTCTTGGCCGATCTTCGCGGCGTGTCTATTGATGATTGGGCAGCGCAAACCACGGCCAATGCTCTGCGCGTTTTACCGAAGTTGAAAGCCCTGCTGTGATGCTGCGTGGCCTGCCGCCTTTGATAGCGCCCACCACCCGCGTGCTGATTTTAGGCAGCTTCCCGGGTGTGATATCGCTGCAAACGCAGCAGTATTACGGTCATCCGCAGAATCACTTTTGGAAGCTTGTTTTTAGTCTCGTTTCACCTTCTAGCCGGCAAGAAATATGCGCGAGCAGCTATGATATCAGGAGCAACGCGCTACTTACACACGGCATCGGCTGCTGGGACGTGTATGCCAGTTGCGAGCGCGAAGGCTCGCTCGATTCAGCCATTCGAAACACCACGCTCAACGATCTCGCCAGCCTGAAGCAACGCTGCCCCAATCTACAAGCCATCGCACATAACGGCGGTGAAAGCTACTCACACATCAAGCACACACAAGCTCTTGGCCTACCCGTGTATAAACTCCCCTCCAGCAGCCCCGCCAACGCATCTTGGAGCTTTGAACGCAAGCTCACTGCGTGGCAAGAAGCACTGACACCGCATTTAAAACCATCATGAAAAAATCAAATTTACCTGTCGTCAATATGTCTGAGATGGACGGCATTCGCTATTTGCATCTCGGCACCGAGTGGGTGCAAGGCAGTATGTTGATCGACAAGCCGTTTGAGATTGAGCTGGAATACGTGCAGCGCATGATGGCTTGGCTGCTGTTTTTTGAGCCCACCAAGATCAAGAAACTTCATGCACTTCAACTTGGCTTAGGTGCTGGCACGATCACCAAGGCTTGCTACAAAACACTCAAAATGAGCACAACAGTTTTGGAAATCAACCCCTCCGTGGTGGCCGCCTGCCAGCATTGGTTCAAGCTGCCACCGCAAGATAAGCGTCTTCACATCATTCTTGGCGATGCGATGAAGACGCTCACAAATTGGGAGCAGTCCACGCAGGAAATACGCCGGCTATCAGCCGATTCTTCTTCAAATTTCATCGCTAGTGCGCAAGTGGATTTGTATGATCATGAAGCCGCCGCGCCTGTGCTGGATAGCATGGATTTTTATAAAGCCGTGCGCAGCACGCTCACCGATGAAGGCATCATGACGGTCAATCTCTTTGGCCGCAGCTCCAGCTTTGACAAAAGCTTGGCGCAGATCAGCAAAGCGTTTGGCGAAGATGCCGTGTGGAGCTTCAAGCCCACGAAAGAAGGCAATACTGTGATCCTTGCGCAGCGCACGTCGAATCGTCCGAAGCGCGATCTACTGGCAGCGCGCGCAGAGCAGATTGAGGCGATGTTTGACTTACCAGCCCGCAAGTGGCTGCGCCTTTTGAAGCCCCTGCTGAAGTAGCCCGTCTGTGCGACTGAAAGCTTGCTAACATCCAGCCATGAACGCCGTTCCTACGCCCAAACCGCCATCCAAACCCCTGCACACAGGCCCGCTTGATTGGCGGCATGTGGTGCAATGGCTGCAAGCCGATGGCGTGATCTCTCTGCCCGAGGCCAAGCGCACGGTGGATCGCTGCTCCAAAGCCGAGAGCGCCCAGCATCCGCTGGTGCGCCTCGCAGCTGTTGCGATGACGCGCGAATCCGACGGCAAGCCGCTCGATATCGAATCACTCACGCAGTTTTTAGCCGCCAAAGCCGGCGTTGATTATTTCCGCATTGATCCTTTAAAGGTTGATGTGGGCAAAGTCGCCGAGACGATGAGCGCTACGTTTGCTGAGCGCCACGGCATCTTGCCGGTGCAGGTGTTGCCCACGCAAGTGGTGGTGGCAACCAGCCAGCCCTTCATCACCGATTGGATTGACGAGGTAGAGCGCCAAGCGCGGCGAAGTGTGCGCATGGTGGTGGCGAGCCCACAAGATATTCATAAATTCACAGCAGAATTTTTTGCGCTGGCTAAATCTGTGCGCAACGTGACCAAGGCAGGCGGCAATGCAGGCGGCGCAAGCTTTGAGCAATTGGTGGAGCTCAACAAAACCAACAAACAACTCGATGCGAACGATCAAGGCGTGGTGCAGGTGGTCGATTGGCTCTGGCAATATGCTTTTGACCAGCGCGCCAGTGATATTCACCTTGAGCCGCGCCGCGAGCAAGGCGTGATTCGTTTTCGCATTGATGGCGTGTTGCATGCGGTGTATCAAGTGCCGCTGCAAGTGATGAATGCAATGGTGGCGCGTATCAAGCTGCTCGGGCGGATGGACGTTGTGGAAAAGCGCCGCCCGCTGGACGGCCGCATCAAGACGAAGAATCCGCGTGGCGATGAAGTCGAGATGCGCTTATCTACCTTGCCGACGGCTTTCGGCGAAAAAATGGTGATGCGTATTTTTGACCCCGACAACGCGGTGAAAGATCTCGAAGGCTTAGGCTTTTCTGACCACGATGCCAAGCGCTGGGAAGAGCTCGTCAAGCGCCCTTACGGCATTATTTTGGTGACCGGCCCGACTGGCTCGGGCAAAACGACGACGCTGTATTCAACGCTCAAACGCCTCGCCACCGAAGAAGTCAACGTCAGCTCCATTGAAGACCCGATTGAAATGATTGAGCCTTCATTCAACCAAACGCAGGTGCAGCATCAGCTTGATTTTGGTTTTGCCGAAGGCTTGCGCGCCCTGATGCGGCAAGATCCAGACATCATCATGGTGGGAGAGATTCGAGATTTAGAAACGGCTGAAATGGCTGTCCAAGCTGCTTTAACAGGGCATCTTGTTTTCTCCACGCTGCACACCAATGACGCACCCAGCGCGGTGGCTCGCCTGATGGAGCTAGGCATTCCGCCCTACCTCATCAATGCCACCGTGCTCGGCGTATTAGCCCAGCGCCTCATGCGCACGCTCTGCGCGGAATGCAAGCAGCCCGCTGACAACAATCCTGAAGCGATCAACGAGCTCATCAAGCCATGGAAGATCAACGGTGGCTACAAGCCCTATAAGCCGGTGGGCTGCGTCGATTGCCGCATGACTGGCTACCGTGGCCGCATGGGTGTGTATGAGCTACTCACCATTACAGAGGCCTTTAAAGCCTTGGTCAACAAAGAAGCCAACATGGATGCCACTCGCAAGCAAGGCATTACTGATGGCATGCGCCCCCTGCGCCTAGCCGCTGCGCTACGCGTGGCCGATGGGATGACGACGATGGAAGAGGTGCTGACTTCTACGCCGCTCATGGGGTGAAGGCAGCTTTTTGATCATGTGCTTTGATCGCTTGCGATTTAATGTTGAAAGAATTGGCTTTAGTGCCGTGCAGTGCCACCTGCCGTCAAATCCAATTTTTATACAACTCGAAATTAGAGTGAGACCAATTGAAATATGCTACTGAGTGCGACACTAATAAAAATCGGAACGATACTAATATCGATTGCATTTCAATTCAGAAAAATCGGTGATCCTACTGATGCAAAATTAATGAAGCTTAGTCTTTTGTCGAAGTTGAAGCAAGATAAAAGTACGAGCGCTAAGGAGAAACAGAAGTCAATAATTGACGATATGCAACGTTTTCTGGATGTTATTTACGGTAAAGTTTTTAGTACGCGAGCTTTCGGTAGAGTATTGCTGGGTAGTCTATCAATCTCATTTCTTTTTTATTTATGGCTTGGCGTTTATCTATTTGGAGACTTTAGTGGCTTGATAACTATCTTTTCATGGCCAAAAATTGTTATGTACTTTGCTTGGACTTCAATTGTTGTCAGCCTAGTTTCGCTTTTAGATATAACCCTCGCTCGAGCAATACTTCAACGTTTAAATTTGCCCAATATAAGGCTGCCAATAAAGCTAATGCTAGTGGGTATCTTGTTTGCAATCGCGGGGTTTTCGTTCATCCTAGCTACCGCTGTGGTATCTGGAACAGCCATTAACTCTTGGAATTTACTTAAAGGAGACTTGTCTGGTGTCATAAGCAAATAGAAACGTCACCATCGCGGCAAATTCAAATGTCACCTTTTAGGAGGGTGAAATTGAATGAAAGCGAAGTTACAGATGGACG
>JAYWHR010000044.1:0-10792 GCA_043777675.1 Comamonadaceae bacterium | reverse complement strand
ACATTGTCGTCACCTCAATAGAAAACTGGATATTTATACAGTTTATGTCATTTCCCCTGAAAACGCAAATCACGGTCTGAGGCAGATGGCTAATCAGGCGTTTTTGGCAGATAGCCGGCGTAAATACTGCGCAGAGCGCTATTGAATCTATAGTACCCAGAGCGATGGCGGTTTGTAACGTTTAAGGACAATCGAAGCTAAGAGCTAGCGGCTTGGCGCGACCGTGAGCTCCCCCGGGCATACAGTGCATGCGATGCGTCTGACAGTTCATCGGCCTTTTGGCGTTACGATCAAAAAGATGTGCAAGGGATACCTTCGCCAATAACGCAGCGACACAAAACACCATGATCGAACTGACTACTTTTCACGCCGATATCAAAAGCATTTTGGAGCTGGCGCGCGGTAAGGCGCGCTCAGCTGTGAATTCGGCCATGGTGGAAGCTTACTGGCTGATTGGTCAGCGGATTGTGCAAGAGGAGCAGCAAGGCAAAGCGCGCGCGGCTTATGGACAGAGATTGCTTGAGAATCTGTCTAAAGAGCTCTCAGAGAGCTTTGGCAAGGGGTTTTCTTATGCAAACCTGCGCAATTTCCGTCAGTTTTACCTGACCTATCCCGATCAGGCAATTTGCTACACGCTGTGTAGCAAATTGAGCTGGAGCCACAATCGGCTGATCATGCGCGTGGAAGCGCCGCAGGCTAGGACTCATTATTTGGCGGAAGCTGCGGCGCAGCAATGGAGCGTGCGGCAGCTAGAGCGCAATATTGAAACGCACAGCTTTCAGCGTTTGCTGTCTTCTCAAGGCAAGGCAGGTGAGGCTGAAGCAGAGGACGGCGGTGAAGCCGAGGCCGCTGCGGCAAGGGCTGGTGAGCTGGGTGATTTCATTAAAGACCCGTATGTGTTGGAGTTTTTGCAGCTGCCCGAAGCAGCGCAAATCAAAGAGAGCCAGCTGGAGCAAGCGATTATTGATGAGCTGCAAAAATTCTTGCTGGAGCTGGGCAAGGGCTTCTCATTTGTGGCGCGGCAAATGCGCATCAGCACCGAGACAAGCCATTTCTTCCTCGATCTGGTGTTTTATAACTACTTGCTCAAATGCTTCGTGATCATCGATTTGAAAACAGGCAAGCTCAGCCACCAAGATATTGGCCAAATGGATATGTATGTGCGCATGTTTGATGACTTAAAGCGCGGCGAAGACGATAACCCAACGATTGGCATCATTCTTTGCGACAGCAAGGATGAGACGGTGGTCAAATACTCGGTGATCAAAGAGAACCAGCAGCTTTTTGCCTCGAAATATCAGCGCATTCTGCCCACTGAACAGGAACTGACGGCTGAGATCGAGCGAGAAAAGCGCGTGATTGGCAATCTGACTGATACGCCAAGCCGCGCTGATGAACACAAAGAAGACCAACCATGACCGATCAAGATCAAAAGCAATTGGGTAATGTTTAAGTGATTGATGATGAGGACTACCACTGATGTTGATGCATAACCCTCCCCACCCCGGCGCGTTCATTCAAGAGATTTATCTTGGCCCCAGCAATTACAGCGGGCGCGAGCTGGCGCTGGCTTTAGGCGTTGCAGCATCGACGCTGAATCGCTTGCTGCTTGGGCAAAGCGGCGTGAGCCCTGAGATGGCGCTGCGCTTGTCTAAGACTCTAGGCCGCTCGCCCGAGAGCTGGCTTGCCATGCAGGATCAATATGACTTGTGGCAAGCTCGGCAGACGCTTGATCTGGATGGCGTGCAGCGGATGGCGTTTGCTTGATAGGTCGAACCTGTCCGCGACAGTGTGGACTTGGCCAACACTGATGACCAGCGATGTAGACGACAATTCTGAAGTGGACCCTGAATTTGAGACAGCAGTTTAAGTAGGACACTGTCAAAAGAAAAGGGTACGTCATGAGTGAATCAAAAAAGCGCAGCACGCATTTGCCGGAGTTCAAGGCCAAGGTAGGCTTGGAAGCGGTACGTGGGGTCAAGACAGTCAACCAAATAGGCCAAGAGTACGGGGTTCACCCGGTGCAGGTGGGGCAATGGAAGAGGGAAATTCAGGCACAAGCCAAAACTCTATTTGAAGGCAAGCGAGGCCCCCAGCCGATTGCCGCGCACAGCGCACCGGATCGACTATACGGCGAGATTGGGCGGCTGAAGATGGAGTTGGATTGGCTCAAAAAAAAGTCCGGGATCAGCCTGCCATGACGCGGCGCAGTTGGATTGGTGCGCACAGCGATGTGACGCAAAAGCGCCAATGTGTACTGGCCAGTGTCGTGCGTACCACCGTCTATGCCCAGCGCAAGCGTAAATCTGCCTGCGAAGGCGATGAGGTGATCAAACGCTTAATCGACGAGGAGTACACGCGCCACCCGTTCTACGGCAGCCGCAAGATGGTGGTGTATCTGGGCCGTTGTGGGCACAAGGTCAACCGCAAACGGACACAGCGCCTCATGCGTTCAATGGGTCTGGCTGGCATGGCGCCGGGGCCAAATACTAGCCGGGCGCATCCACAACACAAGGTGTACCCGTATTTGCTGCGTGGCGTACCCGTGGTGCGCGTCAATCAAGTCTGGAGCACCGACATCACCTACATCCGTCTGGCCAATGGCTTTGCCTACTTGGTGGCAATCATCGACTGGTACTCGCGGCGGGTGCTCAGCTGGCGCATCAGCAACACCATGGAGGCTGTGTTCTGCGTGGATTGCCTTGAGGATGCAATGCGTGCGCATGGCAAACCTGAGGTGTTCAACAGCGACCAAGGCGCGCAGTTCACCAGCGAGGCCTTCACGGGGGTGCTCAAGCGCGAGGCAACCGCCATCAGCATGGATGGACGAGGCCGTGCGTTTGACAACATATTTGTAGAGCGCTTGTGGCGCAGCGTCAAACATGAGGACGTGTACCTGCATGGCTACGCCGATATGGGGCAATTGCTCATTGGGCTGACCAGGTACTTTGCCTTCTACAACAACGAACGAGCACACCAAGGGCTGGGCAACCAAACGCCAGACTTGGTGTACGTAAGTGGCGTAGGCGGCGGGGCGGTGATCGTGGATAAATATACGCGCGCGATGGGCTGCAAGCCTGTTTCGCTACGCTCACCAGACTTGCAGCCTATCGCAGGGATAATGCACGATGTGATTGATGAATCAGGGCAGCGCTGTTCAGCTGTGTGAAATCAAGTGCAACTTAAACTGTCCTCAAATCTGTCTTGATGATGGGGTCCACTTCATTCATCACCGGCGAGCGCACAGTCAAAGGATCACCTTGGCTGGCTTTCATTCGTTGAACTACAAGACAAAGAGTTCAAAGCAGCAGAGCGCGGCACAGCTCTGAACTAAAAAGCTCGAAACAATTTTGCGGGGCGTTAATTGATGTTTCAGCGCGATTTGAGCAGTTAGCCGGCGTATTGATTGCCAAGTATGCTGCTTAATTTATAGCAATTTGGCGATTTCGTGAGTTTGCACTTTTGCACTCAAAACATTTCTTTTTGAAAATTTAGAAGGAGCTTTACGCATTTTTTACGCGCTAAGCGATGTTCTCCTACGCCGTTTTTACGACCAACGGCTTAATCTTGCGGCATGACTTATAGAGCGCGGAGAAGCTAAATGGATATCGTATTTTTGGTCGGCATGGCTGCGCTGTACGGCGTTGTGGCGCTGTTGGTTAAAGGCTTGCAAAGGCTCGAAAAATCTGCTGGAGGCAAGTCATGATTGACCTTGCTGTTTTGTATGGATTTGGCGGTTTCAGCGCTGCGTTGCTGCTTGCCTACCTCGTCTACGCGCTGTTGTGCGCGGAGGAGTTTTAATGACTTCCTCTGCTTGGGCATTATTGGCTCTCTTTTTGACAATGCTTCTCGTAGCTTCTTGGCCGCTGGGAATCTGGATTGCTCGGCTTTGGGCGGGCAATCTGCCGAATTGGATGCATCGGCTTGAAGCGCCCTTATACCGGCTTGCGGGCACGTCACCTGATAAATCCATGAAGTGGTCTCATTACGCGCTGGCTTTGCTAGCGTTCAATGTGTTGGGTGCGCTCATGGTTTATGGCTTGCAACGTTTGCAACTGTATTTGCCATTGAATCCGGCGGATATGGGTAGCGTGTCAGCGGATTCTGCCTTCAACACCGCAGTGAGTTTTGTCACCAACACCAATTGGCAGGGTTACGCGGGCGAAAGCACCATGAGTTATTTGGTGCAAATGCTAGGGCTGGCAGTCCAAAACTTTCTGTCTGCCGCCACAGGCATCGCGGTGGTATTTGCGCTATTTCGCGGCTTTGTAGCCAAATCGTCCGGGGTATTGGGCAACTTTTGGATAGACATCACCCGTATCACCGTCTGGCTGCTGCTGCCGCTGTCGATTGTGCTGGCGGTTGCACTGGCCGGGCAGGGCGTGATTCAAAACTTTTCCGTTTACAAAAGTGTGAGCACGCTTGAAGTAACAGCCTACAGTCAACCCATAAAAGACGCAGCTGGCGGAGTCAAGCAAGACGCCACTGGTCAGCCAGTAACTGAGGAGCTCAAGGCTGACAAACAAATCATCGCTATGGGCCCTGTTGCATCACAAGAAGCCATCAAGATGCTGGGCACGAACGGTGGTGGTTTTTTTAATGCCAATTCGGCGCATCCATTTGAAAACCCAACCGCGCTAACAAATTTGCTGCAAATGCTGGCAATCTTTTTGATTCCTGCGGCACTGTGCTTTGCTTTTGGCCGCGCAGTGGGTGATGCGCGTCAGGGCTGGGCGGTGCTAGCCGCCATGACCTTCATGTTTGTGCTGGCCGTTATCGCCATCATGCCCGCCGAGCAAATCGGCAACCCACTGTTACCAGCGCTGGGGGTTGACCAAACGGCAAGCGCCATGCAATCTGGTGGCAATATGGAAGGCAAGGAAACTCGCTTTGGCATCACAGCGTCAGCTCTGTTCGCGGTGATCACGACGGCCGCTTCGTGCGGGGCGGTGAACGCTATGCACGCATCCTTCACACCGCTGGGAGGTATGGTGCCGATGGTCATGATGCAACTGGGCGAAGTGGTGTTTGGTGGTGTGGGCACAGGCCTATATGGCATGCTCATTTTTGCGATCTTGGCCGTGTTTATTGCTGGTTTGATGATTGGCCGCACGCCTGAATATTTGGGCAAAAAGATCGAAGCCCACGAGATGAAATTGGTATCCGTGGCGATTCTGATCACACCGATTTTGGTGTTGGCAGGCACGGCGTTGGCAGTTATGTCGGGTGCGGGCAGGGCCGGTATTGCCAACCCGGGGCCACACGGCTTTTCAGAAATTTTGTATGCACTCACGTCAGCGGCTAATAACAACGGCAGCGCTTTTGCCGGCTTGTCGGCCAGCACGCCGTTTTACAACACGCTGCTGGGCATTGCTATGTGGCTGGGCCGGTTTGGTGTGATCGTTCCTGTACTTGCGATTGCGGGCGCGCTGGCCAGCAAAAAGCGCCTGCCTGTGACGGCTGGCACCATGCCCACACACGGGCTGTTGTTTGTGTTCTTGCTGATCGGTACGGTCTTGATGGTGGGGCTATTGAACTACGTACCCGCGCTGGCACTGGGGCCGGTGGTGGAGCACTTGATGCTTTGGTCAGCCAAATAAACAGAGAAAAAAATGACCACAACTGCCATTAAAAATCACGCTTCGTTGTTTGACCCGTCGCTGCTCAAACCTGCTATTGCCCAGTCGTTTGTCAAGCTCAGTCCGCATATCCAGTGGCGCAACCCGGTGATGTTTGTCGTCTACATCGGCAGCGTTTTGACGACGCTGCTTGGCGTGCAGGAACTGTTCGGCAAAACGGGCACTGCTGGTTTTACGCTCGCTATTGCTGTGTGGCTCTGGTTTACCGTGCTGTTTGCCAATTTCGCCGAGGCCGTGGCAGAAGGCCGCAGTAAAGCGCAAGCCGCGTCACTGCGTGGGCTTAAAACCAGCACGTGGGCGAAGAAGTTTTCTAATCAATCGCGCACTGTTTTTCACGGCGAAACTTGGCTCCCCGAACAGGCTGAAAACCTACGCAAGGGCGATGTCGTTTTCGTTGAAACTGACGACATGGTGCCGCTTGATGGCGAGGTGATTGAAGGCGTAGCCACGGTCGATGAAAGCGCCATTACCGGCGAGTCAGCCCCGGTGGTGCGCGAGTCGGGTGGCGACTTTTCGTCAGTCACTGGCGGCACGCGGGTGCTGTCTGACTGGCTGGTCGTGCGGATCACCGTCAACCCCGGCGAGTCGTTTTTAGACCGCATGATCAGTATGGTGGAGGGCGCCAAGCGCGCCAAAACACCGAACGAAATTGCGCTGACGATTTTGCTGGTGGCGCTGACCATTGTGTTTTTGGTCGTCACCGTGACGCTGCTGCCATTTTCGATGTTCAGCGTCGGCGCGGCAGGCTCAGGCACTGTGGTTAGCATGACCGCATTGATTGCGCTACTGGTGTGTTTGATACCGACCACCATTGGCGGGCTCCTGTCAGCCGTGGGTGTGGCGGGCATGAGTCGGATGATGCAGGCCAATGTGATCGCCACATCAGGCCGGGCGGTTGAAGCTGCGGGCGATGTCGATGTGTTGATGCTTGACAAAACCGGCACGATTACGCACGGCAATCGACAGGCCTCAGCTTTTTTACCCAGGCAAGGCGTGACCGAGTTGCAACTGGCCGCGTGCGCCATGCAGGCATCCACCACAGACGAAACGCCCGAGGGTCGAAGCATTGTGGTGCTGGCGCAGAAAATGGGGGCGGTCATGGAGTCGTCTGGTATCAATCATGATGTTCCGTTTACCGCCCAAACCCGCATGAGCGGTATTGACTTGACCAGCATGAGCGGCACAACCAGGCATTTGCGCAAAGGCGCCGTGGACGCTATCCGAAAGTATGTTGAATCGCTGGGCGGCACGGTATCGCCAGAGGTGACACGCGCTTCTGACGATGTATCGCGGCGCGGTTCAACGCCACTGGCTGTGGCAGATGGCAAAGTCGTGTTGGGCATTGTTGAACTCAAAGACATTGTGAAGACCGGCATCAAAGAGCGCTTTGGGGAGCTGCGCCGCATGGGTATCAAAACCGTGATGATCACAGGCGACAACAAGCTGACTGCGGCTGCAATCGCTGCTGAAGCTGGCGTGGACGACTTTTTAGCTGAAGCGACACCTGAAGACAAGCTTAAACTGATTCGTCAGTATCAAAGTGAAGGCCGCCTGGTCGCCATGACGGGTGATGGCACCAATGATGCACCCGCTTTGGCGCAAGCCGATGTTGCCGTAGCCATGAACAGCGGCACGCAGGCCGCAAAGGAAGCCGGCAATATGGTGGACTTAGATTCCAACCCGACGAAGCTGCTGGAGATCGTGGAAACCGGAAAAGCGCTCTTGATGACGCGCGGTTCACTCACCACGTTTTCAATCGCTAATGACGTTGCAAAATACTTTGCCATCATTCCAGCAATTTTCGTGACGACTTACCCGCAACTCAGTGCATTGAATTTGATGCAGTTGGGCAGCCCGTCATCGGCCATTTTGTCAGCGGTCATTTTTAATGCACTCATTATTGTGGTGCTGATTCCGCTAGCGCTTAAGGGCGTGAAGTACCGCGCCATCGGAGCGGCTGCGCTGCTGCGACGTAACTTGCTGATTTACGGGCTGGGCGGCTTGATCGTGCCGTTCATTGGCATCAAGGCGATTGATGTGTTGTTGGTGGCAATTGGCGTTGCATAAATATTCAGGAATTTTTATGAAAAACATTCTTCGCCCCGCATTGGTTTTATTTTTCGTCCTCACGCTCGTGACTGGCGTGGCCTACCCGCTATTGGTCACGGGCGTGGCGCAAGCGCTGTTCCCCGTGCAGGCCAGCGGCAGCATCATCATGCGTGATGGCAAAGCGGTGGGCTCAGGGCTGATTGGCCAAAACTTCACGGACTCCAAACACTTTTGGGGTCGTCCTTCGGCCACGGCTCCGATGCCGTATAACGCATCTGCATCCAGCGGGTCAAACGTCGGGCCTTTGAACCCGGCGCTCACCGATGCTGTAAAAAGCCGTATTGAAGCGTTGCGCGCGGCTGACCCGGGCAACACAAATAGCGTGCCGATTGATTTGGTGACCGCGTCGGCAAGCGGGCTGGATCCACACATCAGCCCCGCAGTAGCAATCTACCAAGTCAGCCGTGTTGCTAAAGCGCGTGGCGTATCAGCAGAAAAAGTTCAGGCGCTGGTAGTCCAGCAAGCTGAGATGCCGTTGTTTGGTTTTTTGGGCGAGGCGCGTGTGAATGTGCTCAAGCTGAACTTGGCGCTAGATACACTGCGCTGATGCCAAACGATTCAGACTCCCGCCCCGACCCCGACAAACTGCTGGCGCAATTGCGCGGCAGTGGCGAGCGTGCAGCACGCGGCAAGCTACGCATTTATTTTGGTGCTAATGCGGGTGTCGGCAAAACTTTTGCCATGCTGTCTGCCGCTCACCGTGAGCAAAAACTGGGCGTCAAGGTTCTGATTGGTGTGGTGGAGACGCATGGTCGCAGTGAAACTGCTGCGTTGCTAGCTGGCCTAGAGCAATTACCTCTCAAGGACGTGCCCTATCGCGGCAAGAGCCTGAAAGAGTTCGACCTCGACGGCGCCCTAGCGCGCAAGCCGCAGGTGCTGCTGGTTGACGAGCTGGCGCACAGCAATGCCCTTGGCTCGCGCCACGCCAAGCGTCACCAAGACGTGCAAGAGCTGCTGGATGCGGGCATTGACGTATGGTCAGCGCTGAATGTGCAGCACCTTGAAAGTTTGAACGGTACGGTCGGCAGCATCACCGGCGTGCGGGTACACGAGACCGTGCCCGACACCGTGCTGGACGATGCGGATGAGCTGATTTTGGTCGACGTCACGCCGGATGAACTGCTCAGTCGCCTCAAAGCTGGCAAGGTGTATTTGCCCCAGCAGGCCGAGCGCGCCGCGCAAAACTTCTTTCGCAAAGGCAACTTGATTGCCCTGCGCGAAATCGCCTTGCGCCGCACCGCTGAGCATGTTGAAGATGATGTACGCAGTTACCGGGTTGAAAAATCCATTGACAGCGTATGGGAGACAGAGGGCACGCTATTGGTGGGCATTGGCCCTAGTGAAGGTGCTGAGCAGGCGGTACGTGCTGCTGCGCGCTTGGCTGGGCAGCTCAATGTGCGCTGGCACGCGGTTTATGTTGAAACACCTAAATTGCAGCGGTTAAGCAACACGGCGCGCGACAAGATTTTGGCTGTCATTAAGTTAGCGGGCGAGCTTGGTGCGTCAACGGCGGTACTGAGCTATGCCGACGTAGCTGTTGCGCTGGTAGAGCAGGCCAAGCTACTAAACTGTGCAACGCTGGTGATGGGTCGCACGCATCTTGGCCGCTGGTCAGAGCTCTGGCATGGCCGCGCAATCATGCGCCGCATTTCACGGCTGGCACCTGCGCTAACCCTAGTAGAGATCGGTCACGCAGACAGCGCACGTACTCTGGGCGCTGTCGTACAACGCTCTGGCGACAAACTTGACGCGGATACTTGGCACGCTAGTTTGCCTCGCTATGCTTGGGCAATAGCGGCCGTAGTCGCGGTCACGCTGTTGGCATTTCAGTTGTTTAGGTTTTTTGATCTGGCCAACATTGTCATGCTGTTTTTGCTGGCCACAGTACTCGTTGCGGTGAAGTTTGGCCGCGGCCCGGCAGCGCTGGCGGCAGTGTTGAATGTCGTGGCGTTTGATTTCTTTTTTGTCACACCGCGCTTTTCGTTTGCAGTCAGTGATGTGCAATACCTGCTGACCTTTGCTGTGATGTTAGCGGTTGGGTTGATTACTGGGCAGCTCACGGCTGGGCTGCGGTTTCAGGCGCGTATTTCAAGCAGCCGTGAACGCCGAGCGCAGTCGCTGTTTGAGCTGACTCGGGATTTGTCTGCAGCGCTTGTGACAACCCAAGTCGTTGAAACTGGCCAGGCCGCGCTTGAGCGCGATTTCGGCGGTACTGCCGTTGTATTGGCGATCGATCAAAAAGACCAGCTGATCATGGCGAGCAACCCGCCGAGCGACTTTGACGCCACTGTGGCCGACTGGGCGCTTCGCAATGCGCAGCCTGCAGGCTTGTACACATCCACCTTGTCGGCACAGCCGTGGCACTACCTGCCGCTTAAGGCCACCATGCGCTTACGCGGCGTGCTGGCCATCAAGCCCGCGCAAACGCGCTGGCTGCTGATACCTGAGCAGGTGCAGCAATTGGAGACTTTGGCTCGGCAAATTGCCATTGCGCTGGAGCGCGTGCATTACGTTGAGATTGCCCAGCAGGCGTTGGTGCAAATGGAATCTGAACGGATGAAGAGCACGCTGCTCTCTGGACTTGCCCCGTTTCCACGGACAGTTTAGAGGTTCTTGACCTCGGGGTTATTTTCCACCAGATTGGCGCTGATGGATTCGCAGTAGTTTGAGGCCGTGGCGTGCTCGGGTGCAGGCTTATCCACGGGGCCTGCCTGTGGACAAGCCGACGTACCCCCGCGTGGTACATGAGGCGGTTTGTCCACAGGTGCGCAGCACCCGGTGGGTAAGCCGTGTTCATCGGCAACTGCTGGATTTGTGCGATTTGTGTCGTTGATATTTTTTGCATCTTTCGCTCTGAGATGGTGTCTCCTTTCAAATTCGATTGGACTGATTTGCCCGATGCTGGAGTGGCGACGCCTGGGGTTGTACCAGCTCTCAATCCAAGTGAAGATGGCGTGCCGTGCCTCGGTGTGCGTCTTCCATACGCGCCTGTCAATGAGCTCGCACTCCAATGTTGCGAAGAAGCTCTCAGCCATCGCGTTGTC
>JAYWHR010000043.1:0-40260 GCA_043777675.1 Comamonadaceae bacterium | reverse complement strand
TTGTGGTGTACGACGCTGCGCCGCACGCTTTTCATGCCGACTACCGTCCCAGCTACCGTAAAGAGCCAGCGGAAGACGGCTTCAAGCGGGCAATAGCTTGGCTTAAGACCCACGGTGTGGCCTGAGTTGTTGGTTCTCGGTATCCAGCGCTGGTACGGATTGGTTCTGGCAAGCATTACACTGTGGATTGGCGGGTAGCTAACACGGTTGCCCTTCGCCGATCGAAAGCCAAAAAACCGCCTTCGGGCGGTTTTTTTAATGGCTATCCCATCATTGCATTTGGCGAAATATCTTCAATTCATCCCGCAATCGCTCAAGCTCTTTGATCATCGCTGGATCGCAAGCGTAGTAAACAGAAAATTTCCCAAGCAGGGTGCGGCAATACAAGCGTGGCGCAATCAACCAATCCAAGCTAGGCACGCGGATGAGCTTGACGTAAGCCAAATCTCGCAGCTCAACGTGCTTGTTCCAGATAAAGCTCTGATCCAAGCTCGCGCTGGTAAGCGTGGTGACACTGGTCAAAATGCACCACAAGGTGTAGCCCATGAGAGCTAACGCAGCCAAATACCAATAGATCACTTGGCTGACTACGCTGCCTTTATTCGTGCTCAATTGGCCAGTAGACCAAAAAGTAAACAACCAGTAGGCGCAGCCTGCAACAATCAGACAGGCGAGAGCTTGAAACGACCGAGAGAAAGCCCTGCTGTGCATCGGCTCATGTTTGAGCGTAAAAGGAAATGGCGCGGGCCCTAGCCGCAGGGCTGTTGCTTGATCATTCATAGGCGCTTTGGAGAGGTGTGGCGAGTGGTCAGATGGGAATAAAAAAACCTCTCTGATCTACTCAGACCAGAGAGGCACAGATTTTATAGAAGCTTATTTTTTATTGAAAAGCTCATCAATTTTCTTTTGTTCCTCAGCCGCAGCTTTGTCTGTGGCTGCTTGATCTGCAGCCGAGGGTGGAGCGAAGGGATCTGTGGCAGATGATGGCGTGGAGTTCGCTGGCGTGAGCGCAGCAGCAGGATCCTTGGAGGCCGCCTCCGCTTCTGCAGGAATCTCGATTTTCACTTTATCGATATCCACCACAATATCCTTGTCCAAGAACATCGTGACGCTTTGCGGCACGAAGATGACGATGGCAACGAGCATCAACTGCATGATGATCCATGGAATGGATCCCATATAAATATCGTTAGACCTGACTGGCTCAGGGATACGCTTTTCCTTCCAAAGCGTGTCTGCAATACCTCTTAAATAAAACAAGGCAAACCCAAATGGCGGGTGCATGAAGCTGGTTTGCAAGTTTACACAGAGCAGCACACCAAACCAAATCAAATTGATGCCCAGCTTTTCAGCCACAGGCGCGAGCATAGGCACGATGATGAATGCAATTTCAAAGAAATCTAAGAAGAAGGCAAGGAAGAATACAAAAATATTCACCACAATCAAAAAGCCGATTTGGCCGCCAGGCAAGCCCGAGAGCAGATGCTCCACCCACTTGTGCCCATCTACACCTTGGAAGACTTGGCTGAATACCCGCGAACCGATGAGGATAAACACCACCATCGCAGTGAGCCTCATAGTGCCCACCATCGCTTCCCACATGAGCGCTTTCGATAAACGGCCATACATTGCTGCCAAGATCAACCCGCCCACCACACCCATCGCACCGGCCTCAGTCGGCGTGGCAATCGCGGTGTTTTGGAAGGGCAAGCCGCCCATGGAGCCGAGTACGGTGAAAATCAAAATGGCGGAAGGCACAATGCCGCGTAAGCATTTTTTCCAAAGCGCCCAGCCATGCAAGGTGCGCGCAGTGACCGGCACGCTTGGCAAGTAATCTGGCTTGATGCGGCTGAGTGCAAAGGTGTATGCCGCAAAAAACAAAATCTGCAAAATTGAAGGCCCCCAAGCGCCTTTGTACATATCGCCCACAGGCTTGCCCAGCTGATCGGCCAACACTACGAGGACCAATGAGGGAGGAACGAGCTGTGTGATCGTGCCTGAGGCTGCGAGCACGCCAGTGGCGTAGCGCATGTTGTAGCCGTAGCGCATCATCACAGGCAAAGAAATCAAAGCCATTGCAATCACTTGCCCAGCCACAGTGCCGGTGATCGCGCCTAGGATAAAGCCCACAATGATCACAGAATAGCCTAAGCCGCCACGAACGGGCCCAAAGAGCTGGCCCATCGAATCGAGCATGTCTTCAGCCAATCCGCACTTCTCAAGAATCGTACCCATGAAGGTGAAAAAAGGAATAGCCAACAATAAATCGTTGCTCAGAATCGAGAACATGGCCAACGGCAAATTACTCATGTAAGCCGCGGGAAACCAACCCATATGAATAGCAAAGAAACCACTGCCCAAGCCCAAAGCGGCAAGAGAGAAGGCTACTGGAAAGCCGATCAGCATGATGATCACCAGGCCGGCAAACATGATGGGGGGAAAGTGTTCAACTAGCATTTTTGTGCTCTATTCGTAGATATGGATTGCATGAGTTCTTTTGTGTATGCGGCTCTGATGTATTACTGAATAGGCTTCTCGTAATGCATATCCATTTGATAGCTGCCTTGGAGATAAGCGACGCGCTTGATCAGTTCAGACAAGCCTTGCAACAACAAAAGCCCAAAGCCAACGGGTAGGGTCAACAGCGCTGGCCACCGAATCAGGCCGCCAGCGTTTTGGCTCATCTCGCCTGATACAAATGCTTGGTAGAAGTACGGAATACACATGTAAAACAGCATGCCAATCACAGGGAAAAGAAAGAAGAGGATGCCAAAAATATCCACATAAACTCGGCCATGCCCTTTGAGCTTGGCGTAGATTAAATCCACTCTGACGTGTTCATTGAGCTTGAGCACAACAGGTGCACCCAGCATCACAGTGACGGCAAACAAATACCATTGAATCTCTAGCCAACCGTTGGAGCTCATGTCAAAACCGTAGCGAATGAAGGCATTGCCAGCACAGATCATGGCAGCGATAAACACCGCCCACGAGGCGAGTTTGCTCAGTTGTTCATTGATCCAATCAATGCCGAATGCTAGTTTGAGTAATGCGCCCATGGTGGACTCCGAGTAGTGCGTTAGATTAACGTGCATTGTCGTTCCTCTAGCGGCTGAGCCTCTGGCAAAAGCCTGACAGCTTGCCTAGGGCATACCCTAAATGGATTCATGTGGCAATTTTGGCTGGCCAAGAAGCTTTGCCATCACATTCCCACTAAGAGACAAACGAGAACAAATTCGCATTTTTGTTGTCGATATGCGCAATTCATGCCATCCATCTGCATAAATTCACAATGCCTTTTTGTCTCGCCCAGAAACTCTGAATGAGTCACCATAATCGAACGTCTAAAGGAGTGGATCATGTCGTTTTGTTTGGTTGCCGATGTCTCTTGTGATGTTCCGCAGAAGTATTTATCGCATCCGCAGCTTCGTCTATTGCCCACGCATGTTTATGCCGGGCAGCAAAGGTACCTTGATACCCGTCACCAAGAATCAACAGAGCGTTTTTATGCAACAAATTTGGTTTCTCCCGATGCGGCTGAAGGTCGCTCAGAGCCTCTCACGGCCGACGAGATGCTCAAAGCGTTTAACGAACACTTAGCCAATCATTTTGATCAGGTGTTGGGCGTTTTTGTTGCTTCTAGCCGAAGCTCCATCTACGCGCGTGCTAAGCAGGCTATGTCTCAAGCACGCGTTCATGCATACTCTGCGCGGGCACGCACAGGTAGTTTCACGCCACTACAAGCCGATTGCTTAGACAGTCAAGCACTGTTTGCCGGTTACGCCGCTCAAGTGCTGGATTTGATCGATCAAATGGAGCAAGGCGTGGATTTAATGAAGCTGATCGCAAGGCAAAAGCTAATGGTTCCGCATACTTATACCTATATGGCTCCAGGCGATGTCTCGTATATTTTGCGCCGCGCTGCGTTTAAAGGTGAAAAATCAGTGGGAAGTGTTGCTGCCTTTGCTGCCAAAACATTCTCCATCACCCCGATTCTCCAGGCCCATCAAGGTGTGACTTCTGCAGTCGGTCGGAAGCTGGGCCGAATCAAAGCGCGTGAGGCTATTGTGGAGATGGGTATTCGGAGCATGAATCACAATCTATTGCTCACAAAAAACATCTGCTTGAGTTACAGCGGTGATCTGCAAGATGTGACCCGTATGCCATGCTACGACCAGTTGCTTGCTGTCGCGAAAAAATCGAACCACCATATACATTTAGCTCAAATGTCCATGACAGGTTCTGTGAATGTTGGCCCAGAAGCGCTCAGTATTGGTTTGATCGCTAAGAAACACGCAGTCGCTCAGTTGGTTTGAGCTCAGGCAGCGCTGCCCTGCGGTTGCACTTGGCTCATAAGCAGCGTGACAAAAGTCATGTGGTAGGAGCTATCAGGTGTGCGATGTGGCGTCAGGCTATTGTGAATACACAGAGCAGGCTTGTCGCACCCACGCTAATATGGGGTGATGAAATCAAGTTTTATCAGTTTGGGTATTCGATCTCTATGGCGGGATTTGCGAGCGGGTGAGCTAAGGCTTTTGATCGTAGCGGTCACGCTTGCTGTGGCGGCGCTCACAGCTGTGGGCTTTTTTGCCGATCGGATCAAGGGCGGCTTGCAGCGAGATGCGCGGGCGCTGATTGGAGGCGATTCGGTGGTGAGCAGCGACAAACCCACGCCGGATGCTCTTACAAATAAGGCCAAAGCGCTGGGTTTGCAGATCGTCAATAACGTGGGATTTCCCACCATGGCGCGTGCGCAAGATGCACAAGGCGGAGCTTCCAAGCTGGTGGCTTTGAAGGCTGTGGAGCCAGGATACCCGTTGCGTGGGCAGCTAAAAGTTGCTACAGCACCTGATCAGCCCGAGCAAGGCACGCGAGACATTCCTGCACCGGGCAGTGTGTGGGTGGATGGGAGTTTGCTGGATTCGCTTGGGCTAAAGATGGGCGACAGTCTCGCGCTGGGTTCGAGCAATTTGAAGGTTGATCGCATCATTGTCGTCGAGCCAGATCGGGGTGCAGGCTTTATGAATTTTGCGCCACGCGTGATGATTAATCGCGCAGATTTGGCGGCAACTGCGCTGGTGCAACCGGCCAGCCGGGTGACTTATCGCATGGCGGTGGTTGCGCAGGATCAACGCGCTATCCGCGAATTTGCGCAATGGGTGGCGGCGCGGGAGAAGTCAGGTGAGTTTCGCGGGCTGCGGCTGGAATCGCTGGAGGGCGGGCGGCCTGAGATGAGCAGCACGATGAATCGCGCGGAGAAATTTTTGAATTTGGTGGCGCTGCTGGCGGCGCTGCTGAGCGCCGTGGCTGTGGCGATTGCGGCGCGGGGCTTTGCAGCGCGACATTTAGATCAGTGCGCGATGCTTCGCGTGCTGGGTGTGTCGCAACGAAGCATGGCTGCTAGCTATGTGCTGGAGTTTGCGATTGTGGGCTTGGTGGCCAGCGGCTTGGGCGTGTTGCTCGGTTTTGCAGTGCATTTTGGTTTTGTGCTTTTGCTGGCAGGTCTGGTGGAATCTGCTCTGCCCGCGCCATCGATTTGGCCTGTGCTCTTTGGGCTTGGTATGGGGCTGACGCTACTCGCTGCTTTTGGCTTACCTCCTGTCCTGCAGCTCGCGCAAGTGCCGCCGCTGCGCGTGATCCGCCGCGATGTAGGCGGGCTTAAAGCTGCATCAGGCGGCGTGTTGTTGCTGGGCATCACGGGCTTTGCGGCCCTGCTGATGGCGGCGAGCCGCGATGTGGTGTTGGGCGGCATTGCAGTGGGCGGCTTTCTGGCGGCGGTGTTACTGTTTGCCGGGATGAGCTATCTGGCTGTGCGCGTATTGCGCAAAAGCGTGAATGAAGCGACCGCGCCGCGCTGGCTAATTTTGGCGACACGCCAGATTTCTGCGCGGCCTGCGTATGCGGTCGTGCAGGTCAGCGCGCTGGCGGTGGGTTTACTTGCCTTGGTATTGCTAGTGCTCCTCCGCACGGATTTAATTTCAAGCTGGCGCCAAGCGACGCCGCCGGATGCGCCGAATCGGTTTGTCATTAACATCATGCCGGAGCAGGGCGCTGATTTTGTGAAAAACATCGAAGCGCAAGGCGTGAAGAAATACGATTACTTCCCGATGATTCGCGGGCGCTTGGTGGCAGTGAATGGCAAAGCAGCCATGCCAGAAGATTTCAAAGATGATCGCGCCAAGCGCTTGGTGGATCGCGAATTCAATCTCTCGCATGCGGCCAAGCAGCCTGCGCACAACGTGGTGACTTCTGGCAGGTGGAAGGAAGAAGAAAAAGATGCGATCAGCGTGGAAGAGGGTATTGCGAAAGATCTTGGGCTCAAGCTTGGCGATTCACTGACCTTTGATATTGGTGGTATTCAAGTGACGAGCAAGATCAGCAGCCTGCGCAAGGTGGATTGGGGCAGTATGCGAGCCAACTTTTTTGTGATGTATCCAGTGAGCCAGATGCCAGAAGTGCCCGCTACCTACATGAGCGCATTCAAAGCGCCCGACGTCAAGGGCTTTGACAATGCGCTGGTGCGGCAATTCCCCAATGTGACGAATGTGGATATGAGCCTGACCATCAACCAAGTGCAGCGTGTGCTTGATCAAGTGATCCGCGCCGTGGAATTCCTGTTTGGTTTCACGCTGCTCGCGGGTTTGGTGGTGTTGTTTGCTGCAGTGACCGCGACGCGCGATGAGCGCACGCGGGAGTTTGCGATTTTGCGGGCTGTGGGGGCGAGAAGCCAGTTGCTTCGGCAAGTGCAGCGGGCCGAGTTGGCGGGCGTGGGCATGTTGGCTGGGGTGCTTGCTAGCCTTGTAGCGATTGCGGTCGGCTGGGCGATGGCGAAATACGTCTTTGAGTTCACATGGACTGCAGCGGCTTGGGTGGTGCCGGCTTCCGGGGTGTTGGGTGCTTTGCTTGCTTTGGCGGCGGGGTGGTGGGGTTTGCGGGAAGTGCTGAATACGCCGGTGATGAATACTTTGCGCAGGGCTGCTGAGTAAGTTTTTTGGCGCTCTCTAGATTTGACGCGGTTCGCTCGCTTTTTCTCTACTGCTTCGCTTTCACGCAATCCGCTCGCTTGCCCCGTGACGTGCCCGAAAAAGACGAGGGCTTTCCTCATCGAGCGCGAGAAACCATGCTGGCACGCTACAAAAGATCGCAGCTTGTGGTGGTCGGGTGGCGTGCCTAAAGGAAAGTCATCGGCTTTTTCGGACACGTTACGGAGCAGGTGAGCGCGTCAAGTGAAGGCGAAGCAATAAAACAGTAGCCTACAAAGTCATGAAACAAGTAAAAACGCCCCCGTGAAACACATGTGACAGCTAGCCGCAAAACGGGGTTATGCTGAGCGACTTGCTGCGTAGAATGTAAAAATAGAACGACCGTGCTTTTTACGCCGTGAGTTGACTGAATTTAAAACCCTTGAAAGGACTGCCATGACAGCCGAATACAAAGTTCACGGCGATATTGCTGTGATTACCCTCAACAACCCGCCGGTCAACGGTTTGGGGCTTTCCACGCGTGTGGGCGTTGCTGCTGGGCTGGCCAAGGCGCAGCTCGATAAAGCCGTGAAAGCGATCGTCATCACAGGCGCTGGCAAAGCCTTCTCGGGCGGGGCAGACATCAAAGAATTTGGCACAGATCGCGCTATTGCGGAGCCGAATTTGCTCAGCTTGATCTTGAGCTGCGAGAACGCAGGCAAGGTCACAGTCGCAGCCGTGCATTCAGTTTGCATGGGCGGCGGCTTGGAGCTGGCGCTGGGTTGCCACTACCGCGTGGCCGCTCCGGGCACGAAGGTGGCGCTGCCTGAAGTCAAGCTCGGCTTGATCCCCGGCGCAGGCGGCACGCAGCGGCTGCCGCGCGTGCTTGGCGTTGAATTTGCGCTCAACATGATCGTAAGCGGCGAGCCGGTGAATGCGGAAATGCTGGCCATGGCGCCGGGTCAGAAGCTGTTTGACAAGTTGTCTGCAAGTGCTGAGACTGTGTTGAACGAAGCCATCGAACTCGCCCGCGAAAAAGCGGCTGCGCATGCCAAAGATGGCAGCGCCTTCCCGCTGGTGCGCAACTTGCCTTGCCGCCACCCGTTGGGCGATGCTTACTTTCAGTTTGCGCGCAACATGGTCAAAGGCATGGCGAAGGGGTTCCCCGCGCCAATCAAATGTGTGGACGCTGTGGAAGCTGCCACGAAGAAGAAATTCAACGACGGCATGACTTTCGAGCGCGAGATTTTCATCAATTTGATTTGGTCTCCAGAAGGCCGCGCGCTGCGCCATTTGTTCTTGGCCGAGCGTGCCGCATCGAAGATTGCCGATGTGCCGGAAGACACACCGAAGCGCGAAATCAAGAGCGTTGCCGTGATCGGCGCAGGCACGATGGGCGGCGGCATTGCGATGAACTTCTTGAACGCGGGCATTCCCGTGAAGATGCTGGAATTGAAGCAAGAAGCGCTGGACAAAGGCATCGGCATCATGCGCAAAAATTACGAAGCGCAAGTCAAGAAGGGCAAGCTCAAGCAAGCCAAACTCGACGAGCGCATGGGCATGCTCACCACCACTCTCTCGTATGACGGCTTGAAGGACGCTGATCTCGTGATCGAGGCCGTGTTTGAAGACATGGGCGTGAAGGAGAAAGTGTTTAAAGAGCTGGATCGCGTGATGAAGAAGGGCGCGATTCTCGCGTCCAACACATCGACGCTCGATGTGGACAAAATCGCCTCGTTTACCAAGCGCCCGCAAGACGTGGTCGGCCTGCATTTCTTCAGCCCAGCCAACGTGATGAAGCTGCTGGAAGTGGTGCGCGGCAAGAAGACGGGCAAAGATGTGATGGCCACTGTGATGGGCGTGGCTAAGAAGATCAAGAAGATTGCCGTGGTGTCGGGCGTATGCGATGGCTTCATTGGCAATCGCATGATTGAGCAGTATTCGCGTCAAGCCGGCTTCTTGATTGAAGAGGGCTGCACACCGCAGCAGGTGGATAAAGCCGTGGAGAAATTTGGTTTTGCCATGGGCCCGTTCCGCATGGGCGATTTGGCTGGAAACGATATCGGCTGGTATATCCGCAAGCGCCGCTATCAAGAAAAGCCAAATATGAAATACAGCAAAACTGCTGATTTGCTCTGCGAGATGGGGCGCTTTGGCCAGAAGACGAATGCCGGCTGGTATGACTATGTGCCAGGCAAACGCGATGCTTTGCCAAGCGATGTGGTCAATAAAATGATCACAGAGCACAGCAAGAAAATCGGCCTCGCTCCACGCAAGATTTCCGATGAAGAGATCGTCAATCGCCTCGTGCTCTCGCTTGTGAACGAAGCCGCTCACATTTTGGAAGACGGCATTGCCAGCAAAGCCAGCGATATTGATATGGTCTACATCACAGGCTACGGCTTCCCGATTCCCAAAGGTGGCCCAATGCACTTTGCCGATCAGATGGGCCTGTACAACGTCATGATGGCGATGAACAGTTTCGCCAAGAATCCGAATGACGATGCCAACTTCTGGGAGCCCGCGCCGCTGATTAAGCGCCTCGTGGCTGCTGGCAAGACGTTTAACGCGGCATCTTAGTTTTTTAGGCCATTTTTAGAATCATTTAGGCACTTAGCCGGCATCAAACCTGCGCTATCCGCTATTAAATCAGGAGTAATTTATGACATCCGCCGTAATCGTTTCCACCGCCCGCACCCCGCTTGCCAAGAGCTGGAAAGGTGCTTTCAATATGACCCATGGCGCTACGCTGGGCGGCCACGCTGTCAAACACGCCATCCAACGCGCCGGCATCGAAGCTGCTGAAGTTGACGACGTGATCATGGGCTGCGCCAATCCCGAGGGCGCAACCGGCGCGAATATTGCTCGCCAAATTGCCCTCATGGCCGATTGCCCCATCACCACCTCCGGCATGACGGTAAACCGCTTTTGCTCTTCTGGTCTGCAAACGATTGCCTTAGCTGCACAACGCATCATTGCAGGCGAGGGTGATGTGTATGTGGCAGGTGGCGTGGAGAGCATCAGCTGCGTGCAGCAAGAGATGAACATGCACATGATGACCGATCCCGCACTTATGAAAAAGAAGCCCGAGATTTACTGGAACATGCTGCAAACCGCTGAGCAAGTGGCCAAGCGCTACAGCATCACGCGCGATGCGATGGATCACTACGGCGCTCGCAGCCAGCAGCGCGCCACCGCCGCTTTGGCCGCCGGTTTCTTTGACGCAGAAATCGCCCCCATCACCGTGAAAGCAGGCATTGCAGATGCCACGCTCGGCCTCATGACCAAAGAAGTCACCGTGAGCCAAGACGAAGGCATTCGCGACGGCACCACCTTTGAAGGCATCACCGGCTTACGTTCTGCTTTGCCCGGCGGCTTGATCTCTGCAGGCAATGCCAGCCAGTTCTCCGACGGCGCGGGCGCTTGCGTGCTGATGCATGAAGACATGGCCGCCAAGCGCGGCTTGAAGCTACTCGGCCGCTTCTTAGGCTTTGCAGTCGCTGGCTGCGAGCCCGACGAAATGGGCATCGGCCCCGTGTTTGCTATTCCTAAAGTGCTCAAGCGCCTCGGCCTCAAAGTGAGCGACATTGATTTGTGGGAGCTCAACGAAGCCTTCGCTGTGCAAGTGATCTATTGCCGCGACAAACTCGGCATCCCTGATGACAAACTCAACGTCAATGGCGGCGCCATCGCAGTCGGCCACCCTTACGGCGTGAGCGGTCAACGCCTAACCGGCCACGCCCTCATAGAAGGCAAACGCCGTGGTGCAAAGCGCGTTTGCGTGACGATGTGTATTGGCGGCGGTATGGGGGCTGCGGGGATTTTTGAAGTGCTGTGATAGGCAGTGCAGACAATGCCAACCATACTGCGCCTGATGGGTTTGCGTTTTCATTTCTATTCGGATGAAGGCGCAGAGCCTGCGCATATTCATGTTGACGCAGGAGATGGCGAGTGTAAATTTTGGCTTGATCCGATTCGTCTGGCGAGCCAAAGAGGCATGAGTGTCAGCGATCTACGCAAAGCCGAGCGGATTGTGTTTGAATACAGAGAAAACTTTCTGGAGAAATTCTATGAATTCCACGGACGCTGAAGTTAGCCCTATTGCTGTTCGCGCTTGGACTGATGTTGATCGCGTTTGCATGGAGCTCCTTGATGGTCGCCAAATTAGTTTTCCTGCGCATCGCTTCAAACTGTTAGCCGAGGTTTCTTCTGTGGAGCTGGCGAAAGTCAAGCTCAGAGCAGCCGGCACCGCACTACGTTGGGACAATTTGGATGAAGACATCAGTGTTCGCGGTATCGTCGAAGGACGGTTTCAGTTGCCACTGCGTGAGACGGCGTGAATTCAAACGAACAACATCAAGTCATCCCCGAATCAGTAGTTCGGGCATTGATTGAGCGCTGGGATGAAACTGGCGAATCGCTCGCGCAATTTTGGCTGGTAAATCCCGCTTTAGCTAAGCAAGGTGGTCTTGAGGTGCAGAAGCTGCTTTCTCCAGACAATGCGATTTGGCTCAAGCAGCACTAACCGTTGTGAGTTAAAAAGACGCCTGTTTTCAAAAGGGTTAGGGTTGAACCTAGTGATCATGAGGTTCGCATCACGATTCGCTGGCCTTGAATTCGAGGCGAATTATTCTTACTTTTTTTAAACTGACATGAGCTATCGCAACACACTCGAATTTCTGATGTACGACTGGCTGCAAGCCGACAAGTTGAATGCTCGGTCGCGCTTTGCCGATCATTCGCGCGAGACCTTTGATGCGGTACTAGATACCTGTGAAAAAATCGCGCGGGAAAAGTTTGCGCCGTTCAACCGCACGGTGGATCGGGAGGAGCCGCGCACTGAGGTGGATGCGGATGGTGCTCTGCGTGTGGTGTTGCCTAAGGCGACGCATGATGCGCGGGCAGCGTATGCGGAAAGCGGGATGCTGAGCGCGGCGCAGGATGAGGCGATGGGTGGGATGCAGCTGCCTTATTTGGTGGAGGCGGCGGCGAATTCTTTCTTTGGGATTGCTTCGATCTCGATGGGCTGGAATTTGCTCACCGTGGGCAATGCGAATGCGATTTTGGCCTGCGGCACCGAGATGCAAAAGCAGGTGTTTGCGGCAAACGAATTCAATGGTCGCTGGGCGGGAACGATGTGTTTGAGCGAGCCGCAGGCGGGCTCATCGCTCTCGGATATCACCACTCGCGCTGAGCTGGAAGACGCAGGCGATGCGCTTGGCCCGCGCTATCGGCTGCGTGGCAACAAAATGTGGATCTCTGGCGGCGAACATGATGTGACGGAGAACATCATTCATCTGGTGCTGGCTAAGATTCCTGACGAGAATGGCAAGCTCATCCCCGGCACGCGCGGGATTTCGCTCTTCATCGTGCCGAAAAAAATGGTGAATGCGCAAGGCGAGCTTACCGGGCAACGCAACGACGTGACGCTTGCTGGCCTGAACCACAAGCTGGGCTGGGCGGGCACGCCAAATACGCTGCTGAACTTTGGCGAAGGTAAATTCAAGCCGGATGGCAAAGCAGGAGTGGATGGGAAACCGCGCCAAGGCGCGGTGGGTTATTTGGTGGGCAAACCCGGCGAAGGCTTGAAGGGCATGTTTCACATGATGAACGAGGCGCGCATTGCCATTGGCATGGCAGCTACATCGCTAGGCCTCGCAGGCTATTACGCGAGCCTCGATTACGCCAAGCAGCGGCCGCAGGGCAGACCGATCACGGGCGCGGGCAAGGATAGCAACTCTCCCCAAGTTCGCCTGATAGAGCATGCCGATGTGAAGCGCATGCTGCTGGCGCAAAAGAGTATTTGCGAAGGTGCGCTTGCGTTGCAACTGTATTGCGCCAAGTTGGTGGACGACAAAGCCACTGGCGATGCCGCCACTTCGCAGGAGGCCGCGCTGCTGCTCGAAATGCTTACGCCGATCTCCAAAAGCTGGCCGAGCGAAAACTGCTTGGAGGCCAACAGCCTAGCCATTCAAATCCACGGCGGCTACGGCTACACACGCGATTTTCCTGTCGAGCAATATTGGCGCGATCAGCGGCTCAACATGATTCACGAAGGCACGCATGCGATTCAGGCGATGGATTTGCTGGGTAGGAAAGTGGTGATGGATGGCGGCAAAGGCTTGCAATTGTTGACAATAAAAATTAGCGCCACGATTGAGCGAGCGATGCAAATCCCCGAACTCGCAGCTCAAGCCAGCCAACTCGCCGGTGCACTCAAAAAAATCGGCAATGCCACCCAAGCTGCATGGGTTAGCGGCCAGCCGCAAGAGGCTCTGGCCAATGCCGTGCCCTATATGCAGGCCTTTGGCCATGTGGTGTTAGCATGGATCTGGCTTGACGTGTCCATTGCAAAGACGGTCGCTACAAAATCAGTAGCAAACAATGCAGGAATCACGACGGCTACTCTGTACTTTTACCGTTATGAACTGCCAAAAATTGATGCATGGCTTGCCGTGGTCTCCAGCCGCGACATGACCTGCGCCGAGACACCCGAGGAAGCCTTTTGAAAATCAAAAAGAGTCAAGAAAATACTGTGGATGTTTTAGTTTGGGTCTGTCTGTATGGTGGGCTTTTGGGGATTGCTACGGCTTTCGCTTTGGTCAGGGTCAATCGCAGCGTGGCGGCTTGGCTGGGCGGCGCTGGCAGCTTGGTGACAGCGCTGGGCATCGTCTTGATTTACATTCGCAGTCGAATGAAATAAAACCACTTTTTTGAAAGCGCAACATGACACACCGCTCCATCCAACAACTGTTTGACCTGAAAGGCAAAACCGCCCTCGTTACCGGCGGCTCGCGCGGCCTTGGCCTGCAAATGGCCTTTGCTTTAGGCGAAGCCGGCGCGAAGATCATGCTGTCTTCGCGCAAAGCCTCTGATTTAGAAGAAGCCGCCGCCGAGCTGCAAGCCAAAGGCATTGATGCCCGCTGGATCGCCGCAGATTGCGCTGTGGAAACCGATATTCATCGCTTGGCAGACGAGACTTTGCAGCGCATGGGTGATGTGGATATTTTGGTCAATAATGCTGGCGCAGCTTGGGGCAGCCCAGCGGAAGATCATCCGATTGAGGCGTGGGACAAGGTGATGAACCTCAATGTGCGCGGGTACTTTTTGCTCTCGCAGCGCATCGCCAAGAAATCGATGATTGCTCGCAACAGTGGTTCGATCATCAACATTGCATCCATCGCAGGCCTCGGTGGCAATCCCAGCGGCATGAACACGATTGCCTACAACACCTCCAAAGGTGCGGTGATCAACTTCACTCGCGCGCTGGCTGCCGAGTGGGGCCCCAAAGGCATCCGGGTGAACGCGATTTGCCCCGGCTTCTTCCCGAGCAAAATGACAGCCGGGACATTGAAGGCCATGGGTGAAGAAAAACTCTCATCACATGCACCGCTGCGCCGCTTGGGCGATGATGAAGATTTGAAAGGCCTGACTTTGCTCTTCGCATCAGACGCAGGCAAGCACATCACTGGCCAGTGGCTGGCTGTCGATGGTGGCGTGAGCGTGATCACCGGCGGGTGATATGAAATTTCCGCTTGAAATCGCCTTCGTCGAACACCTCGGTTTCGAGCTTGTTAAGTTTGAAGGTGGACAAGCGGAGATTCATTGCGCTTTGAAGCCTGAGCTGCTCAATACGTGGCAAGTGGCGCATGGCGGCCTCGTGATGACGCTGCTGGATGTGTGCATGGCGCACGCTGCGCGGAGCACGGAAGATCGTGGCAAGCAGGCTGCGCCGGGATTGGTGACGCTGGAGATGAAGACGCAATTCATGCGGCCGGGAGAAGATTATTTGGTGGCGAAAGCTAAGCTTTTGCACCGCACGGCGACGCTCGCGTTCACCGAGGGCAGCGTCTACAGCCGTCGCGCCAATGGAGAATTAAGCGAGATCTGTGCGCATGCCACCGGTACGTTCAAGTTTCTTAAAGCGCTGGCCACAGCATCGGGCTCTCTACATGGGCGCGATCTCAAAACGATCATGCCTCATGCGTCTGACTAGACATCTCATGAAGCATTTTTGAAAGATTTTTGAAGTGTTTTTGCCTTGTAGCCGGCATAAATACTGCGTAGAACGCTACTAATTTTATAGTGAGATCATCATGATCCAGAATCAGAAAATCGTATTGGACAACCGCCCCCAAGTGGAAGCAAGCTTGTCAAATTTCAAACTCGTGAGCGAAACGCTGCCTGCGCTGCAAGATGGCCAAGTGCTGGTGAAGCATCATTACTTGAGCCTTGATCCGTACATGCGCGGACGCATGAACGACAGCAAGAGCTACGCCGCATCCCAAGCGATCGGCGAGGCCATGATCGGCGGCACGGTCGGCGAAGTGATCGAATCCAAGCACGCGAAATACGCTAATGGAGACAAAGTGGTGGGCATGGGCGGCTGGCAGCAATTCAGCATCGTGGATGGCAATGCGGTGGGCGCGCTGCGCAAAGTGCAGGATGGCCCAGTGCCTATGTCGGCCTACCTCGGCGCAGTCGGCATGCCCGGCGTGACGGCTTGGTATGGTTTGCTCAAAATCTGCGAGCCGAAATCGGGCGAAACAGTGGTGGTCAACGCGGCTTCTGGCGCAGTGGGCAGCGCAGTCGGCGTGCTCGCCAAATCACGCGGCTGCCGCGTGGTGGGCATCGCAGGCGGAGCGGAAAAATGTGCATACGTGGTCAACGAGCTGGGCTTTGATGCTTGCATCGATTACAAAGAACACAGCGATGGCAAGGCGCTTAACGCTGCATTGAAAGCTGCTGCGCCCAACGGCATCGACTGCTTCTTCGAAAACGTCGGCGGCTGGATCACCGATGTGATCTTGGCACGAATGAACGCCTTTGGCCGCATCGCAGTGTGCGGCATGATCTCGCGCTACGACGGGGAATCGCCGCCCTTGACCAATCCAGCCATCATCTTGGTCAGCCGCCTAAAAATGCAAGGCTTCATCGTGGCTGAGCACATGGACATTTGGCCAGAGGCTTTGAAAGAGCTGGGTACTTTGGTGGCGACTGGCAAGCTAAAGGTGCGTGAGAGCGTGGCTGTGGGCATTGAATCCGCACCAGGGGCTTTCTTGGGGCTGCTGAAGGGGCGCAACTTTGGCAAGCAGTTGGTAAAGCTTTAAATACAAACAGCCGGACGCAGAAGACGCGAAGGTTACGCAGAAGACGCAAAAAAGAGAAAGAAAAGCAAGCTTAACGAGAATAACCAAGCTGATCGATCTAGAAACATCAACATTTGTATTTTCTTTTGTCTTTTTTTGTATTTCTTCTGCGTAACCTTTGCGTATTCTGCGTCCGGTATTAAAAAGCAAGCCAATCAAACCAGAAACGAGACAAACCATGAGCCAAGACATCTTTCTCCACCATTACCCCAGCTCCCCCTTTGCCGAGAAGATCCGCGCCATCATGGGCTACAAGAATCTCGCTTGGAAATCGGTTTTCCAGCCGATGGTGATGCCCAAGCCGGATATGCAGGCTCTCACAGGCGGGTATCGGAGGATTCCGATTTTGCAAATCGGCAATCAAATCATCTGCGACACCATGCTGATCTGCGATGTGCTTGAGCACATCACTTCAGTTTCCAGTCCCGAGAAAACGCTGTATCCAAAAGGCCTCAAAGGCGCAGCGCGCACTGTGGCGCAATGGGCAGACAGCATGCTTTTCCCCGTGGCGATGGCGTTTAACTTCTCGCCAGCAGGCGCGGCGCATGTCTTCAAAGATCAGCCGCCTGAAAATCTCAAAGCCTTTGGCGCGGATCGCCAAGCCATGCGAGGCGGCGCACAGCGCATGAATCCTGCGGATGCTGCAGCGACATATAAAAGCTATTTGCGCCGCATCTCAAGCATGCTCGATGGGCAAGACTTCCTGCTTGGCAATCAGCCCAGCATCGCAGATTTCGCCGTTTATCACCCACTGTGGTTCACCCGCGTGAAAACGCCACCGCTTGCTAGCGTACTCGATGCCACACCGGCGGTGCTCGCATGGATGGACGCAATAGCAGCCTTTGAGCAGGGCGAGCCGAGCAAATCGAATACTACTGAATCTATAGCAGCTTGCGCAATAAATACGCCGGCTAGCAGCCTTTTTGGCTCTGAAAATACCTTTCAAGATGAGCACGGCATCGCCTTGGGCAGTGAGGTCACTATTCAAGCTGAGAGCTTCGGCCTAGAGCCCAGCAGTGGTCAGCTCGTCGCCGCTACACGCACACGCTACACCCTGCGCCGCGTGGATGAGCGAGCTGGCGAAGTGTTTGTGCATTTCCCACGCATCGGCTTTATCCTCAAAAAGGTCGACTAAGACATGAGCACGGCGGCTTTGCTGCAATGGCAATTTCTTCGCTTTGAAGAGATGTCGGTGCATCAGCTCTATGCCTTGCTGCAACTGCGCTCTGAAGCTTTTGTGGTGGAGCAGCGCTGCGTTTATAAAGATATGGACGGCGGCGATCTTCATGCCATGCATTTGCTTGGTAGCGTCGATGGAAAAATCGTGGCCTGCGCTCGCTGCTTTCAAAAAGGCCAGACGTTCGAGCAAGGTGCGCTGCCGATCGAAGCATCGATTGGCAGAGTCGTCACGCATGCAAGCTTGCGCGGGCAGGGCGCTGGCCACTTGTTGATGCAACAAGCCATCGCACGCACGCAAGCACAGTGGAGCCACGTTCCTATCCGCATCAGCGCGCAGGCGCATCTCAAAGACTTTTACGCCCAGCACGGCTTTGTCGTCGTGGGCGAGCCCTATGACGAAGACGGTATTCCCCATCTGGGGATGCTTCGTCAACCTTCCTCAATGAAAGACGCATCATGATCACAAACTTCAAAAACAAAACCGCCGTGCTCACCGGCGCTGGCTCAGGCTTTGGGCTCGAATGTGCGCGGATTGGCGCGAAGCTAGGGATGAATCTCGTCTTGGCTGATGTGCAGCAAGATGCGTTGGACATGGCAGTGGCCGAATGCTCTGCATTGGGCGTGCAAGTGTTGGGCTTCAAGGTGGACGTGAGCAAAGCGGATCAGGTCGAGGCTCTCGGCGCAGCGACCTTTGAGCGCTTTGGCGCACCGCATTTCGTATTTAACAACGCGGGCGTGGGCTCAGGCGGCTTGATTTGGGAAAACACGCTCAAGGATTGGGAATGGGTGGTGGGCGTGAACATCATGGGTGTGGCGCATGGCGTGCGTGTGTTCACGCCGATGATGCTGGAGGCGGCGAAGAATGATCCTGCGTATCAAGGCCATATCGTCAATACCGCGAGCATGGCGGGTTTGCTCAATGCGCCGAATATGGGGGTGTACAACGTCAGTAAGCATGCGGTAGTCGCACTGTCTGAGACGCTATACCAAGACCTGCGCTTGGTGACGGATCAGGTGAGTGCTTCAGTGTTGTGCCCCTTCTTCGTGCCCACCGGCATCAGCCAAAGCCATCGCAATCGCCCCGATGAATTCAAGCAACGTGGCATCAAGCCGACGAAGAGCCAATTGATTGGCCAGGCGATGAGCGACAAAGCCGTGGGCAGCGGGAAAGTGAGCGCAGCAGATGTGGCTAAACTAGTGTTTGATGCTGTCGCGGCAGATCGTTTTTACATTTACAGCCATCCCAAAGCCATCAACTCGGTGCAAACGCGCTTGGAAGACATCATGCAAGCGCGCAATCCAACGAATCCGTTTTCTCACAAGCCGGAGATTGGTGAGGAATTAAAAAAAGCGCTGCGAGCTCAATAGTGTTGAGCCGAGAGGCTTAGAGCTTTTTAAATACGAGATCCCATACGCCATGGCCGAGCTTGATACCTCGGTTTTCAAATTTGGTGAGCGGGCGGTAGTGGGGCTTTTCGGCGTAGCCGTCCAGTGATGCGGCTGAGTTTTTCAAAGCGGCCTCCGCTGAGAGGACTTCTAGAATCTGCTCTGCATAAGGCTGCCAATCTGTAGCGCAATGCAGGTAGCCGCCGGGCTTTAGGTGTTGCACGAGCTGAGCGATGAACGGGGGCTGAATCAGGCGGCGTTTGTTGTGGCGCTTCTTGTGCCACGGATCGGGAAAGAAAATATGAATGCCGTCAAGCGATGCTTGCGGAATCATCTTGTCCAAGACTTGCACTGCGTCGTAGGAAATGATCCGGATATTGTGGATGCTTTGTTCTTCAATTCTTTTGAGCAATGCGCCCACGCCGGGTTGATGCACTTCGCAGGCGAGGAACAAAGTCTCTGGCAGCGCAGTGGCGATATGCGCTGTGGCTTCGCCCATACCGAAGCCGATTTCAAAGACGGTTTTTGTATATTTTTTGATATCTTTTAGGGCGCTAGCCGGCACAGAATCTGCGTGAGACGCTATGGAATTGATAGTATCTTGGGTGAGCGAGAGATCAGAGAAATCGAGCAGTTGCTCTTGGAAGGGGATCAGGAACTGCGGCCCGAGCACATCGAGTGCTTTGGCCTGGCCAGTGGTGAGCCTGCCGGCGCGGCGCACGAAGCTGCGGATGTGGCGGGGGTGTTCGATGTCTTGAGGTGTTTGCATTGAGCTTGAGATTGTAGGAGAGGATGTTCTTGGGGTTTTTGGCGCTCTTTGGCCTGGGATCAAAAGCATGCGTCATGGCTTCATGGTCTCCTGCCGCATACTTTTGATCCTAGGCCGTTGATTGGCGAACGAACTTCCAATCTGGGCACGCAAACTTGCTTTGGGGTAGTTACTGTGGGCGAGCGTAGATCGTCAAGGCCGCTATCAGGCCTTGGCTGTGATTGGGTTGTCTCACGCAGCGACATCAAGGGGGAATTCGGGCGAAGCCCGAAGGAGGACAGTCGCGAAGTGAGACAGCCCAAGCGCAGCCGAGGCCGGCCTCAGTAAAAAAATCAGAGACCGGTTGCAGTCACACCGCAAGACAGTACGAGCGTTAAAACACCACCTTGGCGGAAGACAGGCAGAGTAGCGCCGCTGATCAAGGTGGCCAAGGGAATCGATGCATTCGGCGCACCGGTTGTGCCACCCGTACACACCGCAAGGTTTCCGTTATTCGAAGTGCAACTTACCGGCCCAGAGCAGGAGAGACCAGCGCTTGGAGCATCTCTCAGTAGCGCGCCATCTGCGGGCGAGGGACCAAAGTTGCTCACGGTGATGGTGTAGTTGGTCGTGCTGCCGGCGACCAAAGTGTTGGTATTGTTGCTTTTGGTGATGGCGAGATTGGCGACGCCGAGCACGTTGTCGGTGTCGATGGCGGTATTGTTGGCGGTGTTGCTATCAATCACATCGGGCGCGATCGTGAGACTCACGGCATTGGTGACTGAACCATTCAGCGCTTGCACCGTGGCGACAATCGTGAAGGTGACGGTGTGGCCGGCAGACAGCTGGGGCAACACCAGGCCTGCGCCTTCGATGCCGCTGACTGTGGTAACGATGGGGCATTGCGCGCCAGTACTGGCTGTGCAAACGATGCTGTCTTTTTGCAAGCCCACTGCAGCAGGATCGCGCACGAGCGTGCCGCCGGCATCGCCGGGGCCGGGGTTGCTCACGACAATGGTGTAGGTCGTTTGCGTGAGCGCGGTGATGGTGCCTGTGCCGCTGATGCCATTGCTCTTGGTGACGCGCGGGTCGGCTTGGGGGCGGCATTCTCGCAATGTGAATTGTGTTGAGGCGAAATCATCACCGCTGATACCAGTTGCGGCATCCCAGAGCTCAACGCTCATGGTTGCCGTGGTCGCAGTGAACAGGGCTTGGCGCAGCGTCCACACATCAGTTGCTGTTGCCTCGTTGGGGAAGGTGTTCGTGGCGAGGTAAGCCACTGTATTCGTGCCGGAAGACACACGGATGGAAATGTTTGGCAAATCATTCGCCGTTGTGTTGCCACCATTGAGCGCATTAGAGCCGTAGTAGAAGAAAGTGTAGGAGCGGCCCGGCACGAGGTTGGTAAGTTGTTGGCTGTAGATGCGGTAATTGGGCGTGCCAGCGAGGTTGTTGCCGTTGCTGTAAAGCCAATTGTTTGTGCCAGCGACGGAGCGGCCCACATCGCCGATGAAAGGGTTTTGAATGACGACTCCACCCGCGTAGTTTTTTGCACCTTGTTGGATAGATTCGCTGGTGTCGCCCGGATAGACATCGTTGGGGAACTGTGGAATATTGCCGCCTACCGACGCGCTGATATTGGTCAAGTTGCCGTTGGAGAGCATATTGATGAGCTGCTCTGTGGTGCCAACGGGGCACATATTTGCACCACTGACCACCGTGACTGTAGACACAACGACCGGGTCGCTGTCTGAGGCATTGTTGTTAGGCACTGGATCTGTTGTGCCAAGCGGCGGTGTGATCGTGGCTGAATTGGTGACACGGCTACCTGCTGACGCAGTGACTTGCGCATTCAGTACGATGCTGACGGTGCCGCCAACGGGCAGGCTCGGAATGGCGATACCAGCAGCCAAGGTGCTTGTCGTCAGCCCCGCAGGGCAAACCGCTCCGCCGAATGCCGTACAAGCAACGCTGAGTGGCGTGAGGCCAGCAACGTTGGGGTCAGACACAACGGCGTTATTGACTGGGGCTGGGCCGTTATTGCCAAAATTTATCGTGTAGGCTGTGACGGAGCCAACGGTCAGCGTGGTTTGGTTATTGGTTTTTTCAGCGATGAGGTCAGCGGTACGTGGATCAATACGCGTGGTGGCCGTGGCGCTGTTGTTGGCTGGATTGGAGTCAGACAGGCCGGGCGTGGCGAGTGTGGCTGTGACGAAATTCGTGACGGTACCGTTGCTGATGGCTGTGCCTGCAACGGTGATTTGGATGGCTGCACCAGAGTTAAGCGAGACTGTAGGCAGGCTGATCGAGTTGCCCGCACCTGATGCACCTGTGCCTCCAGCAGGCACGTCGCAATCGCCCATGCCGCCAATCACGACGCAAACCCAAGTCACTGTGCCGATATTGGTTGGCACGATGTCCGCCACGGTCACTGTGCCTGCGTTGGCTGGGCCGTTGTTGCTGACGGTAACGATGTAGCTCACAGGATCGCCCACATAGGCAAAGCTTGTGCCGCTTTTGGTGGTAGCGATATCAGCATTGCTTGATGCCGTGCCGGTGATGCTCACGTCTTCTTGCGTGGAGCTAGATGCAGCGTAATTGCTGCCAGGCACAGGGTTGCCACTGGCATATGTGCCGCCGGGTGTGACGCTCGGGTTGCTGCCTGCATCTGCTGCGCCGCCTGTTGTGCGAACGGGATCGGTGTAGCGCACATTAGCGCTGTTTTGGTAGATGCCAGTTGTTGTTGTGTTGAGGTTGACTTGGAAGGTGAGGGTGAGCACGCCGCCGCTACCGATGATGAAGCTGGTGGCGGTGCTGCCGCCGGCGGTGCCGAAGATGGCCGTGGGCGTGCCGCCCGAGCCGTTAGCGATTGCGCTGGGGCCGGCTGCGCTGGTAGACACGGCCGTGGCTGCCGTGGAAACCGTTGCCAAACCGAAGGGCACGGGCAGGGTGTCATTCGTGCTCACGCCGTAGGCTGTGCCACCACCAGTGTTGCGGATGATGATTTGGTATTGAGCCGTGGTGTCAGCCGGTGCAGTGCGTGCGGGTGTGAGTGTGAGTTTGCTTAACGTGAGCTGGGGCAGGCATTGGTAGCCCGGCTGGATGCCGGTTTGCGTGCTCGGTGCAAAATTGAGCGTTGCACCCACTTCGCCTGCATCGCCTTGGCAGTTAATCGGGTTGTTGGGTGGATTGCCGCCCTGCAGGCCACCGTTGACGCTGTTGCTGCCAGAAAATGGCCCGTTCGCAATCAGCACGCCGCCTCCGGCGCCGCCGCCTGAGCCAGAGCAATGAGTGGGCTCACCCGTTGCATCATGGATGCCGCCTTGGCCGCCATCGGATTGCAGGCGTAGTAAGCTTGTGTTGCTGCCCGCGATCAATCGGATTGAGCCGCCTGCGCCCCCGCCTCCAGCTGCGTCATAAAAACTAGTCGGCCCTTGGGTGCCATTGGTTTGCAGCCAACCGCCACTGCCTGGCGTGCCCGCATTAAAGAAAATCAAACCGCCGCCTTGGCCTCCAGGGCCTTCGGCGTTGGGCGCATCCACTTCTGTGCCCCCGCCATTGACATCGCCCGCGCCGCCGCCGCCGCCCATCGCAATGCGATTGGCATCAATGGCGCCGCTTTGCGGTAGCTTGTTGCCACCATAGCCGCCTACATCACGCGAGCCATCGTTAATCCATGTCGCGCCGCCTGCGCCGCCTCGCCCGCCATTGCCACCGCCGCCGCCAGCAGAGTTGTGCCCAATACCGCCGCCGCCTGCGTTGCCGGGCGCGCCACGGCCGTAATCACCTCCCGGATAACCTTGGGTGTTGGCATTCAGATCAGGATTGGTCCAAGCTGCGCCCGTGCTATTGAACACCAACGGATCAGTGGGAATCCACAGAGCGCGCGGCGTACCCGCGATGCCTTCGCCTTTTGTGGTGTCGCGTAGGCCAGAAGGTGCATCCGCGTTGCTTTGAAAGAGGCGGTCGCCATCCGCTGTGCCGCCGCGCTCTCCATAGCCGGTCCGAAAGCCTGTGCCTGAAGCGTTGATGTGTGGGCCAGCGCCTATGAACGACACTGCGCCGGCCACATCAATCGCCACGATGCCGCCGACCAAACCATCCCAACGAACAGGGCGAATTGAGCCTGAAATGGACAGGCTTGAGTATTGCGGTACGCGCACGACTTGATAGCGCCGCTGGCCAATCGTTGTTGAGGGTGAAGCTTGAGAGTAGGCATACGTCAAGCCGGGGAAAAAATTTACCGTACTCCCAGCACTTCCGTCGCCAGTCACAGAAGTCACCCGCACATACTCATATCGGCCGGCGGTGTAGTTTGTATCTTCCAAAAAACCTTGGGCTTTGTCTGAGCCAATGCTGCGGGTGTCTGTGTCGGTACATGGGCCCAAGCCGTCGCCATAGCAATTGTTATTCACGGCATTGATCGCTGCGCCTTGCATTTGTACGATCAAAAGCATATCGCCTGCGCTCACGTTGGTAACGCCTGTCTGAGTGCCCAATGTCAAGCTTGCGGCTGAAGCACTTAAGTTGCCATTATTTTGGAAGTAGGTGTTGACATTGACGTTGCTTGTAGAAATCGTCACGGGGCCGTCTTTGCCAGGGGCTGCGCAAGTTTGAGCTTGTACATTTGCTCCCACACACGCTAGCACTAGCGCTAGCGCCAAGAGGCTGATAAAACGGTGCAAATAGCGCATGAAATCTGAAAAAGTAGTACTCGGGACGAGATTTTACAATTTTTCACATGAAACCATTGTCGTTTTTTATACTTTGTAAAGTGCCCCCCACTGTTTGATGCAAGTCGTCAAAATAGCGCCCGTTGTTGTTAAGCCCTCAGCCAACAAACCTAGGCTTGCTGCTGAGCTTTTCAGCGCTGTTGCCACTTCAGCATCTGAGCCGAGCGCCAGAGCCTGTGCGCCATTTTGTTTGGAGAGCTTGTTGCCATCGGGCGCTAGCACGAGGGGTGTGTGGAGATATTGAGGGGTGAAGTAGCCGAGTGCCTGCTGCAAGAGGATTTGCCGGGCAGTGTTGTCGGCCAAATCTTCGCCACGCACGATGTGCGTGATGCCTTGCGCGGCATCGTCTACAACGACAGCGAGTTGGTAAGCCCAGAGGCCATCGGCGCGTTTGAGTATGAAATCGCCTACTTCCCTGCCGACATCTTGTTGCTGTGCTTTGATTCGGCGGTCTTGCCAATGCACGGTGTGCGTATCATCTGCTATATAAATGATAGCGTCTTGCGCATATTTTATGCCGGCTCCCCGGCTTTTTTGCACTAAAAATGAGGTGGAAAATCGCCATGCGCGTGCTTCGCGGCCAGCAAGGCCGGCGCGGCATGTGCCAGGGTAGATCAGCTCGCCGTGGCGTGGCTTGGGCAGGCCGCTGGCTACCCATACGTCTTCAATATCTTTGCGTGAGCATGCGCAGCCATAGGCGGCTTGCTGGGCAATCAGGTCGCTCAACGCGTTTTGGTAACTCTCACCGCGTTGAGATTGATAGACGGGCTGCTCATCAGGGAGCAAACCGCACACGGCCAGTTGCCGAAGAATTTCCAGATCAGCGCCCGGTTGGCAGCGCGGCGCATCCACATCTTCCATGCGCACCAGCCACTGGCCAGCATGTGCACGCGCATCCAGCCAACTCGCCAGCGCGGCAACCAGTGAGCCGGCGTGCAACGCGCCAGTGGGGGAGGGGGCGAAACGACCAATGTAGCGAGCCATACGCAGAGTATGGCCGAAAGCACCGCGCTACAAACCGGTTGCACTCACTCGGCAGCTCACGGTGAAAGTGATGCTGCTGCTCGATGGAAAATTGGGCAGCATGACCCCCCCACCGAGCAATAAATTGGGCCAGTTGACTGCTGCGGGGCAACTTGCGGCTGGATTGCCGCCGCTGGCCGAGCAGCTGATGACACTGCAACTGCTCAGGCCTGCGCTGGCGGTGTCGCGTGCAAGTGCGCCATCAGCTGAGCCGGGGCCTGCGTTGGAGAAAGTGATGGTGTAGTTGGTGGTTGAGCCTGCAACCAAGGAGGTCGGCGAAGTGATGCCATTGCTTTTGGTGACGGACAAATCAGATCGGCAATCCAATGCGTTGCTGACGCTAGCCGTATTGTTGCCTGAAGCACTTTCGGAATAAGGTGCTTGCACGCTGCTGATCACGGCGGTGTTGGTGATCGGGCCAGGGCAGGCTGCAGTGAGGACGCGCACGGTGGCAACTATGGCAGGCAGATCAGCTTGCGCAGCCATCGGAACAACGGTGGGTGTACGGTCGCAAACCACAAGGCTGGTGCCAGAGCAGACCCAGCCTGCACCACTGAACGCGCTGGTGATGGACAGGCCTGCAGGCAGCGTGTCGGTGATGCGCAAGATGCTTGAGCTTAAAACGCGGGTTGCTGTGTCTGTATTGCTGGCTGTTGTGGCTTGATCGGATGCGAAGCTTAAGTCTCTGATCGCGCGGCCGTTGTTGCGCGGTGTGAGGGTGTAGGTGAGCGTTTGGCCGGGAGCAACAGAGCCTACCGGGCTCACAGATTTGCTCAAAGATAAATCTGCTTGCAGGCAAACATCTTCACCGGCTGGCCCGTTGACTAAACCAGAATAGTTGCTTCCCGCAACCGCTGAGACGGCACCGCTGGCGTAGGTGGCGTTTGCGCTGTAGGGCTGTGCAGTTCGATTGGCACTGTTACTGGTTGCCGATGTCACAAGACGGTTGGGCGAAGCGGCCAAAAATGTGGGATCGAGCATGCTATAGCCAGCGCCATTGTGATAGCAGCCGACGGGGGCAGTTGCTGGGATGTTAACGACCATGCTGATCGTGAGCTGTGAAGGAACACCTGCTTTAAGAGGGGCGAGGAAGAGCTGCTGCCAAGTCAAGGTTGTGTTGCCATTGGCCGGCACAGTCAACGGTGTAGCGGCCAGCGGAAACGTCGCACCGCCTGCTGTGTTGCTCGCTTCTGCGCCGCTGGGTAAATTGTCAGCGGCAAGAGCGCCTGAGGGCGCAAAAGTGTAGGTGGGCGCAGAAGCCAGCGTCCACCCCGGTGGGAGCGCATTATCAAAAACACTGACATTGCGCGCGCCACCGCCAAAATTTTGCAAGTTGATGGTGTAAGCAGCGGTGCTTGCGCCGGGTGTAGAAATGAGCGGTGTGGTGGTGGCCTTCGTCACGCGCACATCGGGCAAACACTCCGAGGCGGGGCGCACGCCCGTGCCAGCAACGGGTGTGGCAATGGTTGTCGTGACGCCGACGCTTCCGTCAGTTGCAAAGCACTGTATATTTGATGAAGCCGTCCCGCAAACTGCGCTGGAGGAATTGTCCATTGTTCCAGCCAAACCGCCAGCGGCTGTGAAATTTGCGCCTGTGCTGTTGGTTAAAAACACACCGCCACCGCCACCTCCGCCAGGACCGTCAGTCTCTGCACTGCCTGCCATGGGACCCGAGTTGCCGCCTGTGCCTCCCAAAGCAGTGATATTCAAAGTGCCGGGTAGCAGACCCGTTCCGGTGGTGATCCACACGCTACCGCCTGCACCTGCGCCGCCGCCCGCGTCTGTGCCGGGGCCGGGTACGCCATTGGCACCATTGGCGTTGATGGTGCCAGAGCCAATCACTGAGCCTGCACGAATCATCACCATGCCGCCGCCTGATCCGCCATGCCCTAAATTAGGTTCAGCGCCGCCATTGCCGCCGACCTCACCTGCGCCGCCGCCGCCGCCCATGATGATGCGCGCGGCCGATTGGTAGCCATTGCCGCCGCCGAAGCCGCCATAGCGGCCGCCCGTGAAATTGGTGCTGGACGCATTCCAAGTGTTGCCACCAAAACCGCCAATACCGCCATTGCCACCGCCGCCGCCACCGGCATTGTGTTGATTGCCTCCACCGCCCGCATTACCTGGCGCACCGCGTGCGCGATCTCCATTGGGATAGCCGTCTGCACCAACTTGATTGCCAGATGCTGCAGCTAGGATGCTGTTGTAAACATAAGCCGGCGTGCCTGCGATACCTTCTCCTTTGAAGGCACCTCGAGCGGGTAAAGCATTGGGAGCTCTGTAGTCGGTACAGGGAAAATTGGAATCAGCAGTACAAACCGGATCTTGAACCAAACCGCCACCGCCTCGAAATCCGCGGCGTGAAACGTCAAGGGTTTGACCGTTGAAATCCAGTTGCCCAGCGACGTCTAAGGCCAAAACCCCTCCAGTGCTGCCGTTCCATTCGGGTGGCGATAAAGTTGCCCCCAAGGTCAATGAGGTGAATTGGGGCACACGAATCACTTGATAGCGTTGTTGCCCCTGTGTCAGGCTTGCAGCTGAGTTGACGTAAGCGTTTTGCAAAGGAGCGCTGAGATTGAGTGTGGCCGAGCCAGCAAATGCCACGGCGCTGGTCGCTACAGCGAATTCGTAGGTGCCTGCAATGTTGCTGATGCTGCCGCGTGCAGAATCTCCGGCGTTGTTTTCGTTCACGCCTGAGCCAGCGCCATCGCCATATTGGTTCGTGTCTGTCGCGTTGATCACTGCCCCTTGCATTTGAATGATCAAAAGCAAATCACCGGGATTGATGGATGTATTCAGGCCAGCACCAGCACCGAGGCTAATTTGACTGCTGCCAGCGCTGAGGTTGGCAGTGGCGCCGGGAAAATAGGTATTGGGCGCTGTAGAAATTGTGCCCGCTGGCTGCTGCGCTGGGATGGAGCATGTCTGCGCTAACAACCATGCAGGTCCGAAGAGGACAGATAGCCCTAAAAGGGTTTTAATAACCCAATTTTTAAGTGCGCTTGGAGACAAGATATTCATCCAAGGATTATCGAACGATTCTCCCTCGATACAGATACCATGTCGCAGTTGTGTGACTTATTCCCGCCCAATGATGTGACTTGCTAGCGATAAACCACTCAAAAATGCATCTTCCACACGATGACCCAAGCACCAATCTCCGCACACGCCAATACCGGCAGCAGCATCCCAAAGGTGAGAAGTACCCAAAGCTTGATCTGTTTTGGCATACCGCCAACGGTGTACTTCGGCATAAGCCGGCTCAGCACGGATGTGGGTGATTTCAGCAAATGCTTTGAGCAGTTTGGCTTTGACTCTCTGTGCATCGTCTTCCAAATGCTCTTGGCTCCAAGCCGCGCTGGCCTGCACCGTCCAGCGCTCAATGCTGCCCCGCGCAGGCTTGGAATTCTCGCGCGCCAGCCATGCGATACGGTGGTGCGTAGAGCGCGCAGCACTCCATTGAGGTCCCAGCAATCGCACGGGTTGTTTGGGCGAGAGGGGTTGCGCATTGGGGAAGGCAAGCATCAGCGTCCAGCAAGGCGCAACTGTCACACCACTGATTTTTTGAGAAAAATCACCCATTAGCCGGCGTATATCCTGCGCAGGCTGCTCTTTTTTTGATAGCACCTTTGGGCGGGTAGCGGAGATGGCTTGGGCACTGTCATGGAGCAAAGCCTGCGCCTGAACACTTGGGATGGCCAGCAGCACAGCATCAAAGCTGCCAATCGCAGAGGGCTTGGCCGATCCATCAAGCGGGTTGTGGCATTCCAGCGTGTATTGTCCAGTCGCTGAGCGTTCGATCAAGCGCACTTGCTGATTCAGTGAGAGTTGCTTTTTAGCCAGGAGTGGCGCGGCCATATGTGCAACCAAGGCATTCATGCCTGGCTGCGCCACCCAATGGGGCTCGCGGTTGGGTAGCGCTGCTTCTAAGGTACGCCCCCGGTTGTCGAGCACGCGCACTGCATTTGCAGCCCACGGCCTAGCGATATCGGGGGCGGTATGCAGCGCCCATGCCATCATCTCGCGAAAGCGAGCATCGCGCACGGTGAAATACTGAGCACCATGATCAAAGTGACCAAACTCTGTTGAACGGGTAGACATTCGACCTCCCGCACCACGGCTTTTTTCCAATACCGTGACGTGGTTACCGGCTTGCATCAGGGTTCGTGCCGCGGTGATGCCGGCCATACCTGCGCCAATGATGGCAATGCGTTGTTTTGTTTTCGGTGAAGCGTTTGTGATCTTTGTCATACCCTAACTCTACACGGTTTAGGCAGCATCACTGATGTCAGTCACGCAATTGATGTCAACGCGCGCGCAAGCCAAGTAACTGCTTGCGCGCTTCAGACAAATGGCTGCGCAAGGTATACCAGCGCTCAGCATAGGGCGTCGGCAATTCCAATTGCATGACATGCATCTCGATATCATCCAAACGGTGAAGCAATCTTTTGATCTCAATCGGTCTCTCGGACGCAACTGGCTCAATTTCCGTTTCCAAAAATTTGAGTTCTCCGTAGAAATTTTGCAAAAGCGCGTTGACTCTCCAATCAAACATGGAAGGAATCCAAGCTAAGAGCGCGATGGTTAACAGCACAATGGGCAAACAGGCCAGCAGCAACCATTGCACGAGCTGAGCCCAGCCGAAGGGCAATATTTGCTCAAACCAAGGCTTGTTTCCGCGCATTGCCGCAAGAGCTATCGGTGAGGCTGGAAAATCTGTATCCGTGATGCGAGGAAACTCGCCTTGTCGCTGCAAAAAGCTAGGTCGTTCGTGCAACTGGACTGCTACATCGAGCAACGCGCGCTGCAAAGCTGGGTGCAACTCAGGTCGCGTCACCAGTTGCAAATCTGCAGACAGCAAAGTTAAGTCGCGCGGGGGGATGTCGCCACGCAATTCAATCACGCCTTGCGGCAACACGAATGGCCGTAAACGCGACTCCGTTCCGACCAACTGCCGAACTCGATCCATCCCCACAATTTCAATGTTGGGGCTTCGCATCAGCACGCGCACCGTTTCGTGGGAAGCACTCGCTATCATGATCACGGCATCGATTTTGTCATCAACCAACGCATTGGCTAACTCGCTGTGTGGCAGCAGCGCCCACTGCACATCACTGGCCTCAAGCTTGGCATGCTGGAGCAGGCGCTTGGCCATACTTTGAGAGATATCGTCGCCTTCTGCGATGCCCAAACGCATGCCGCGCAATTCTTGCAATGTCGTGATTTGAGCGACACGCGTAAAGATCCAAATCGGCTCGCGCTCAATCACAGCCAAAGTTTGCACGGCTGGGCTCGTTGAGCTGCTCGTTTGGGAGGTTTGGCTCGACGCTTGTAGTCCGCTCACAATCACCAGGTCCGCGCGCGCCGGAGCGCTAACCACAGAAGCCATGGCCAAGCGCGTATTGGGGTGCGAAAGCAGGTGAGTCTCGATCCCGATGTCTGCCAAGCTGTTGCGATATCGCGAAGCCAGTTGCGCTGAGCTGTCGCTCGCCGGGCCAACCGCGATCGTGAGTAGGCGAGCAGGCTGGGGCAGCCAGCGCGTATAGGATAGCCATAGCAAAATGGCTGAAACCACAAGGATGGGCACATAGACCAACCCCCAGCGACGCCGATAGAGTAGATCGAATTTCATCGGCCGTAACTGCTCGTGAGTTGATTTTTGACAAACTGCACGTGTTGCTTGAGCAAATACATGCGTTGCATGAAACTTCGTGGCGCATCGACCTGAGTCACTTTCGTTTCGATCTCCCGCAGCCGACTGCGAAAACGTGCCATTTCTAAGCCGCCAAGTTTCTTGGATTTGAGATCGTTTTCGATGTATTTGAGTTCGCCATACCAGCGATTGATGTTGCTCTCCATCAACCAGCGAAGGTAGCCTGGCATGAGGCGGCTAAGGATCGAAGCAATAAGTGCCAATGGCAGGCCAACGAGAAGCAACCGATAGGCCCATTGAGCCCAATGCATGCCTAGGCTGGATTCAAGCCAAGGCAAGCCGCTGCGCAGCACATCGCGTGCGTGTACCGAACTGGGAAATTCCAAGCGTTTGAGGTGGGGAAACTCGCCTGGGCGGTGCAATGGCCCAGCGCCGCTGTGTAACTGTAGTGCTGCATCAGCAAATGCTCGCTTGACCATCGGGTGTAGGTCATCGCGCACCACCAAGCTAGCGGTTGTGGCAAGCATATAGATATCTTGCGGCGGTTGATTGGTGGCAGGGTTGAGCGCGCCGGCGCTGATGAATCTTGCCTCCAAATAAGGCATGCGTTCAATGAGTGCCGAGCTGCGTTTCAAAGATGTTAAATGGATACCAGGAATTTGAAGCAAGGCTCTGATCGCCGGGGCTGACGGAGATGCAACAAACAAAATCGCATCTAGTTTTCCATCACGCAGCGCGACCGCTGACTCCAGCACAGGGGTCTCGGACGTGATCAGATCTTTAGGCTCCATCCGCACTTGTTCGAGCAGGCGCAAAGCGACTACTCTGCTGCCACTTCCCACAGGGCCGATGGCAACCCTCAGGCCGCGAAGCATCTCTAGAGAGTCCAGATTTTTGATGCGGCTGAGCAGCAACACGGGTTCTATATCAATTTGAGCGACTGTTTCCAAAGTCTCCACTGAGGATTTATTGGTCTCTCCATGTGCATAGCCTCCCTGAACGAAAGCAGCATGGACCCCACCGCTGGAGGCAACCAATCGCTTGAGATTCTCGCCCGTGCCGGCAGTTTCGACCAGCGTCACTTTCACGCGTTGCGCTTCAAGCGCACGCGCATACTTCATGCCATATTCTTGGTACATGCCACCCGTTGGCCCCGTGCCAATCATCATTTGATTGGGGGGCATAGGCATCCAAAGACTGCCAAGCCATAAAAACAAAGCGACTGCTGCTATCCAGATGGGTACATGGATAAGCAAAAATTGCTTTTTATACAGCCGCGCTGATTTCATTCATTCATGTTAACGCATTGAAATCTAGTGTTACGTGAATTATTTCACGTCACTACGGCTAAAGTACTACTACTACATTCCCGCGTAATTCGGCCCGCCGCCACCTTCAGGTGTAACCCATACGATGTTTTGTGTGGGGTCTTTGATGTCGCAGCTCTTGCAATGCACGCAGTTTTGCGCGTTGATTTGCAGGCGGTCTTTGCCGGCAGCGTCACGCACATACTCGTACACACCAGCAGGGCAGTAGCGGGCTTCAGGGCCTGCGTAGGTGATGAGGTTGATGTTGACTGGTACGCTGGAGTCTTTGAGCGTGAGGTGCGCGGGCTGATTTTCTGCGTGATTGGTGTTGCTAATAAACACGCTGGAGAGGCGGTCAAAGGTGAGCTTGCCATCGGGCTTGGGATATTTGATCTCAGCGCATTCGCGAGCCGGCTTGAGGCATTCGTGATCAGCTTTATCGCGGTGCAATGTCCATGGAATATGGCCGCGCAAAGCAAATTGCTCAATGCCGTTCATGAGCGTGCCAATAGCCAAGCCTTTTTTGAACCAGTTTTTGAAGTTGCGATCTTTGTGCAACTCAGTATGCAGCCAGCTCTTCTCGAAAGCCTGTGGGTAGGCTGAGAGCTCATCATGCTGGCGACCCGAATGAACGGCATCAAACGCCGCATCGGCTGCGAGCATGCCGGTTTTGATGGCCGCATGGCTGCCTTTGATGCGGCCAACATTCAGATAGCCCGCATTGCAGCCGATTAATGCGCCGCCGGGGAAGACGGTTTTGGGCAGCGAAAGCAGGCCACTGGAATTGATGGCGCGCGCGCCGTAGCCGATGCGCTTGGCTGGCTTGATGCCTTTGGCTTCGTCGCCTTCCAAATACCAGCGAATGTTCGCATGCGTTTTCCACCGCTGCATTTCTTCGAATGGGCTGAGGTACGGATTTTCGTAGTTGAGGCCAACAACGAAGCCAAGCGCGACTTGGTTGTTTTCCATGTGATAAAGGAATGCACCGCCATAGGTGCTGGAATCCATTGGCCAACCTGCGCTGTGCAACACCAAGCCCGGCTGATGGCGCGCAGGATCAATTTCCCAAAGCTCTTTGATCCCGATACCAAAGCTCTGCGGGTCTTTGCCTTCGTCGAGCTTGTATTTGGCAATCAATTGCTTGCCCAGATGGCCGCGCGCGCCTTCAGCGAACACAGTGTATTTGCCATGTAGCTCCATGCCGAGCTGGAAATCGGGCGTGATCTCGCCATCTTTGCTGATACCGAGGTTGCCGGTGGCAATGCCCTTGACTGAGCCATTTTCGTTGTAGAGAACTTCCGCCGCAGAGAAGCCCGGAAAAATCTCCACGCCCAGCGCTTCAGCCTGCTGCGCCATCCATTTGGTTAGATTCGCGAGGCTAATGATGTAGTTACCGTGGTTGGCCAGATTGGGCGGAACGAGCGGGCCGGGCACACGCACAGCTGATTTCTCACTGAAAAACATGATCGCGTCGTCGGTCACTGGTTGATTCAGCGGGGCGCCTTTTTCTTTCCAATCAGGGATTAGCTCAGTAAGCGCGCGAGGATCCATGATCGCGCCTGAGAGGATGTGTGCACCGGGCTCCGAGCCTTTTTCGATCACAACGACTGTGATGTCTTTGCCAGTTTCTTGCGCCTTTTGCTTCAAGCGAATGGCTGTGGCCAAGCCGCCAGGGCCGCCGCCAACGACGACGACGTCATATTCCATGGATTCGCGTGGGCCATAGGCTGCGAGGATTTCTTGGGTGTTCATAGCCTGAGACTTTCTGATTCGTCGTTGATAATCAATTCATCTAATTTTAGGCGGGGCGCAGAGAATTTCTCAGCGAAGCTCGTTATTGTCACTAAAGAGGACTCTCTAAATGAGCTACGAACTTGATCTCTCTGGCCGCGTCGCGTTGGTGACCGGCGCTTCCAGTGGCTTAGGCACGCAATTTGCCAAGACTTTGGCCAAAGCCGGCGCAGCCGTGGTGCTGGCCAGCCGCCGCATTGACAAACTTAAAGAACTGCGCGTTGAGATTGAAGCTGAAGGGGGCAGCGCCCATGTTGTAGCACTTGACGTCACAGACACCGTAAGCATCAAATCAGCGGTGGCCCATGCCGAGACGGAAGTTGGCCCGATTGATATCCTGATCAACAATTCGGGCGTATCCACCACACAGCGCATCACCGATGTGACGGAAGACGATTACGACTTTATTTTCAACACGAACACACGCGGCTCATTTTTCGTGGCGCAAGAGGTGGGCAAGCGCATGCTCGCTCGCGCAAAAGGCGCTGCGCCGGGCACGTATACCGGCGGGCGCATTGTGAACATCGCTTCGATGGCTGGCCTCAAGGTCTTGCCGCAAATCGGCGTGTATTGCATGAGCAAAGCCGCTGTCGTTCACATGACGAAAGCGATGGCTGTGGAGTGGGGGAAATACGGCATCAATGTGAATGCGATCTGCCCCGGCTACATTGATACCGAGATCAATCACCACCATTGGCAAACCGAGCAAGGCCAAAAGCTGGTGCAAATGCTGCCGAGGAAGCGCGTGGGCAAGGCATCAGACTTGGATGCGCTGCTGGTGATGCTTTGCTCGAAAGAGAGCGATTTCATCAATGGTGCGGTGATTGCTGCAGATGATGGATTTGGTGTTTAAACGTTTCCTCCGGTTCTAAGGCGATGTGGGTCGGCATTGTCTGTGGCCTCTTGGCTGGCGCGCTTTGGGGCTTGGTGTTTGTTGCGCCGCGCATGGTGCCTGATCTCTCTGGCTTGGATTTCACGGTCGGGCGTTTTGTCTCGTATGGGGTGCTGGCCTTTGCCTTGATATTGCTCGCTAAAAACCGCGTGTTGCCAACTTTGGCGCAGGCGCGCTCTGCGGCGTTACTCAGCGTGTTGGGCTTCACAGGCTACTACTTGCTGCTGGTGTATGGCATTCGCGATGCGGGCACAGAAGTGCCTTCTCTGATCATTGGCACGATTCCTCTGTGGATGATGATGTTGGGCAAACCGGCTGGCCTGAGCTGGAAATTACTCATGCCCGGTTTGCTGCTCACAGGTTGCGGCCTGGCGCTCATGATGACGGCTTCGCACAGCGCAAGCAATACTGTTTCAACTGGCGATCATTTTTGGCGCGGCGTGGCTTTCTCAGTCGCTTCCATGGCTTGCTGGACAGCTTTTGGATTGATGAACGCCAAGTGGCTCAAAGATCACCCCGAGGTGAGCGCCACAACGTGGGCGAATTGGCTGGGCGTGGCCACTGGCATAGGCGCACTCGTGCTCTGGTTAGTCGCCGGTTCACAGCCAAAAGTGATCTTAGCCGGCGAAAATGCTGCGTTAGCTGCTATTCTTTCCGTAGCAACCGGCATTGGCTCTGCATGGGTGGCTACGATCCTCTGGAACATTGCCAGCCAGCGCCTTTCAGCTAGCCTGTGCGGCCAACTCATCGTGAGCGAGACGATTTTTGCGCTGATTTATTCATTCCTATGGGATGGCCAATGGCCGACCATGGTGCAATTCGTTGCCACGACAGTCTTTGTGGCCGGCATTCTTGCGAGCATTCGCGCCCATCGGTAGTCTGCTGCCTTAAACCGCCGCTACCAAACTTCTAGCTTCATTGGTGTGGTTTTGATATCTGCTGCCGCTTGAAACGCTTTGTCGCGGCTGACCAGGGTGGTGTTTGCTGCAACCGAGTGAGCGGCAATCATCATGTCGAGGTCACTTAAGTTAACGCCCTGTGCTTCAAGCGTGTGGCACAAATGGCCATAACAACGCGCCACATCTTCGTCCCAAGGCAGCACGTCCACGCGCAGCAAAACTTAAAGCAGGGCGTTTTTTAGGCGTGCGGGCTGGCCTTTGCGGTGCAAACCATATTCGAGCTCGGCTAGGGTCAGGCTGGAGATCACGGCTTGACCAACTGGGATTTGGCTCAGGCACGCCAGCAGAGCAGCATCGCGCCCCTGCATGATGTGGCTGACGATATTGCTGTCTAGCATGTAGCGCTGAGTCATTCCTGCCAGCCCTCAAAAGGGTCGCGGCGCGGCTGCGCTGGCTCTTGGCGGCGCTCGATCAGCAGGCCGTCTTGGGCATTGAGCGCCACTGCATCCAGCAAGCCTTGCCAGTCGGATGGCTTACGTGAGAGCACCACATCACCGGTGCTGGGGTCATGCCGAATGAAGACCTCGGAAACGTCAAAACGAAAGGCTAACGGGAGCCGCACGGCCTGGCTGCGGCCAGTGGCAAAAATCTTGGCGGTTTGCAGCATGTAAATTCCCTTGACGTGATGGTATATCTCATGGTGTCTATTTGCGGTGGGTTTGTCAATAAGCTGTGCCGCGTTGAAGCGCATATTGAGCCAGATTTCATGCTATTTTCGAGCTCTAGCCGTCATAGAATCTGCGTGAAGTGCTATGAAATTAATAGTATGCAACGACACGCCAACCATGCCGGCTAGAACACAAAAAAGCCCTCAGCGTTAACCGAGGGCTTGAGTTGAGCAGTGAGGCTAGCGAGTTAAGCAACCGCCGCCAAAGCCGCATTCAGCGTTGCACTTGGGCGCATGATTTTGTCTAATTTTGCGAAATCAGGGCGATAGTAGCCGCCGATATCTGCGGGCTTGCCTTGCACAGCAGCGAGCTCGGCGACGATGGTTTTCTCATTGTCAGTGAGCGTCTTGGCTAATGGCGCAAAGTGCTTGGCCATGTCTGCATCTGCCGTCTGCTCAGCCAATGCCTGCGCCCAATACATCGCCAAATAAAACTGGCTCCCACGGTTGTCGAGTTGGCCAGTTTTCGGTGAAGGGTTTTTGTTCGTGTCGAGCAGTTCGCCTGTTGCCATGTCGAGCGTTTTGGATAGCAACTTGGCTCGAGCATTGTTGGTTTTGAGACCTAGATCCTCCAATGACACAGCGAGCGCCAAAAATTCGCCCAGTGAATCCCAGCGCAGATGATTTTCTTCCGTCAGTTGCTGCACATGTTTGGGAGCCGAGCCGCCTGCGCCCGTTTCATACATCCCACCGCCGGCCATGAGAGGCACGATGGAGAGCATCTTGGCGCTGGTTCCCAGCTCAAGAATTGGGAATAAATCAGTGAGATAGTCGCGCAAGATATTTCCAGTCGCGCTAATCGTATCTAAGCCGCGAGCCACGCGCTCCAGCGTGTAGCGCATGGCGCGCACTTGGCTCATGATTTGAATATCAAGGCCAGCAGTGTTGTGCTCATGCAAATACATCTTCACTTTCGTGATCACTTGCGCCTCATGCGGGCGGAACTGATCAAGCCAGAACACCACCGGCATGCCTGAATTGCGAGCGCGATTCACAGCCAGCTTGACCCAATCGCGGATCGCAGCATCTTTTACCTGGCACATGCGCCAAATGTCGCCAACTTCGACATTTTGGCTCATCAGCACCTCGCCGGTGTTGATATCCGTGATGTTCGCGACGCCTGCTTGCGTCATCTCAAATGTCTTGTCGTGTGAGCCGTATTCTTCAGCCTGCTGGGCCATCAGGCCTACGTTGGGCACGGTGCCCATGGTCTTGGGATCAAATGCGCCATGCCATTTGCAGAAATTGATGATCTCTTGGTAAATGCGGGCGAAGGTCGATTCCGGCATCACGGCTTTGACTTCCTTTAAGCGGCCATTGGCATCCCACATCATGCCGCCATTGCGGATCATGGCTGGCATAGATGCATCCACGATCACATCATTGGGCGAATGGAAATTGGTAATGCCTTTGGCAGAATCGACCATGGCCAGAGCCGGGCGGCCTTCGTGGCAGGCATGCAAATCGCGTTTGATCTCATCTTGGTTGCTCTGCGGCAGGGTGGCAATCTTGTTGTACAGATCAACCATGCCGTTGTTCACATTGATGCCCAACTCGTCAAAGAGCTTGGCATGCTTGGCAAAAGCATCTTTGTAAAAAATCCGAACACAGTGGCCAAACACGATAGGGTGTGAGACCTTCATCATCGTGGCCTTCACATGCAGGGAAAACAAAATCCCATTCTTGCGGGCATCTTCAATTTCTTTTTCGTAAAACTCAAGCAGCGCTTTCTTGCTCATAAACATGCTGTCAATCACCTCACGATCAAGCAGTGAGACTTTTTCTTTGAGCACAATGGTTTGACCGCTGGGCGTGATCAGCTCCATCTTCACATCACGCGGGCGATCCATCGTCATGGATTTTTCGCCATGATAAAAATCGCCATCATGCATGTGCGAAACATGAGAGCGCGAGGCTTGGCTCCATTCGGCCATGCTGTGTGGATTTTTACGTGCAAATTCTTTGACGGCTTTAGGCGCGCGACGATCTGAATTGCCCTCGCGCAGCACTGGGTTGACTGCGCTGCCAGTGCACTTGTTGTAGCGCGTCTTGATGCTTTTTTCTTCGTCGGTTTTCGGGTCTTCCGGGTAGTCTGGAATGGCGAAGCCTTGGCCTTGTAGCTCCTTGATACAGGTTTTGAGCTGGGCGATGGAGGCGCTGATGTTAGGCAGCTTGATGATGTTAGCCTCGGGGCGCAATGTGAGCTTACCCAGATCAGCCAGCGTATCGGGCAGTCGCTGCTCTTCACGCAAAAACTCTGGGAAGTTCGAGAGCACGCGGGCGGCCACTGAAATATCAGCGGTGTCGATTTTCAAACCGGCTGGTGCCACAAAAGCGCGAATGATGGGCAGAAAAGATGCGGTGGCCAATAGCGGGGCTTCGTCAGTTAGGGTGTAGATGATGGTGGGTTGCGCGGTGGTCATGAGTAGTGTCTCTTTGCTTAGAATACTTGCGAAGACGCTGTGAAAAAAAGATGACACAGCAAACCCTTAAGATTTTGGCTGAATTTTCTTGCCCCGGATGACCCGCGGGTCGCTTTTTTGCAATAACTTTTCATATAACAAAAAATCATGTTCTGGCATAACGAGCGGCAGGCTGATAATTCAGGCTATGAAATACGAGATCCCTGAGCTTAAAAAATTAGTTTACGAAATGCGTATTCCGATGCGCTGGGGCGACATGGATGCGATGGGGCATGTGAACAACACGCTGTATTTTCGTTATTTGGAGACGATTCGTATCGAATGGATGCGCTCGATTGGATGCCAGCCTGATCCGGCGGGCGAAGGCCCCGTGATCTTGAATGCGTTTTGTAATTTCTACAAACAGCTCGTGTATCCCGGTGATGTGTTGATCAAAATGTATGCCAGCGATCCGCAGCGTACGACGTTTGAGACTTGGGGCACGATGGAGCGCGCTGATGAGCCAGGTGTGATCTACGCAGCCGGTGGTGCAACGACGATCTGGGTGAATTTCCCGTTGCAAAAGGCGGCTGCGTTGCCCGATTGGATGAAGGCGCACGTCATGCCCTGAGTGTTGCTACTCCTAAATTGATAGCTGTCAGCGCATATTCTATGCCGGCTATCTGCCTAAAACGCTTCAAAAACAGGCTTAAAAATAGCCTTGAAGGCTCTGGGATAATACGGTCTGTATGTCTGATCTCTTTCACATCGCTTTCTACAAATTCGTTCACCTCACTCAACCGGAGGCCGTGGCGCAGCGCTTGCGTGAGTTGACGAAAGACTTGCGAGGCAGCATTCTTATTGCGCATGAGGGCATCAATGGCATGCTGGCTGGCACAGCGCAGCAGATGGATGCTTTTGAAGCGGAGATACAAGCGGGCGATAACCTAAACGCTGTGCTTGCTGGTGCGTTCAAGGGTATGTTGTTTAAGCGCACGGCATGCCTGACGCAGCCTTTCAAGCGGATGAAAGTGCATTGGAAGCGCGAGATTGTGCCGCTGGGGGTAGACGGGGTAGATGCGCCGGGTCGGATTGATGAGATTCATGCCAATGACGTGGCGCCGCGGGAATGGCGCGAGCTGATCAAGCGGCCAGATGTTGTGCTCCTTGATAACCGCAACAGCTTTGAATGGCGGCTCGGGCGCTTTGAGGGTGCGGTGGATCCCGGCGTCGTGAATTTCCGCGATTTTCCTGAATATGTGAAGGCGCATTCGCAAGAATGGAAAGAGCAGGGAAAGACAGTGGCGATGTATTGCACCGGCGGCATTCGCTGCGAGAAGAGCAGCGTGTGGATGCAGGATATGGGGCTCAAGGTCGCGCAACTTGAGGGCGGGATTTTGAATTACTTC
>JAYWHR010000042.1:0-3197 GCA_043777675.1 Comamonadaceae bacterium | reverse complement strand
TGATGGAGGCTGTGCGCTGGGGGATGATGCCTAAAGGGGTTTCTGGGCTCGAGAGCTGGGTGAAGGCAATCATGCTTTGCAGGTAGGCTTGTGTGCCTTGCAATTGCTGGCGCACGCGCTGCGGGCCGAAGGCCACGCCTTGGGTGTCGATGCTGATGCTGCCATCAGCGGCGGTGACGAATTTGGCAATGCCCCAGGCTTCGGGGGGGTCGCTGGCAAATACAAGCCTGAGAATTTGCAGGCCAGCAAGAATCCAGCCGACAGGGGGCGTGGTGAGCAAGACGGGGTTGATGATGCCGATCAGGCCGCTGATGATGCTTAAAGGATCACCGCTTCGAATGGCGAGGATGAGGCCGATGACGGGCAGGACGCCGGGAACATTGCCTGCCCCTAAGCCGTTGAATGCACCACCGACGCCTGTGCCTGTGCCGTTTAAGACGCCATTGAGGGCTGGGCTGAAAGCCGCTGCGCCGGGGCCGCTGAGGAGCTGAGGCAGCGTCTGATTGACGTAGTTCAGCGTGGACAGGGTGGCGTTAATCTGGGTGAGTGTGTCGCCATTGCGCAAGGCGTTGGAGAGGTTGTATAGACTGGCTAGGCCGCCGACGATTTGACCGGCTGTGACGAGGCTGGGGACAGGGTTGTTGGCGGTGACGCTGTTGATGACGCGCAAGCCGCTGTTGAGAATCGGGATGGGCTGGCCGCCTTGGATGGCGCCGATCAGGCCTGCGATGTCGTTTAAAACGGTGATTGTCTGCGGCGAGGTTAAGCCCGGAGCGGCAGGCGCTGGCCGGGTCTCGCGGCCATACTCCACGCCATCGTAGCCATAGCGGACGAACTCGACCATGGGCACGCCGTTGACGTACGTGGTGACGGTCTCGTTTCGGTATTCGCCATCGGTGTCGTAATAGCGCTCAACGAGGCAGCTGGATTGAATGACGGGCTTGCCTGCGCTGTCGTAGTTGTAGGTGTTGACGGTCTCGGTGTCGCGGGGGCCGGGGATGGTGGTAATTCGGGCGAATGGTTTACCGTCGCTGTCAAAAACAAAATGATCTACGTTTCCGTTTTCATAAGAAACTGTAAGTGTGCCCGACCCATCGTCTGCAAAGTCTTCATCGATTGCAAAATCTGAGACGCTGCGTAGTCTGGCAGCAGTGTTACTTTTAAAAGTGTCGGGGTTCAAACCTGTCGAGGTAGCAGCAAAATCAGCAAAACTATCTCGATAAGAACCATTGTCGTAAGCTGCCATCACACCTCGGCTGTTTTCAACAATCCATTGTTCACGCTCTGCTGGCGAAAGCAAAGGATCGACTTGCGCCTCCAGCTCACGAAATTTGGCGAAGACGGGATTGCCTGACAAATAGGCATCAACACGCCCAATGGATGAAGGTTCAAGCGTCTTGAGTTCTTTCCAGACTTGATAGCCTTGATAACGCGATGCCGTTTCGTCATCAAGCATGGCGTTGACGTAGGTGTTGGCGCGGTCTGCGGGAGTGCCGCTTCCTTCGCTAAGATTTTGCGTAGCTGCGTCGCGAATATCTACCCGATCATGGTGCTTGAATTCATGCAGCGTATCGTCCAGAACGCGCCCTACAGCGGTGATGCTGATAGAACTTCTGACAAATTCGGAACGCGAGAGCAATAGCTCGGGTGGTTTGATAACCGTACCAGTATTTATATCAATCGAAGCAGCTCGATATTCAGCGGCAGCATTGTCTTGTATCTGATCACTAGGAACGTTAGGATCAGCAAAGCGCACTACAACTCGCGTCGTACCGCTTTGCTGGGAGTTCTGGCGGAAGGACTCGAAAGAAGGCAATCGATTGACCCAGTATTCAAAGCGCTGCAAAAAAATGGTATTGGCTCCGCCGCTGCGAATTGCATCAAAAATAGTGGGGTTCAGTGGTGTAGGCATGATTATTTCTCCAGAGGGGTAACGGTATAACCGGCAAGTGTCCCAACGCATGAGGGACTTGCGCGGACGCTCAAAACGGCTGTACGAGGTGCAAATAAAGATTGCGCTCTAAAAAATGACTGGCCATTAGGCTGAGGATTGAACATGCCCCATTCGTAGCGTGGGGGGCCGGGCTGGATGAATTTGCTTCGCGGGAACCAGATCGGATCGGGCGAGTATTGAGCTCCCGTGTAAATCGCTAAGTCATAGGGGCTGAGGCAGTAGCGAGTCATGTCAAGAGGCAATTCAAGTTTGTGAGAGGTCAGCTTTGTCTTAACATCATCCCTAATCACATAGTTTCCAGGTAATCTCGGGTCTGGCTGATCAGTGCGTGAGATGAGCCAAGCAGACTGCACAATGTCATAGTTCGCAGTCATTCCTCCCTGATCACTTCTGAGCGGCGTGCGATTTAGCTTGATTTTGAGTTTTTGCTCGATTTGTTCGACTCGCAAAGTTGGCGTACGTTTGTTATCAAAAAGCTCTAGCATGTCATCCACCAGTTGCTTGATCTCTGGTGGCCAGTGATGCGCAACCGCTTTGTTGGGTGGCGGCAAGGGCTCGCCATAAATGCCTTGCAGCTTGATTGTTGGTGTAGAGCTGGGTGGCAAAGATGTCTGCGCACATGCCGATGCACTAAAGGCCACGGCCAACACAATAATATGAAATCTGGCTTGACGAGCGATTTGGTGATTCATGGTCTGAGTGAGTTTTTTCAGCTTCATGCTGCACTTCTCCAGTAATCATCATTCCCCGCCAGTTTTCCAAGCCTTTTAGCCACTTCGCCGGCACAAAATCTGCGTGAGACGCTATTGAATTCATAGTATCCAGCACACTGCTCGCCTGTGTTTCTCTTTCCAGTTCCCCAAAGCTGATCCGTCGTTATGAGGCAGGTTTTCTTGGCATTTTCAGCATCATTTAAGTACTTAGCCGGCGTATATACTGCGCAGAGTGCTATTGATTTTGTAGTATCGATTCGATCTGCACCAATGCTCAATGCTGCCACAGCGGCTACTGCCGGCGTGACCACAATGTTGAAGCTGTCCCCATCTTGGTTGATGTCTTGCCAAATCTTCAGCTTGGCAAACACGGGGTCTAGGCTGTTGATCTTGCCATCCCGATTCGCATCGACCCATTCAATGCTTTTTGTGCCTTTGTAATCATCGCTGACTAAGCTGTTGGAGAAGAGCTCTTTGCCGCTGCTCACAACGCCATTGCTATCTCTGTCAAGAAACAAGAAGCCATCATT
>JAYWHR010000041.1:0-11606 GCA_043777675.1 Comamonadaceae bacterium | reverse complement strand
CTACCCCGAAGCTCCACCTGTTGCAACGAGCGTAGCAGAAGCCGCGCAAGGTGTACGCCTAGAGCACCGGCTCAAAGCACACTGCGACCCCAACACGTAGTGCGGCAAATTTCTATAATCAGACGGATACGGCCATCGCCTTGGCGGTGACCGCGCCTGTGAAGGCGAATGTACTCACAAAGGAGAGATGTGTGAAGATTTTGGTGCCGGTAAAACGCGTGGTTGATTACAACGTTAAAGTACGCGTCAAGCCTGACAATTCTGGTGTGGACATCGCCAACGTCAAGATGTCGATGAATCCGTTCTGCGAAATCGCGATCGAAGAAGCCGTTCGTCTGCGCGAAAAAGGCGTTGCGACTGAAGTGATCGCGGTGTCTGCCGGTGTATTGCAATGTCAAGAAACCCTACGCAACGCGATGGCCATCGGCGCGGATCGTGCGATTCTGATTGAGACTGACGTTGAGCTGCAACCCTTGGCTGTTGCCAAATTGCTCAAGGCGATTGTCGATAAGGAACAACCCGGTCTCGTGATTCTTGGCAAGCAGGCTATTGACGACGATGCCAACCAAACGGGCCAAATGCTGTCCGCATTGCTTGGCTGGGGTCAGGCCACGTTCGCGTCGAAAGTAGAAGTCGCAGGCGACACCGCCACGGTGACACGCGAAGTTGACGGGGGCTTGGAGACAATTTCGCTCAAACTGCCCGCGATCATCACCACCGATTTGCGCTTGAACGAGCCGCGTTACGCGACGCTGCCGAACATCATGAAGGCCAAGAAAAAGCAGCTTGATGTTTATAAACCAGAAGACTTAGGCGTCGATGTTGCCCCGCGCATCAAAACGCTCAAAGTGAGCGAGCCTGCCAAACGCAGCGCCGGTATCAAAGTGCCCGATGTAGCCACGCTGGTTGATAAATTGAAAAACGTTGCAAAGGTAATTTGATCATGACAACTTTAGTAATTGCTGAACACGACAATGCCTCCATTAAAGGCGCAACCCTTAACACCGTCACTGCTGCCTTGGCATGCGGCGGTGATGTGCATGTGCTTATTGCAGGCAACAATGCCGGTGCAGCAGCGACAGCCGCAGCAGCCATTACTGGCGTGAGCAAAGTGATTCATGCCGATGGCGCGCAGTTTGCGAACGGCCTAGCGGAGAACATGGCAGCGCAAGTGTTGGCTATTGCGTCTAGCTACTCACACATCTTGTTCCCCGCCACAGCATCCGGCAAAAACATCGCGCCTCGTGTGGCTGCAAAGCTTGATGTCGGCCAAATTTCTGACATCACTAAGGTCGATAGCTCAGACACTTTTGAGCGCCCGATTTATGCGGGCAACGCGATCGCGACTGTGCAAAGCAAAGATGCGGTGAAAGTCATCACCGTGCGCACTACGGGCTTTGATCCTGCCGCTGCCACAGGTGGCTCGGCAACGGTTGAAGTTGTCACGGCGGCTGGCGACTCTGGCAAAAGCAGCTTTGTCGGCTCAGAGATCGCCAAGCTTGATCGCCCTGAGCTGACTGCCGCCAAGATCATCGTCTCCGGTGGCCGCGCACTCGGCTCGGCTGAGAAATTCAATGAAGTGATGACCCCGCTAGCCGATAAGCTCGGCGCAGCTCTAGGCGCAAGCCGGGCAGCAGTCGATGCGGGCTATGCGCCTAACGATTGGCAAGTCGGCCAAACCGGCAAGATCGTCGCGCCTCAGCTGTACATCGCAGCGGGCATCTCCGGCGCGATCCAGCATCTGGCCGGTATGAAAGACAGCAAAGTCATTGTGGCGATCAACAAAGATGCAGAAGCCCCAATTTTCAGCGTGGCTGATTTCGGCCTGGAAGCGGATTTGTTTGTGGCTGTGCCTGAGTTGGTTTCTAAGCTGTAAATTTAAATTCAATACCGGACGCAGAAGACGCAAAGGTTACGCAAAAGACGCAAAAAGTACCGAATGCAAGAAATATAAAAAGTGGGAACAGGAATTTAAACTTTTAAGCTCTCTGATTAAGAGATTTGAGATTAGTTTTCTCGATTACGTTTTTGATTCTTTTGTATTTCTTCTGCGTAACCTTTGCGTCTTCTGCGTCCGGAAGTTCGATTTTCTTCTTCCTCGCTATCACTACGAATCGAGACAAAGTACATGACCTACAAAGCCCCCGTTAAAGACATGCTGTTTGCGATTAAGCACATCGCCAACATTGATGCTGTGGCGCAAATCCCCGGTTTTGAAGACGCGGGCTATGACACGGCGCAAGCTGTATTTGAAGAATGCGCAAAATTCAACGAAGGTGTGCTCGCGCCGCTGAACTGGGAAGGCGACAAAAATCCATCTTTTTTCAAGGATGGCTATGTCACCACAACGCCTGGCTTCAAACAGGCCTATCAGCAATATTGTGAGGGCGGCTGGCAGGGTTTGCAGCATCCAGTTGATCATGGCGGGCAGGGTTTGCCTAAAACCATTGGCGCGTTTTGCGGCGAGATGCTGCAGTCTGCCAACATGAGCTTTGCGCTGTGCCCCTTGCTCACCGATGGCGCGATTGAGGCGCTGTTAACGGCTGGCTCTGATGAGCTCAAGTCAATTTATTTAGGAAATCTGGTCAGCGGTAAATGGACGGGCACGATGAACCTGACCGAGCCACAAGCCGGCTCAGATTTGGCGATGGTACGCACCCGTGCTGAGCCTTTGCCCGATGGCTCATACAAAATCTTCGGCACCAAAATCTACATCACTTACGGCGAACACGATATGGCCGAGAACATCGTGCATCTCGTGCTCGCGCGCGTTCAGGGCGCGCCCGAAGGCGTTAAGGGGATTTCGCTGTTTGTCGTGCCGAAATTCATGGTGGGCAAAGATGGCTCCTTGGGCGCGCGCAACGATGTGCATTGCGTGAGCATCGAGCACAAGATGGGCATCAAGGCATCGCCTACCGCAGTGCTTCAGTATGGCGACCATGGCGGCGCAATTGGTTATGTTGTCGGCCAAGAAAACCGTGGCTTGGAGTATATGTTCATCATGATGAATGCCGCACGGTTTGGCGTCGGTGTTCAAGGCATTGCGATTGCTGAGCGCGCATACCAAAAAGCTGTGCAGTATGCGAAAGATCGAGTGCAAAGCCGCCCGGTTGATGGCAGCATGCCGGGCAGCGCCGCGATCATTCATCATCCCGATGTCAAGCGCATGCTCATGACGATGCGCGCCTATACCGAAGGCTGCCGAGCACTTGCTGCCGGCGCAGCTGCAGCATTTGATGCCGCGCATCACCATCCTGATGCGGATGTACGCAAGCAAAATGCTGCGTTCTATGACTTCATGGTTCCGCTGGTGAAGGGTTACTCAACGGAGATGAGCTTGGAAGTGACCAGCCTAGGCGTACAAGTGCATGGCGGCATGGGCTTCATTGAAGAGACGGGCGCAGCGCAATATTACCGTGACGCCAAAATTCTCACAATCTATGAAGGCACCACGGCGATTCAGGCCAACGATTTGGTAGGTCGCAAAACATCGCGCGATGGCGGCCAAATGGCCAAAGGCATCGTGGCGCAAATCGAAGCGACTGAAAAAGCTTTGGCCGCACGAGACAGTGCGCATTCCCGCGCCGTGCTGAAGCGCTTGACCGCAGCTCGTAAAGCTCTAATCGACGTAATCGAATTCGTCGCAGGCAATACGAGTGCTTCGCCCAACGCCGTATTCGCAGGCAGCGTGCCTTACCTCATGCTGGCTGGCAACGTGTTTGCTGGCTGGCAAATGGCGCGCTCGCTGCTCGCTGCTGAAGACGAGCTAGCAGCCGGCGTTGACATCGATTTCATGAAAGCCAAAATCATCACGGCGCGCTTCTATGCAGACCACATGCTGAGCAAAGCACCCGGCGTGCGAGATAGCATTGTTGAGGGTGCTGATTCGGTGACTTCGTTGGCTCTTGACGCGTTTTAAAACCAGTTCAATTCAATACCGGACGCAGAAGACGCAAAGGTTTCGCAAAAGACGCAAAAAATACCAAATACAAAAAAATTTGTCTTTGTGACTCTTTTGTATTTTTTCTGCGTGACCTTTGTGTCTTCTGCGTCCGGAAATTTTTTCTTCTACCCTCACCAAATATCCTAACTAAGAGAGATAGTCATGCGCCAACTCCCTCCCATCCTGCAAAACCTTCCTTTCCCCGTTATCGGTAGCCCGCTGTTCATCATCAGCAATCCAAAATTAGTCATCGCGCAATGCAAAGCCGGCGTGGTGGGCTCCATGCCTGCGCTCAATGCGCGCCCTGCTGCGCAGCTCGATGAATGGTTGCATGAGATCACCGAAGAGCTGGCCGCGTACAACAAGGCCAATCCAGACAAACCTGCCGCGCCTTATGCCATCAACCAGATCGTGCATAAATCTAACGATCGTTTAGAGCACGACATGCAGGTCTGCGAAAAATACAAAGTGCCCATCATCATCACCTCGCTCGGCGCGCGCGAAGATGTGAACCAAGCTGTCAAGGCTTGGGGCGGCATCACGCTGCATGATGTGATTAACAACGTATTTGCCCGCAAAGCGATAGAGAAGGGCGCCACTGGTTTGATTCCAGTCGCCGCAGGCGCTGGTGGCCACGCTTCTACCAAGAGCCCATTTGCCATGCTGCAAGAAATTCGCCAGTGGTTTGAAGGCCCGATTGCTTTGTCTGGCTCCATCGCTTCTGGCGACGCGATCCTTGCCGCCCAATGTGCAGGCGCTGATCTGGCCTACATCGGCTCACCCTTCATCGCTACGCATGAAGCCCGCGCTACCGACGCCTACAAACAGATGATCACCGAGAGCAATTCCGATGACATCGTCTATTCCAACTTCTACACCGGTATCCATGGCAACTACCTCAAAGGCAGCATCCAAAACGCTGGCATGGACCCAGACAACCTTCCCCAGAGCGATCCCAGCAAAATGAATTTCGGCGGGGCAGACGCAGGGGGCTCTGCCAAAGCCTGGAAAGACATCTGGGGCTGCGGCCAAGGCATCGGCGTGATCAAAGAAGTCATGAGCGCGGGTGATCTGGTGGCTCGCCTGAAGGCTGAATATGGTGCCGCTCGCGCCCGGATTGCGGCGCTGCCAGCGTACCACTGAGCACTGCTGAGAAACCATGAGTACTACTGATTTAATAGCGCTTCACGCAGTTTTTATGCCGGCTACCTGCCTAAAACGCATATAAAACGCGCAACAAAATCTCATGCCATGTGATCGGGTCGTGACAGAGCACTTTGCAAATATGTCAGTAACGCCCGATTGCGCGGCAGCAAGGCTCGCTCTACGGGCGCCTGGGCATACATATGTGAGCCGAAGCGCGTGAGCGGTTGGAAGGCAGGCAACAGGCGAATGAGAGTTTCCTGTTCAAAGGGTTCGTTGCACAAATAGTCCGGGAGCAACGCGATGCCTAAGCCTTGGCTTGCGGCAGCCAACACGGCTTCTGGATTGTTGGCATGGAAGCGGCCTTGGGCTTGCACGCTGTGACGCTCTTGGTTGGACCGTTCTTCAAACTCCCAGCGGTCATCAAGGCTTTCTCGCCAGTAGCAAAAGCATTGGTGCTTGGTGAGATCTCTGGGTGACTTCGGCGTGCCGTTGGCTGCGAGATAGCTATAGCTGGCTGCTAGGTGCCAATAAATCGCTGCAATGGGCATGCTAGACAAACCTGCGCTGGGCTTAGCTGTCCAGCGCAGGGCGAGGTCAATGTTGTCTTGCGCGAGGTCCATTTTTTGGTCTAACAAAATGAGCTCGATCTCAATGCCTGGATGTTGACGCAAAAATTCTGGTAGGCAAGGTGCCAGCACGCGTTGGCCCCATGAGACGGGCGCTGTCAGGCGGATGCGGCCTGAAAGATCAGTGCGCAAGCTGCGTAAGAGCTCTTCGCCTGCATCAAGCTCAGCAAGCACCCGCTTTGCATGACCGAGATAGGCCACCCCAGCGGGCGTGAGCGCAACTCTTCGCGTACTGCGTGCAAAAAGCGTGGCGCTCAGCTTGTGCTCGAGTAAAGCGATGCGCTTGCTGATCTGGCTTTTGTCCAGCCCAAGCTGTTTACCAGCTGCACTGATGTTTAAAGTTGACGCGACCGCTTGAAAGGACTCAAGCCAATCACTTTGAATCGTGTGTTTACCCATATTGTTGCTAATTTTGACACAAAGCAATGCTTCATTGACGCTTGTGGCCGCTCAAATGCTTACTTAAAGTAGCAGAGTGAGTTGCGTCGCATCAGTCTATGCAAAGCACGAAAAAGTTAAATCAAACAAGCCATTCCTTTTGGAGACAACATGAAAATTCACGCCGATCCCATCACCATTAACTGCCGTAAAGTTATCGCTGGCCTCAAGCTTATGAATGCGCCATATGAGCTGGCCTATGTTAATTATTTTGAAGGCGAGCAAAAATCAGAAGCCTATCTCAAGATCAACCCCAACTCATCCATGCCAGCACTGACTGACGGCGAGCTCGTGCTTTGGGAGAGCAATGCGATTTTGGCCTACGCAGCAGACAAAATCGGCGCCGATGCATTCTTTCCAAAAGATGTAAAAAAGCGCGCTGACGTCAATCGGTGGATGTTTTGGGAATCTGCTAGCTGGTTTAGCGCTTGTTATACGTATTTGGTAGAAAACTGCATTAAGCCGATGCTTGGCGGCGAGACGGATAAGGACATCGTGGCGCGCAATGAAGAGCAATGGCACAAGCTGGCGGCGATTCTTGACGCACGCCTTGCCACGAGTAAGTTTGTTTGCGGGCCCACGCCCACGATTGCAGATATTTCTCTGGCTGCACCAATGCATTTGCACGGCTGGCAGAAGCTGCCGCTTGATGCGCATCCGAATCTCAAGCGCTGGTTGCTGCAGGACATCGAAGGCTTGGCCTGCTGGAAGGAAACGCACGTGGGCGAAGGCTTTACGCTTGCGAAATGACCTGATTAACACGAGGAGTATGCAGGCATGACGGCCATGACGAAAGAGCTTGCGAGTGTGCGGGCGACGATGAACTACACCGTAGACAACGGTATCCCGCCCGACTATTACTTCTACGAGCCCGATCCCAGTGTCAAGCTCAACCCGCCGGGCAAAGATGTGCGCGAGGTGGCAATTCATGATGCTTGGCCGATCAAAGATCAAATCCGCTTGGATAAAGAGGGCTTTGAGCTGCATGATTTCACTGCGCCGCATGGTGAGTTTGCGGCATTTGATGATGATGCGCAGATCAAAAGCACGTTTTATACGCAAGTGGTTGAGTTCGTCAAAGCGCACACGGGTGCGAAGCGGGTTGAGGTGTTTGATCACACGATTCGCAAGCGCTTGCCCTCCGATTTAAAAGCGCAAACTACCGTGCAGCGACCAGCGGTGATGCTGGTACACAGCGATTACACCGTGGCCAGCGGGCCGCAACGCGTGAAAGACGTCGTCCCCGATGATGCAGATGAATTGCTCAAAGGCAGGGTGGCTTTTTACAATGTGTGGAAGTCGCTCGCCACGCAGGTGCATGAGCTGCCGCTGGCCATGTGTGATGCGCAGTCGCATGACGACGCCGATATGCTGCGCATGGAGCTGAAATACAAGGAGCGCACGGGCGAGATTTACGTGATGCGGCATTCGCCAAAACATCGCTGGATGTATTTCCCGCTAATGGAAGCGTCAACCGCGCTGCTGCTCAAAACATACGATAGCGCAACGGATGGCCGCTGCCGCTTCATGGGCCACAGCGCCTTTGAAGACCCAACCACGCCGCCCAATGCGCCTAAGCGCGAGAGCATTGAAGTGCGGACCATGGCGTTTTTCTAATATTGCCAAGCTTGTGCTCTGCTGTCTCTAACAGGTTGTGCAAATTTCATATTGCATTTCTATTATTTTGCGATGTGAAATTATTGATATGGTGCAACGCCGCATTATTTCTCAATATGGGAAATAGTAGTCCGCATTATGAAAATTCTTCGTAACGCGTTGATTTTATTGAATTTAGATTTACTCTTCTATAAGACACAAGATTAAAAATAACTCTTATATAAGAGCTATAGTTACTTCATCGGCTTTTCGATTCTTTCTTAAATCTCAATGGAGTGATCATCATGAGCAACTGGACCAACCTGACCCGCGAGCAGCAAATTGCGCAACTCGAACAAGATTGGGCGACGAACCCACGCTGGAAAGGCATCAAACGCGGCTACACCGCTGCTGAAGTGGTCAAACTGCGCGGCTCGCTGCAAGTTGAGCACACGCTGGCCAAGCGCGGCTCTGAAAAGCTGTGGAATTTGATCAACACCGAGCCGTTCATCAATTCGCTCGGCGCATTGACCGGCAACCAAGCCATGCAGCAAGTCAAGGCGGGCTTGAAAGCCATCTATTTGAGCGGCTGGCAAGTGGCGGGTGATGCCAACAGCAATGGCGAAATGTACCCCGATCAATCGCTGTACAGCGTGGACTCCGTGCCAAAAGTCGTGAAGAAAATCAACGCCACTTTTACACGCGCTGACCAGATTCAGTGGAGCGAGGGCAAAGGCCCAGGCGATGCAGGCTATATCGATTATTTCGCGCCCATCGTGGCCGATGCTGAAGCTGGCTTTGGCGGCGTGTTGAACGCTTTCGAGCTCATGAAATCCATGATCGAAGCAGGCGCGGCTGGCGTTCACTTTGAAGACCAATTGGCCGCTGCCAAAAAATGCGGCCACATGGGCGGCAAAGTGCTCGTGAGCACCCGCGATGCCGTGAGCAAACTCGTTGCAGCTCGTTTGGCCGCTGACGTGATGGGCACGCCCACCGTGCTGCTCGCCCGCACCGATGCAGAAGCCGCCAACCTCGTCACCAGCGATGTGGACGACAACGACAAGCCATTCATCACCGGCGAGCGCACCGTGGAAGGCTTCTACCGCGTGAAAAACGGCTTGGATCAAGCGATCTCGCGTGGCTTGGCTTACGCCGAATACGCCGACCTGATCTGGTGCGAAACCGGCACGCCTGACCTCGCATTTGCCAAAGCTTTCGCAGACGCCATCCACGCCAAATTCCCCGGCAAGCTGCTCAGCTACAACTGCTCGCCATCGTTCAACTGGAAGAAAAACCTCGACGATGCAACCATCGCCAAATTCCAGCGCGAACTCGGCGCCATGGGCTACAAATACCAGTTCATCACCTTGGCTGGCTTCCACTCATTGAACTACGGCATGTTCGATCTGGCCTATGGCTACGCTCGCAACAATATGACCGCATTCGTTGAACTGCAAGAAAAAGAGTTCAAAGCAGCCGAGCGCGGCTTCACCGCAGTGAAGCATCAGCGCGAGGTCGGCACGGGTTACTTCGATGCCGTGACGACGACCATTGAAGCCAACGCTTCAACGGCGGCCTTGAAAGGCTCAACGGAAGATGAGCAGTTCATGGATGGCACGCATCACTAAGCTGCGAACTTGGCAACCTAAGCCTCATCGCTTAGCGCTTCAAACAAAACCCCCGCGTAGTGATACGTGGGGTTTTTTGTTGGATTTTTTAAGAGTTTTAGGCAGATAGCCGGCGTATTTACTGCGCGGAGTGCTATTGAATTAGTAGTGATGAAAATCGTTCTAGTAGTGAGCCAAACGGTTCGCCCTGAGCTTGTCGAAGGGGCTTGGTGCGCAACCGTTTCACTCCACCCGCTCACCTGCGTCGTACCATCGGGTTATTGCCTCAGCAAATTTTTTGAAAACACACGCGATTCAGATCAGCACAATCCAACCCGATCCCAGCGCGCCTTCCAAAAAATTTCTGATTCAACAACCCAATGGTTTCCGCTGGACAAGGCGCATAAACAAAAAGCTATTTACGGCGGGTTGCCAATTGCTGTATAACTTACTTGGTTTAACAAAGTTTGCAGCTGAAACCGCACAAACAACACTACTTTGACAAAACTTTTTTTTGAGTTATTGAAATGCATCCACATCTAGAAGCAATATGCCAAGCTCTTGACACGCTAGGCGCAACAATAGTCAACGGCTGGGGCGCAGACCAGACTTTTTGCGAGGCGTTTGGATGGAATTGCCCTGCTGTCACCCGCCATGATGCCGCTAATGTCGCAACGTCGCTAGCTAGTGAGATACGAGCTGCGAACATCGAAAACCTGGATAAGACGGCTGTGGAAAACTTAGCGAAGTTACCTAGATTGCTACAGATTACGCAAGCAAGCACTATCCCCAATTTCTGGGGCTCGAATAATGGTGCCGCTTATGCAGCATATCTAGGCACTATTGATACTGTGCGTGCATCTTTGTATCCACTTCTTGGGTGGAGAGGTATTCCAGATCCGAAGACGCTTCCGGGCCACACAATTCGAAAGCTGAAATCTATCCAAGCTGAAGTAGATGCAATCGCAATAGATAGAGCCCGGCTAGAACGTCAAATGCAAGAGATTGAGCACGCGCACGCTGTTGCTGAAAATCTGCCGCTTGATCTACAAACGCTGGCGGAAGCGAGAGTAAGCGTCGCGACCTTTGCAGCGGCAGCTAAGGCGGCTGCTGAAGGTGCTGACAAAGATTCGGCAGCGGCCGCTGGCGATCTTAGGGTAATGAAAGTTTTTGCAGAAGAAGCATCAAAACTTGTGGCTCAGTGCGAAGAGGCTTATCGAGCAACAACAACCAAAGGCCTAGCGGCAGCTTTCGATCAGCGAGCATCAAAGTTGGGGATGACTGTAACAACATGGGTTGGAGGGCTGATTGCAGCTTTGGTAATTGGTTCGTTGATGGGTGCGCAGAGGTTAGAGGCACTGACACAGGCGCTTGCTGGCCCCACACCTAATTGGAGTGCGATTCTGCTTCATGTAGTTTTGTCAATGTTGTCGATAGGTGCGCCAATATGGTTTGCGTGGTTAGCGACTAAGCAGATCGGGCAGCGCTTTCGCCTCGCTGAAGATTACGCGTTTAAAGCATCCGTAGCCAAGGCATATGAGGGATACAGGCGCGAAGCGGCAAGGATAGACCCTCAATTCGAGGCGCGTCTTTTTTCTTCAGCATTAACACGCCTAGAAGAAGCTCCTTTGCGACTTGTCGATCCAAAAACGCACGGAAGTCCATGGCACGAGGCGCTTACTTCGGATTCAGTTCAGCGCACAATTGATTCTGTTCCTGAGCTCGCTGATAAGGCGCTTAGCTTGGCGCGAGACGCAAAAGAATATCTACGTGTTCGTAAAGTCCCAACGAAAACAGTTACGAGCGAGTGATGCCTAAAATGTTGCGAAATACTAGAAAATTTTAAGCACATCGGTCTGTAAGATTTCACATCAACGCAAGTAGTTGTGCTGCACGTTTTTCTAGTCAATATTTTTAGCGGAAACCATTGGGCGTTTGACTCAGAAATTTTTTGGAAGGCGCGCGGGGAGAGGGTTGGATTGTGATGGCCGCAATCGCGTGTGTTTTCAAAAAGATTTCTGAGGCAAATGCCCGATGGTACGACGCAGGCGAGCGGGTTGAGTGAAACGGTTGAGCGCGATGCACCTGTGAATTGAGCTGAGTTGGAATTCTCGCCAGATAAGTTTTTAACCAGTTTTATAAGCGTTTTTGCCTGATTAGCCATCTGCCTCAGACATACGCAGAGTGCGCAGCGTATGAGGCTTTGTCGTCGCAGCGGCATTGAGGAGTCTTTGTGGCATGGAGGCTAGA
>JAYWHR010000040.1:0-3387 GCA_043777675.1 Comamonadaceae bacterium | reverse complement strand
TTCTTACCTTCTTCAGAGTGAACTACGTCTGATATCCAACCTTCCCCTTTCTCAACTCGCTTGTAGTATCGCGGCCCTGCTTCTTTCTCGCAGATTTGATTGAAGAGGTACTTGCCATAGATAGCATCTGCGTTGTAGATACCCGATCCTGCTATCAGTATGAGCAGTAGGACAAGAAGTCTTTTCATACTCGTGCTCCATGCACAGATGATGCATGATTCACTACAAACTCAGTAGCACTCTGCGCAGGTTCTATGCCGGCTACACGCTGATTTCGCTTATATTTTCTATGTTTGCAGCTTGGCTGGTTAGTTTTAGCTCTATTTTTAAAGCCTTTTAAGCACTTCGCCGGCATAGAATCTGCGTAGAGTGCTATTGAATTAGTAGTGTATTGATGCAGTAGGGTTTCAGCCCCGCCCTCCAAGTAATCATCGCCCGCATCGCCCCAGATCTTGTGTGGTGTCCACCGTCCAATCGAGATGCTGGCCTGCAGGCCAAGCCTGCTTTTTTGTTTGGATTTCATGCTTTAGATCCTTTTCATTCAGTATTTTTCATTCAATGCGAACTTCGTGTGTAGCGAGCCCCGGTATATTTGACTGTCGATGGCTCATTTTTGTGAAATTTTCCGGGTTTGACCGCCAAACTTCTGGACAGGGCTTGGACTGCTTGCAAATTGGTTTCATCAGTAGCGTCAACATGATCCTTGCACTCCGCTGAGCTGGCCGCCCCAGCCTGTCCACCATGTGATGACCGTCTGTTTGGTGGCCCGGTTTTTCTTCGATGGCTGTTGCTGCTGCCAGACCTCTTGGGGAGTTTGGTAGCCCAGATGCTGATGCAGGCGGATGGTGTTGTACCAATGCTTGAATTCATCGAGCAGGCTTTGCAGATGCTCGGCGCTTTGGATGTGGATTTGGTTGAGTTGCTCTTTCAGCGTGCCAAACAGGCGCTCGATTCTTCCGTTTTGCCAAGGGCAGTGCAGATCAATGCGCTGATGGCGGATATTGCTGGCTTGCAGACATTGGCCGAAGCTCTCACTGGTGAAGCAGCTTTCGTTGTCTGTGCGGATGCGTTTGGGTTTTCCGTGCTGGGCAATGGTGCGTTGCAGATGATTTGCCAATAGTGCGCTGTGCTTGGTGGAGACGAGCAGGCTGAGCAGCTTGCGGCTGCCATGATCAATGATGCCTAGGATGAAATGCAATTGGCCTTGGATATCTTGTTTGCCGGTGAGGTCAACGCCCCAGGCGCGGTTGATGGGGCTGATGCCGGGCGCACGCTGGCGTATGTTGCTGCGCAAGCCGCGAAGTGCGAGCTGGTTGGCGCGCAAGATGTTGGCCACATAGGTTTTGCTGACACGGACAGGGCTTGGGCTGTTTTTAGTGACTTGCGAGCGATTGAAAGTGGCGGCGATTTTGCGAACGCCTGTGCCTTGTGGCAACAGGATTTTGAGGCGCAGGATATGCTGGACGACCCAAATGGGTTTGGCATGCGTGCGAGCCGCGCCATGGGCGGGTTGGCTGCGAGGCCAGCGCTTGACAATGGACTGTGTTTGTTGCAGCGCAAGCGGCTGCTTGTGAACGAAAACGCCACGCCACAAAGCGATCATTGTTTTGCCGATGCGGTAGATCAGCTGAGTAATGAGGGTGTGCAATCCGATGAGTGCTGATATTTGGCGATTCATTTAAGCCGCCTTTTCTTAAAAGTATTCCAAGGCGCGGCTTGCAACACGCGACTCACCACAGATTCTGGTGTGATGTGGCGGTATTTCTGCGCGAAGGTTTGGGCGCGGTGGTGGTAGCCCGAATCACCGAGCATGCGCGTTAACAGATCAGTGATGCCGCGAGCCGCACTCGGCAGGGTGCAGGCTACAGCCAAGCCATGTTTCTTGAGTTGGCGAGCGAGCAGCACTTGCTCAACATACTGGGGCAATATAAGCAGGGGAACGCCTTGCTGCAAGCTCATGGCACTGAGCGCGAGCCCGCCGTGGGTGATGCAGACCTGCGCTTGCGCCAGCAGCGCAAAGGCATCCAAGGGCTGTGTACTGATCTGTAAATGAGCGGATGACAATGCTGCAGCCTCTTCGGCGCTGATCTTGGGTACGACGGCAATGGTTTGCACGGGCGTAGCGCGCAACTGATTCAACACAGCCAAGATATCTTGCCCTTGGCCGTTGAGATAGCAAAATACTTTGGGCAAGCTTGCCTGCTCTGACCATTGAATGGATTGGCTTTTATGGCTGGCCCAGATAGCGCCATAGAAGCGATGGCTGCTGGCTGGCCTTGCAAAATGATCCATCTCTTCAAACAAACACAATGCCAAGCGCTCGTGCGTGAACAGATCATGCATGTGATGCGCCGCGCGGGAGCCCAATTGTTGAGCCAAGGCTTTGAACACATGCGCGAGATGATGCTGCGCCAGCTTAGCTTGCTGAACGGCGCTTGCGTCCCATGGCTTGAAGGATTGGGCGGGCACATGCGGCGCATGCGTTGTGGGGGAGCAAAAACCCGAGCCCAAGGTCGTGAAAGGAATGCCGTGAAAATGCAAGGCATAGGCGGCAAAGGGCGCGTAATCGAGCAAGGCGGCATCGGCTTGGTTTTGCTTCAAGATGGATTGCCACTGCTGTATCAATTGATTTGCAACGCCTTCGCGATGAAACCCTTCAACCAAATACCAATCGGCATGGCAACTGGGTGTTCTGCTCCCCCAGTTGGATTGGTTTGACCGCGGTGCAGCAATAAAAGGCCACCCACGCTCTTCTAACCACTGGCGTGATTTCTCAATATCTCGCACTACAAATGTGATGGCATGGCCTTGCTTTTTGAGAGCTTGCGCAACGACTTGCAGGCGCTCTAAATGCCCTCGATTGCCGCCCAACTCCCATATCAGCAAGATGTGCTTCATGAGGCAAGCTCAGGTGACGTGGGTTTCGCAGCAGGCGCAGCACTATGCAAAGCCCCCGCTCCCATGCCGATATGCAAGATGTCGTCGACCTGCAACCCCTTTGGCATCGCATGCGTAATGAACAGCATCGTGACCTTGCCTTTGAGCTGATTGATCGTCTTGGCGAATGCTTCTGAGGTTTGCGCGTCTAGGGCACTGGTGGCTTCGTCAAAGATCAGAATCTTCGGGCGCTTGATGAGTGCGCGTGCAATGGCCAATCTTTGCTTTTGCCCACCACTCAATCCCACACCCCGCTCACCAACCTCTGTCTCATAGCCCTGCGGCAGCTTCTCAATGGTTTCATGGATGCCAGCGAGTTTCGCGGCTTGCGTGACTTGCTCAAATGTCGCACCGGGGTTGCCGGCTTGCAGGTTAGCCAGTATCGTGCCGCTGAAGAGGATGGTTTCTTGGGGCACGACGCCAAAGTAACTTCGCAGTTCGTTGGCGCTC
>JAYWHR010000039.1:0-125894 GCA_043777675.1 Comamonadaceae bacterium | reverse complement strand
GCTGGAGAACGCCTCACGAGGTCTTCTTTGACCTACCGATGATTAAACTTACACTATGAACTTGGCTCTCACGCAGTTCGTACTTGAACTCACCATTCTATAGCACGCCGCGCAAGTAATACGCCGGCGATATGCTCATTTTGCTTTAAAAAAGACGATACTTTCAAGCTACGCTTAAGACCTTACGGATGCTGCTAGCGCCCACCCACCCGCAGCCGCACATGCATCGCGCAAGCCACAAACAAAATCACACAGAGCACGACCTCAATCAGCGCCAAGTAGTTGCTCGGTGGGCGATCAGACCAAGCTCGCGTGATGCCTTCTGCAAAATACAGCCACACCATCAGACTGACCCAGCGGTAGGTGTACATGCGATTTTTCAAAAAACCGGCCAGCGGCATGCACAGCGGCAACACTTTGAGTGCCAGCCAACTACCGCCCGGGCGGATCGGGGCAAGCCACAGCTCCCAAACCAGCCCGAGCACAATCAGGCCCAGCAAGCTGCCCACGGCCAGCCATTGAATCAGGCGAAGGCGAGAAGTCAGTTGCTCGGTCGCTGGATCGTGTGCGGCGGTGGGCGCTGTGGGCAATGCATCGGTCATAAGGTGGCGTCACAAAAAGTAAATCAAATCAGCATGGCATGATAGCGCTCATGAGCTTGATTGATCGTATTCGCGCTGAAATCCCTGATCTCCTAGAGACGCTACGCATCTTTCCATGGCGCAACACTGGCGCTGTGTTGCGTGAGCGTTTTCGCGAAGATCGCTTAGGGCTCACAGCGTCGAGTCTGACGTTTACGACGGTCACCGCGTTGGTGCCTTTGTTCACGTTGATCCTCGCTGTGTTTACCGCTTTCCCCGTCTTCTCCACCATGCAAAACACGCTGCAAACTTGGCTCGTGCAAAGCTTGGTGCCAGACAATATTGCACGTAGCGTATTGGGTTATCTCACGCAGTTTGCTTCGAAAGCACCTCGCTTGGGTGCAGTTGGTTTTATTGCATTTGTCGTTACGGCGCTGGCACTGATTTTTACGATGGATCGCACGTTAAACAACATTTGGCGGGTGCGGCAGCTGCGCCCGTTTGCCCAGCGATTACTCATCTACTGGGCAGCTCTGACCCTCGGGCCGCTCTTGCTCGCGGGTAGTTTGACGCTCACCTCTTATGCGCTTGCGACCTCGCGCACGCTGGTGGGCGTACTGCCGGGGGGCTTGCGATTTTTGCTGGATATGCTGGAGTTTGCCGTGCTTGCTTGCGGCATGGCTGCGCTGTATCACTACGTGCCGAACACGCGCGTGAAGTGGTCGCATGCTTGGACGGGAGGCATCTTTGCCGCCACTGCCTTTGAAGTGGCCAAAGCCTTGCTCACATGGTATTTGCGCAGCGTGCCTACCTATTCCGCTGTGTATGGTGCGTTTGCTACCGTGCCAATTTTGCTGCTCTGGATTTACATCGCCTGGGTGATCGCCCTGTTTGGCGCGGTGATCGCCGCTTATTTGCCAAGCTTGCTCTCAGGTGTAGCAAGGCGCGGCGGCACGCCGGGCTGGAATTTCCAACTCGCATTTGAAGCCATACAAGCGTTGGATGCTGCGCGCCAAACCAACGCGAAAGGCCTGACGCAATTGCAGCTCGCTGCGCGCTTGCGCGTGGATGACTTGCAGCTTGTGCGCCCCCTACAAGCGCTGCGCGAGCTCGATTGGATCGGCAATTTAGACAGCGATGGCGATGCCACGCAGCGCATGGTGCTGCTCGTCAATTCAGATGCGACAGCGCTTATGCCGCTGGCATATAAGCTGCTTTTACCCGCAGAGAATATTGATTTTTGGAGCAAAAAAGGCATATCGCCGGCACAGAATTTGCGCGGAGTGCTATTGAATTCATAGTGTCGAATACTTGAGCGACTTGTAGGATAAGACTCTCTACTGGTGCGTTCTTAATGCGACTGATTGGTATAATTGATACGCAATTTTGCAAAAACTTCAACGAGTAGCCATCATGAGTAGCCAACGTCGTACCTTCATCATCCATTCAGCAACTGCCGCCGCAGGCAGCTTGCTCGCAGTTCAATCAGCTTTCGCGCAAACGCCTGAGCTTGTTAAAGACACCGACGCCAACGCAATCGCGCTTGGCTACAAGACAGACGGCACAAAAACCGACACCAAAAAATACCCTAAATATGCCAAAGAGCAAACCTGCTCCAATTGTGCACTCTGGGTCGGTGATGCCAAAGCACCGCAAGGCAAATGCGCTTTATTTGCAGGCAAAGTCGTCGCCAACAAAGCGTGGTGCAGTGCTTGGGCCAAAAAAGCCTAGGTCGTAAGCGTCGTTTTGTCTCAGCGAACAGGGGTTCAACCACATGACGCTGCTTGAATCCCTGCTCGCATCTCAAACCAAGCTCTCGCCTTCTGACAAACTCAGAGGCACGGGCTTAGCTGAATCTCTTGCGCAAGCCGACATTTCCCGCATCATTGAGATGGCATGGGAAGACCGCACATCCTTTGAAGCCATAGAGCATCAATTCGGCCTCAATGAATCCGCCGTCATTCGCCTCATGCGCTCAGAGATGAAGGCAAGCTCCTTCAAAATGTGGCGCAAACGTATGGCTTCACGGGCGACCAAACACGAGTCGCTTCGCGTAGAAGGCACATACCGCCATCGCGCTTCGCATACTCGATAGGCTTAGATTTTTGAAGCATTTTCGGCAGGTAGCTGGCGTATTTGTTGCGCGGAGTGCTATGAAATTCGTAGCGATTTAGATTTGATCTGCGCTGAGCGGCTGCCCGGCTGACCCGTCGCAGCAAGCCCTTCGGGTAAGCATCTGCAGTACTCGCTTGCAAAGGCCGCAAAAACAACTCGCTTCGCTCAAACACGTTTTTGCTAAGGCGAGTACGCCTTACCTTCGAAAGCTCCGTGCTTCGAGCTTGCTGCTCAATGGGGTCAGCCAAACAGGCGCTCAGCGCAGATCAAATCTGACCGTATAAGCCATTGATTTTAAATAATTGGCCGTATGAAATGATATTTCAATAAATTAACGGCTATGAACTACATCTCCCTCTCCGACAACACTGCCCGGCAGGTAATTGATTCGTCAACTATTTTTGATGAGTTCATGCGGGTACAGGCTGCTGCGCGCCCGTATGCGGGAGGCATGTATTGGAAGCGGCAGGGGGACTATGAGTATTTGGTGAAGACGGCGCCGAATAATCGGCAGAAGCGCTTGGGGGCGCGTTCGCCGGAGGCTGAAAGGATTTATGCGGAATTCACTTCGCGCAAGGCCGAGCTGGAGGCGCGGTTGGCTTCTCTACGGGAGCAGCTCCTTGATGCGCAGCGGCTGAATAAGGCTTTGCGGGCGGGGCGTGTGCCGAATACGGTGGTGAGCGTGTTGCAGGCGATTGAATCTGCGGGGCTGGGTGAGCATTTCACGGTGGTGGGCACGCATGCGCTGTATGCCTATGAGGCGGCGGCAGGCGTGCGGATTGTGCAGGGAGCGCTGGCCACGCAGGATGTGGATTCGCTCTGGGATGCGCGCAGGCGGGTGCAATTTGTATCGGATATGGCGCGGCTGGATTCATCGATGCTGCGGGTTTTACAGCAGGCGGATAAGAGCTTTGTGCGCAAGGAGATGCAAAACGAAACTGCGATTAACGACAAGGGCTTTGAAGTGGATTTTTTGCGTCGACAGCCGGTGGGGGGTGATCCGCATCCGTTTCGCTTTTCTGAGCACGGCGATGATTTGATGCCTGTGCAAGCGGTGCGTACATCTGTGCTCACGAGCGCGCCACACTTTGAGCATATGGTGATTTCAGCCACAGGGCGCATGGTGTTGATGCGCACGGTGGCTCCAGAGACGTTTGTGGCATTGAAGCGCTGGATGGCTGAGAAGGCTATCCGCCGAGAAGAGCCCAAGCGCCGCAGTGATTTGCGGCAAGCAGCGATTGTGCAGGCGCTGATGGATGAAGGCTTGCTGATGGCGCAAGCGGGTGTGCGCTGATTTTTAAGACTTTTTAGCTTATTCGGCGGCACATAATATGCGCGTAGCGCTATTGAGTTTGTAGTGAGCTTAAACAGATGTGCGACGGGATAGACACACAGCCGCTCAGTGCAGACCAACCCACACCAACCCACACGCAAGCGGCAAATCTATCCACGCCCCACAAAAGGCATTTGTGTCGCCATTACCGTAGTGAACAAAATATTGGCAGACAAAGGCAACTCGGCCATCGTCATAAAAGTTTGCACCACTGCAGACATATCCATGCAAGCCTCTGGCTTGATACTGCCATCGCTCTGAGCCACGCCTTTACCCATTTGTGTGGTCATATCAGACGTGACGTTGCCAATATCAATTTGTCCGACGGCGATGTTGAATGCGCGACCATCGAGCGCTGCGGCGCGCGTGAGGCCGCTGACGGCATGCTTGGTGGCGGCGTATGCAATCGCGCCAGGGCGAGGCACATGGGCGGATATGGAGCCGTTATTAACAATGCGGCCGCCTTGGGGGGATTGCTTTTGCATCAGCTTGAAGGCTTGCGATAGACAATAAAAAGCACCATTCAAATTGATATCCACCATGCGGCGAAAATCTTCTCCCTTGAGATCGCCGGGCAAGGTGGTGGGCAACGACATGCCAGCGTTGTTGAACAGCAAATCAAGCCGGCCAAAGCGCTGCTCTACCCCTTGAAACAAAGCTTGCACTGCATCTTCGCTCGATAAATCTGCAGGCATGGCAACTGCATTCACAGCTTTCGCGCCAGCACCTTCAATCGCTGTTTGCAACGCATCAGCGCGCCGCCCCACCATGATGACATGCCAATCCGCTTTGAGCAGCGCTTGAGCGCAAGCCATGCCAATGCCTGAGCTTGCGCCAGTGACTAATGCAATTTTTTTCATAAACGGCACTATTCAGAAACAATAAAAGGATGGATTTTTAGACTCATTCAGCATCTTGAAACGCGATCTGCACTTTGAGCGATTGGCTCTTGTCGCTGGCTAATTCAAAGGCTTGCAGCGCATCCGCCATGGGCACAATGCGCGTGATCACCGGTTTACCTTTAATCAAGCCTTCGTTCAAGAATCGGACAGCCGTGGCAAATTCTGCGTGGAAACGAAATGTACCGCGTAGATCAATTTCCTTGGCGACGATTTGGTTCATCGGCAAAGTGATGCTGCCGCCTAGACCAACTGTTATCAGAATGCCGCGCGGCATGATCACATCAAGCGCCGCGAGCAGCGCCGCTTCGCTGCCAGAGGCTTCAAACACCACATCGAACTGGCCTTTGTCAGTTTTGTATTCATCCAGCTCAGCCGAGCCCGTTTTGAGATTGATCGCTTGATCTGCGCCCATTTGCTTTGCGCAGTGCAGCGGCAAATCAGCAATGTCGGCGGCCACAATCGTGGCTGCGCCAGCGCGGCGCAATGCGCCAATCAGCAGCGAGCCAATCGGCCCGCAGCCCGTGACCAAGACTTTTTTGCCCAACACGCCACCGGCGCGCTCAATGGCATGCAGGCCGACGGACAAAGGCTCAGCGAGAGCGGCTTCTGACAAACTTAAATGACTCGACACCGCATAAGCTTGGCTCGCATCAATGATCAATTCATCGCTGAATGCGCCTTGGATATGAGGGAAGGGCATGGCACTGCCGTAGAAGCGCATATTCAGGCAATGGTTATGCTTCGCCGCTTGGCAGAATTTGCATTGACCGCAGGGGCGCGATGGCGAAATCGCGATGCGCTGGCCGACAGCAAAGCCCGTGACACCTGCTCCAACAGCCGCTACCGAGCCTGAGACTTCATGTCCCAACGCCATCGGCTGCTTGATGCGCACCGTACCAAAGCCGCCGTGTTGGTAGTAATGCAGATCCGAGCCGCAAATGCCACCATACGCCACGCGCACGCGCAGTTGGCTGTCGCCCAACGGCGGCAACTCTTGCTGCTCAAGCCGCACATCTTTTGCACCGTGGCAAACAATGGATTGCATAAAAACTCCTTCAAACTACAAACTTGCTGTGATACCGCCATCGACATACAGAATATGCCCATTGACAAAGCGTGAGGCATCGCTACTCAAGAAGACTGCTGCGCCGGCCAGCTCCTCCACATTGCCCCAGCGCCGACTCGGCGTACGACCCGTGAGCCATTGCGTGAAATTCTCGTCAGCGACCAGCTTGGCTGTGAGCTCGGTTTTGAAGTAACCGGGGCCAAGGCCATTGACATTGATGCCATGTGGCCCCCAATCAATCGCCATACCTTTGGTCAGCATTTTGATCGCGCCTTTGCTAGCCGTATAGGGCGCAATGCCCGGCCTGCCTAGCTCGCTCTGAACCGAGCAAATATTGATGATCTTGCCCTGCTTGCGAGGGATCATCTTGTTGGCGACAGCTTTTGACACAAAGAACACACTGTCTAAATTGGTCTTCATGAGTTGATGCCAATCGGCTTCAATGAATTCATGCAGGGGATTACGAATTTGCATGCCAGCGTTGTTGACCAAAATATCAATCACCCCGTGCGTGGCTTCAATCGTATCGACTGCATGTTGCACGGCAGACGAGTCAGTAACATCAAAAACGGCAGCCTCAGCATGCAAGCCTTCCAAGCGCAGTTGTTCTACGGCAGCTTGTAGTTTGGCGGCGTCTCTGCCGTTTAGCACAAGGTTTGCGCCGGCTTGACCTAAGGCACGTGCCAGTGCGAAGCCAATGCCCGTTGAGGAGCCCGTAATAAGAGCTCGGCGACCATGCAATTGAAAACTCTCTAAAACGGAGGCGGGTGTTGAAGTTGAGATCATGTTTTTTTCTTTAAATAGAGACGACGCGCTCTAGCGCCTGGCGCTCTTCGATTGCGGAGACGATTTTCGCTGTGATGCTCTCAATGCTGTTATCAATATTAATCGCGACGACATCTTTTTCACGTGATGTCGGTTTTTCAAGCGTACTCAGTTGGCTATCAAGCAGGCTCAGTTGCATGAAATGGCCTTGGCGCATGGCCATGCGTTCGCGGATCAAATCGCTGGAGCCATCTAAAAAAATAAACAGAACATCAGGCACGAGTGCGCGAATTCGATCTCGATAAGCTAACTTCAACGCAGAGCAGGCTACCACGCCACCGTATGTTGCACCGACTTTGCAATCTGCTAAGTGGTTTGCAATGCGATCTAGCCAAGGCCAACGATCAGCATCCTCCAAAGCAATACCCGAGTGCATCTTGGCGCGGCTCTCAGCAGAGTGAAAGTCATCGCCATCAGCCACTTGCAGCCCTAATTTTTCACCAATAGCTTGAGATACTGTGGATTTGCCGCAACCCGACACGCCCATCACAACGAGTTGCAAACTGTAGCGCACGCTTATCCTTTCACAGCGCCAGCCGTCAAGCCACCGATGATCTGGCGCGCAGCGATGAAGGTAAAGATCAACGGCGGAATGGCAATCAAGCTGCCCATCGCCATGACCTTGCCCCAATCCACGCCCATATCGGTAATGAAGAGCGATGCTGCTACGGGCAGGGTGCGCGTGTGGCGATCCGTCAGCACAAGGGCTAAGATGAATTCATTCCAAGCGATACGAAAGGTAAAGATTGAAGCAGCAGCTAAGCCTGGCGCCATCAACGGCAGAAACACAGAAGTAAACACCCGAAACGGCCCGCAGCCATCAATGGCGGCGGCTTCTTCCAACTCTTGCGGCACTTGCAACACGAAGCCATAAAGCAGCCAAATCGTGAAGGGTAAATTCACTGCAACGTAGAGCAAAATTAAGCCCCACAAGCTGTTGACAATGCCCCATTGATTCCAAATCACAAACACGGGAATGGCGAGAACGGCAAGCGGCACAGTGCGCAAGAGCAGCGTGGTGTAAGCCACGGTTTTGCGGCCAAAAAACTGAAAGCGCGCTAAGCCATAAGCGGCCATACAGCCAAGCGTCAAGGTGATCAGCGTGGAGACAATGCCGACAAACAAGCTGTTTTTTAAATACACGTCCAGCTTGTCTTCTTGCAATACAGCGCGGTAGTTCTCCAAAGTGGGCATGAAGATGAAATTCAGCGGTTCAGAGAAAATTTGCACTTGCTGGCGCATGCTGGTGGCAAAGATCACCAGAATCGGCGCAAGGCACAACATGGCAAGTAGCACCAACATGGTGTAGTGCGTGATCACAAGGGGTACGCTGCGCTTCATCTTGCATCCTTCATTGGATTGGACAAACGAAGCGCCGCCCACGACAGCGCCGCAACGACGACGAGTAGCAAAACAGACACCGCCGCCGCCACACCCATCTGTTGACCTACGAAAGCTGTCTTGTAAATATGCAACGCCAAAATTTCTGTGCTGTTGCCCGGCCCGCCGAACGTCAGCACATAGACCACCTCTAGCACGCGGAATGCATCAATCAAGCGCATCATGAGGGTGATCGCAATCACATGCATGATCATCGGAAGCTTGACTAAGAAAATTTGCTGCCACCACCTAGCGCCATCTATCCGCGCGGCTTCAATCACGGCGCGATCGACGCTGGCCAGAGCCGCCAGCATCATGATAAAAACAAACGGTGTCCACTGCCAAATATCGGCAATCACGATGGCGATGAAGGCAAGCGTCGGATCAGCAAGCCAAGTCAAGCCTTTGATGCCAACTAATCCTAGAGCCGCATTGATGAGCCCGAATTGCGCATCAAACATATATCGCCACGCCAGGCCCACCGCAATCGGCGCGATCATCATCGGCAAAATAAATATCGTGCGAAAGACGGACATACCGCGCACGGGATGCTCCAGCGCCAAAGCCAATGCAATGCCCAGCACCATTTCTGCAGCGACGCATACGCCAGCAAAGAGCAAAGTCGTCCACAGCGATGACCACACCTGCTCATTTTGAAACGCGGAAATAAAGTTATTTAAACCGACCCACTGCGCGCTCTCCCAAGGCGTTCCCATCTCCCATTTATAGCCGGCCAACTGGAAGGCCGTGAAAACAGGATACAGGCAAGCCGCCGCCATCACGAGGATGGCCGGCGCTAGATACACAGCGATTGTGAAGCGAGAGGCGCGCATGGAGGTTTAACTTAGATTTTGTAACCAGCTTCGCGCATGATGGCCGTGACTTGCGGCACCATACCATTGAGCGCATCTTCTGCGCTCTTCTTGCCGGTCAGCGCTTCGGAAATGCCCACGCCAAGCGCTTGCACATTGATGCGATCCCACACGGCGATGATTGGCCTCCAATCAGGATTGGAGTATTGCAGCGCTTCTTTGAACACCACAAACTCAGGATACTGGCGCACCAAATCGGCATCAGCCATCGTCGAATTGCGCATGGGCGCACCGCCTAAGCGCGTGACTACTTTGTCTTGCGCCTTAGAGGTAAGCCATTGCATGAGCAAGAAGCCTGCTTCTGGATTTTTTGCGTTCTTCGGAATCGTGAGCCCCAAGCCGCCTGATTGCGATGCACGCCTGACACCCTTGGGATGCAGCGCCCAGCTCACATTACCGACCACTTTGCTGCGTGCCGGGTCACTGACCACGCCTGCAAACGATGTGGAATCCAAATACATCGCGGCTTGCCCTTGCAAAAAGGCTGTATTGGCTTCGCCCTGGCCAAAGCCCGGGATACCAGCTGGGCCAGTAGCCACAACTTCTTGTAAAAATTTCAGCGCTGCAACGCCTGCTTTGTCGTTAAAGCGAGGTTTCCATTGGTCATCAAACACGCTGCCGCCCATAGGATTTAGGTGCAAGAGCCAAGCATGTACGCACTGGTGGCCAGCTTGACCACGCGAGGTGAGCGCGCCCATGCCTGATTGATCTTTGAGCACACGAAGCGTTTTTGCAAAATCATCATAGGTCTCAGGTACTTTAAGGTTGAGCTTGGCAAACACATCGCGGCGATAGGCGAGCACGGAAGTCTCAGCGCCATAAGGCAACCCGTAGAGCTTCGCGCCCGGGCCAGCAAGATAACCTTTCGGGCCGCCCACCATGCCAAGGTTTTGCAAATAGATCGGGATGATGTCTTTCATGTCATAGGCCGGATCGGCGAGCGACGGATTGGCAAAGAATGGCTCCAGCGGCTGCACCAAATTCTTAGCGACATATTCGCCTTTCCACATCACGATGTAGCAAGCCAAATCGTAATCACCTTGCGGCTTAGCCATTTCAAGCAACTGCTTTTCTTTCAATCGACCAATGGCTAGCTTGTCAATCTCGACTTTGATGCCCGTCTCTTTGGTGAATTCAGGCAAGATCTTGACCATCGCATCGTAATGGGGATGCGCAGGGATGTTGATGGTGACGGTTTTGCCTGCGTATTTGGCATAGCGGTTTTGCGCCATCACGCCGCTGAAGGGCAGGCTAGCGCCGAAAACTGTGGCGCCGGTGTTTTTGATGAGTGTTCTGCGATCAATAGTCATACTCAAGTCCTCTTTAAAAAAGTGATTCACTGCAAAAAAATTATGGGCGCAATGAAAGCCCTGAAACCGAATCAAAAATATGTAACGCTTCGGGGTCGAAACCCAGCTTTAGGGCAAATCCTAGGCTGCTTTTGGCATCGCCTTGCACCATCGCGCTGTAGCGCAACCCGCTCATGCCTTCAATCGTGCCAGCCACTTGGCTTTCAGTGCCCAAATACTCCACCACATTGATTTGCATGGTGAGTTGGTTGGTGAGTGTTTGACTGGCATGCAGGGCTTGCGGCCGCAGGCCTGCGATCAGTTTTTGCCCAGAGGCAAGCGCTGTAGGCGATGCTTGCTTGAGCCAATCTGGTGCCAGCCAATCTATGCCTTGACCCTGCAGCCGCAGTTGGCCTTGCGCGCTGACGCAGGTCACTTCAAACATATTCATCGCAGGTACGCCAATAAAGCCTGCGACAAAAATGTTCGCTGGCCGGTTGAACACTTGTGTCGGCGTGCCGACTTGTTGAATCTGGCCTTTGTCAAAAATCACAATGCGCGAGGCCAGCGTCATGGCTTCGACTTGATCATGGGTGACATACACCGTCGTCTTGCCCAAGCGCTGATGCAGCACAGCGAGCTCTGCGCGCATATGACTGCGCAGCTTGGCATCCAGGTTTGACAGTGGCTCATCGAAGAGAAATACTTTTGGTTCGCGCACGATGGCGCGGCCGATCGCCACGCGTTGGCGTTGTCCGCCAGACAAATCTTTCGGTTTGCGGGCGAGCAGATGCTCGATGTTCAAAATCTTTGCAGCTGCATCGACCTTTGCTTTGATCTCTTGCTGTGAGCCGCCCGCGATTCGTAGCGAGAACGACATATTTTTCGCGACATCCATGTGTGGATACAAAGCATAGTTTTGAAACACCATCGCGATGTCTCTGTCCATCGGGTGCAATTGCGTCACGTCGCGCCCATCAATATGAATGCTGCCTTCGGTGACTTCTTCTAAGCCAGCAATCATGCGCAAGGTGGTGCTTTTGCCGCAGCCGGATTCGCCTAAGAGCACGACGAATTCGCCTTCCTCAATGTCGAGATCGAGTTGTTTGACAACGGTGACATCGCCAAAGCGTTTCACGATATTTTTAAGTTGTAGGCCGCTCATACGTTTTCTATTTTCCTCTGCGAAGTCTGATGCCTGCGCATTCGCCAGCCGATATGCGCGCGCTGGTTGCCGGGGTGCGTTGAGTCAATGCCCCAAATGGCTTGATAGGTGTCAATGGCTCGGCCGGCTTTTTCTAAGCGCCAGCCCAGCGCGATGAGTACTAACCACCATGCGCTGAGCACGAGCACCATCCAGCGCGGTGCATTTGCAGCCCACAAGCCTAAGAGAACAGTAGCTACTGCCAAACCAATAGCCAGCCATCCGAAGGTTTTGTGTACGCGTTCAAAGCGCAGCCTGTGCGCAGTCATGTCGTAATGATCGCCACGCATCTGCGGCTCTGTAGGACCGCCTTTGCTGCCGCGCAGCCAAGCGCTCATGATTTGCAACACACCCAGCGCAATAACGAACCAGCCTGAATAGCTGTGAAGCATGCCGATGGTGGTGGTTTGAGACCCCTGATTCCAAGAGAGGTACAAGCCTAGCAGCATCAAGGCGACACCGCTGTATTGCAATCCTTGATGCGCATGCCACCAAGCGCGGTTATCGATATGACGCGGCCAGCCTTGACGGGGCATCACCTTGAAATAGCGCGCAGCCAATACACCAAAAGGCAGCAAAATCGCCCAAGCGAGTACCATCGTTCGGGCGTGCCAGATGAGCCAGTCGGGCAAGTGATGATCGCTCGCGCTATCGATGGGGCTGAGCCACCAATTCATCAGGGCTTGGAGGTTTACCATTTTTCCAGCCCCTGTGTGTTCAGCGTGATTTTGTACAGCGAGGTGCTGGCGCAAATGAAGAGAGTGTTGCGCGCCTCGCCGCCAAAAGTGAGATTACCAATTTTCTCCGGTACAGGAATCGTTGCGAGCATGGTGCCATCAGGGTGATAGACCAAGACGGCATCTAGGCTGCTGGTGTATAAAAATCCATTTGTGTCGATACGAAAGCCATCCGAGAGGCCGCGCTCAATGGTTGCAAAAACTCGGGGGCGGGTTAAATCTTGTCCGCCAATCACATCAAACGCCATGATGTGATGGTTGCCGCTGCCGTCTGTGCGCATGGCCGCAGAGGTGTCGGAAACGTAGAGCGTCGATTCATCGGGCGAGAATGCCAAGCCGTTGGGCTCTTCAATCAAATCGCTCACGATGCGTAGCGATTTTGTCGTCGGGTCAAATCGGAACACATAGCAATCTCCCAGCTCGCTCTCAGCTTGATAGCCTTCTCGATCCGAGGCGATGCCGTAAGGTGGATCGGTAAACCAAATACTGCCATCGGATTTGACGATGACATCGTTGGGAGAATTCAACTTGCGGCCTTGATAGTGATCGACCACGACCTCATCAATTTGCTCAGAGAGACTCGCGCCAAAGCGTGTGCGCACAATGGCTCTGAGACCATGCGAACAATGCAGTAAAGCGCTATCTGCCTCGCGCGTATGCCCATTGCAAAATTCAGTCTTGCCCCGCCAAACACTCATGCCATCTTTCGCGTGCCAGCGCAGCATACGGTTGTTGGGAATGTCGCTCCACAGCACAGAATCATCTTCACGCATCCACACCGGTCCTTCGCTCCAAATAGCGCCGGTACACAAGCGCACCAACTCTCGCGCACCTTGCGCGACCGAGTTAAAGCGAGTGTCGTGAATGATCATTTTCTTTTTTTACTTTTGCATCTCAGGCACGGGTGTGATGAGCGCTTTGCCACTTGTGCCAGCTTGCATGTTGGCGAAAGCCAAGTCAGCCATGGCTTGTCGCGTTTGGGTGGTGGCACTAGCGATGTGAGGCGAGAGCACCACGTTGTTCATCGCCCAAAGAGCTTCAGGGACATGCGGCTCATTTGCAAATACATCCAGACCTGCACCGGCAATCACGCCGCTAGAGAGCGCATGCACCAAAGCCGTTTCATCGACCACGCTGCCCCGCGCCACGTTGATCAAGAATCCTTTTGTCCCCAGCGCGGCCAACACATCCGCGTTGATCAAATGCTTCGTGCCCTCGCCACCCGGCGTGATCACGACCAAAAAGTCAACGTTTTTTGCGAGGCTCACTGCGTCGGGGTAATAGGTGTAGCCAGAATCATTCCGCTGAGTGCGCGTGGTGTAGGCAATCGACATATCGAAGGCGCTGGCTCGTTTTGCAATAGCTAGGCCGATGCGCCCGAGGCCAACAATTCCTAAGCGTGCGCCTGAGACTTTTCTGCCCAAAGGCAGGGCGGCTTTTGGCCATTGTCCTGCCTTGACGTGCGCATCAGCTCGCGCAAAGCCGCGAGCAACCGCAATGAGCAGACCTAAAGCGGTATCGGCCACATCTTCGGTGAGCACATTGGGCGTGTGGCCGACGATCACGTTGCGCTCCAACGCCGTTTTGATGTCCACGCCGTCGTAGCCCACGCCGAAAACGGAGATCACTTTGAGCGCATGCAGTTGGCGCATCAGATCGCCAGAAACGCGCGATTCGCCGCTTGAGGCCAAGCCCACAATGCGCGGCGCGAGTTCAGCGAAAGCTTTTGGATCGCCTGTTTGCGGGCTGATGTGAACTGTGTACTCGGCCTCTAACGCCTTCAAGTAAAACGGATGCGGCGCACTGATGGCCAAAATATCTGGCTTAGACAAAATAATTTCTCCGGTTGAAGTTTTCGCGATCTTTTGCGCACGGATGAATCGCAAGGGTTTGTTTGGATAGCGCTATCCTTGACGCCAAATAAAATGGATGGGCTGCATATTCATCAGACTTAAGTTGATTGGAAGTGAGTGGGTTTGAATGCAAGATAGCGCTATCCTAAAATCGTCTTTCTGGTTAATCAATAGGGCATACCCGAGCAATGCACACGCCACCGACAAATAAACGCGCAAATAACAGAGCCACCGGGCGAGTCACGCTCAGCGATGTGGCGCGTGTTGCAGGTGTGAGCCCGATCACCGTTTCGCGCGCACTGCGCGGCGAGCGAGCCGTGGCTGCTGATTTGGTGAGCCGTGTGATGCAGGCATCCAATAGGCTGGGCTATGTGCCTGATCCTGCGGCCAGAGCCTTGGCCTCGCAGCGCAGCGATCATGTGGCGATCCTGATCCCTAAACTCTCTAATGCGCTCTTCGTCGATCTACTGGATGCGGCGCAGCAGGCTTTGCGAGCGGAAGGCTTTCAAACGCTGATCGGTATTACGCATTACGACAGCGCGCAAGAAGAGCTGCTACTGCGCGAGCAACTTTTGCAGCGACCGGCAGGTTTGCTCATTACCGGCCTGAATTACAGCCCCAGCACGCGGGCTTTGATTCAGGCAGCACAAGTGCCTTGTGTGCATTTGATGGATTTGCCAGAATCTTTGGAGTGTGATGGTGAAGGTGAGGGTGGTTCGCCCTATTGCGTTGGCTTCAAGCAAAGCGATGCAGGTGCAGCCATCACGGCGCATCTGCTGGCAAAAGGATACAAATCAATTGCTTTCGCCGGTGCCCAACTCGACCCGCGCGTGATGCAGCGATTAGCGGGTTGGCGGCAGGCCTTGACGCAAGCCAAGCTCTACGATCCAGCTCTGGAATGCCTCAACCCTGCGCCATCTTCGCTGGCATTGGGCGGGCACATGCTGGAGCAAATTTTGCAACACCAGCCTTTGGTCGATGCCATATTTTTCTGTAACGACGATCTCGCCCAAGGCGCTCTGCTGGCTGCGCTGCGTCTGGGTATTCGTGTCCCCCAACGCATCGCCATTGCGGGCTTCAACGATTTGACGGGCAGTGATCAAATGCTACCCAGCCTCACCACAGTGCGAACGCCGCGCGCGCAAATCGGCGTACAAGCGGCCAAGTTGCTGATCAGCTTGATCAAGACTGGGCAGCACCAGCCTCGGCTGGTTGATCTTGGCTTTGAAGTGATCGAGCGCGGGAGCAGTTGAGCGATATCAAATCGCGCCCGCACCCATCAAACAACTCAAAACTGCTACAACAGTGAGTTTCAAACGCATAGGCAGCCAAGCAGACCAGCCTGCCGCTGGATAGCTTTTGCGATCGACCAGATAGCAGGCGATGAGTAATGCTGCGATCAGAGGTAAGCCAGCGTAGGCAGGCATGATGAGGGCGAGCCAAGCCATCAAGCTGGGCGTAATGCCCCAAATGTGATGAAAGCTGCGCGCGGGCTGCGGCTGCGTGGCCGCAATTCCCCAATGAATGCCGCCCAGAAAACTGGCAATCAGGGCGGCGTAGCTGGTTAACGCGATGGTAAGCCACGGTCGCAAATCGGCTTGCACGATCCACAACAGTACGGCGAGTGAGACAAAAGGAATGAGGCCAGCGTAGCCCAAGCGCTTGGCGATGGTATTAGGCGAGGCAATGCCCTCGGAGATGGCTTGCGCTGCCGCGCTGCTGGCGGTGTTGGTGCGGGGCACGGGTGCTTCGGGTAAAGGCATGGGATGGGATCAAATCAGTTGAGCAGCGCATTCTATGTAAGTACGCTGCTTAACTATTTATATCAGACTGCCTTGCTGCGGCAGCGCAAGAAGCTTGCTGAATTCTCGCTCACCGCGCTGGGCCTGTTCATAAAATTTACTGAATGAATTGTACAAGCGCTCGGGCTGGGCGAAGAGCTTCGGCGCGGGATCGAGCTGTGCCATGCGCGGCAGTACATCGCGATAAGCTTCAAACAATGTTGCTTGCGCAAACACGCGCGCTTTGCCCGGCCAGCCGGCTAATGCGCCCAGTCTGCCAATATCGCCGATCCATACTGCATCGCAGCTCTCTCGCATGCGCGTGAGCACGAATTGCCAGCGCTTCTCGCTCCACGGCAAGTTGCTGTGCGCAGGTGTGTGGATGATGCCGATGCGCAGGCCGGGGTTTTCTGGTGAGTGTTGCAAATTCCAAGGGTGGATGAGGTGCACACACGCATCAGGCGCTGCACTTTGCAAACGACTCACTATCAAATCAGTAGCGCTCTGCGCAGATTCTATGCCGGCAATCCGCTCTAATCGCTCTAAAAACTGAGCATGAGAAGCATTGAGCACCGCATTTTCCGGCACGCCTGTATGCTCGCCCGGCTCTGCGCCGACATCCGCTTGGCTGCGAGCCATGTCATCCAGCGCTTCGTAGCTGGTATCAATCACGGTGCCTTTGCTGATCCAGGCTTTGAAGGCTGATTGCGGCGCATATCGCGCCACGTTTTCTGCGTTGAAGAGGTAAGGTTTGCTGCTAAAACTACTCGCTACCCATTGCCAGCTCAGATGATTGCTGGGCACATCGCCATCGAGCAAATGCGCATAAAGCCAATCTGCGCCAGCGCGCCAATGCACCTTGCGAAAATGCACGCAGTAGCTGGCGATCCACATGCGGGCATGATTGTGGATGTAGCCTGTGGCGTAGAGCTGGCGCACGGCGCTATCAATGCAGGGCACGCCGGTGCGGCCTTCTCGGATGTCTGCCGGCAGCTCAGTCGCGTATTTGCCGCGCCAAAGATTCATCTCGCGCATGTTTTGCAAAATGGCATCAGGCTGGGGCACGCTCTCCCACACATGATGAAAAAATTCCCGCCAACCCCATTCAAAGACTAGCTTGTCTTCATAGCCCAGCCTGTGTTTACTAGCCACCAGCGCAGCCACTTCAGGCAAGTTAACGATGCCATGCGTGAGATAGGGTGACAAACCAGAGACTTCGCCATCAAGCGCGTTGCGTGTCCGGGCGTAGGCTGAAGGCGAGATCTTTGCAATGCGAGCGGTGGCCGCTTCACGGGTGGGGTCAAAACGTTGTAGGTGGGGTGGAAGTCCGAGCTCGTGCGCCAAATTCGTTGTTAATGTCATGCTGTGTGGCCGCTTTCAATGGTTTGGCATGGCAGTATGCCGAGATGCAGAAAATCAGGGGCGTGTGAGGTTTTTCATTGAGCTTGTGCCCTTGCGACGCGGGTGTGAGTTGCCAGCGCAAATAAGTGCTGATCATGTCAGATCAAAGCAAGACAAAGAGCCATAATTTGGCACTACAGATTTTAAAGCCTACAAGAGACAAGTTATGACCCAGTACGCCGATTTTTACCAACGATCAATTGCCCAGCCCGAGACTTTTTGGAAAGAGCAGGCAGAGTTAATTGAATGGTTCAAACAACCCGAGCAGATCTGCGATTACAGCAACCCGCCTTTCGCCAATTGGTACAAGGGCGGCACAACAAATTTGTGCCACAACGCAGTGGATCGCCATTTGAAAGACCGTGCAGATCAGCCTGCCGTCGTCTTCATCAGCACAGAAACCAATACCGAGAAAACCTACAACTTTCGCCAGCTGCATACTGAAGTGCAATGCATGGCGGCTATCTTGCAAGAGATGGGTGTGCAAAAAGGCGATCGCGTGTTGATCTACATGCCGATGATTGCTGAAGCCCTGTTTGCCATGCTTGCTTGCGCACGGATTGGCGCGATTCATTCAGTCGTGTTTGGCGGCTTCGCCAGCGGCTCGCTCGCATCAAGGATTGATGATGCCGCGCCGCGTGTGGTGATCACAGCAGATGCAGGCTCGCGTGCGGGAAAAATCGTGCCATACACGCCCTTGCTGAAAGAGGCTGTGGCTTTGGCCAATAGTAAGCCTGACAGCATTTTGATCGTGGATCGCGGCTTGTCTACTATCGATTTAGGAGCGCTTCGCGCAGTAGATTACGCGGCTGGAAGGCAGAAACACTTAAATTCTGATGTGCCCTGTGCACATTTAGATGCCACGGATATCAGCTACACGCTCTACACCAGCGGCACCACTGGCAAACCCAAAGGCGTGCAACGCGATACGGGCGGCTACGCCGTGGCGCTGGCCGCGAGCATGAAATATATTTTTGATTGCAAACCGGGGCAAGTGTATTTCGCAACCTCGGATATTGGCTGGGTGGTTGGCCACAGCTACATCGTCTATGGCCCGCTGATTGCCGGAATGACAACGCTGTTCTACGAAGGCACACCCGTGCGCGGGATGTATGGGAGCGCGGATGGTGGCATCTGGTGGCGCTTGGTAGAGAAATACAAAGCCACGCATATGTTCTCCGCGCCCACGGCGATTCGTGTGCTGAAAAAACAAGACGAAGCGCATTTGAAGAAATACGATCTTTCTTCTCTGCAAGCTTTGTTCCTCGCAGGCGAGCCGGTAGACGAGCCGACAGCGCGCTGGATTGCCGCTGGCATCGGCAAACCCGTAATCGACAACTATTGGCAAACCGAGACCGGCTGGCCTATTCTTGCAACAGCCAATGGCGGCGGATTGGATGGCCCCAAGCCCCAATTCGGCAGCCCCGGTGTGCCCATGTATGGCTACAAGCTCAAGCTGGTGCACGAGGGCACAGGTGAAGAACTGAAAGGCCATGGCGAAAAAGGCGTGGTGGTGATCGAAGGCCCGCTGCCTCCAGGCGCGATGCAAACCGTGTGGCGCGATGACGAGCGCTTTGTGAACACGTATTGGAAGAGCATTCCCGGCAAGATGGTGTATTCCACGTTTGACTGGGGCATTCGCGATGCAAATGGCTATTACACGATCCTTGGCCGCACCGATGATGTGATCAATGTGGCAGGCCATCGCCTGGGCACGCGCGAGATCGAAGAGAGCATTGCCGCACATCCGAATGTGGCTGAAGTGGCTGTAGTGGGCGTGGCGGATACCCTCAAGGGGCAGGTGGCGATGGCATTTGCTGTGGCCAGGGATGCGAGCGCTTTAGATTCGGCTTCTGCGAGACTCAAGCTCGAAGGCGAGATCATGAAATTAGTGGACGGCGATTTGGGCGCGGTGGCGAGGCCAGCTCGCGTGTATTTCGTGAGCCTGCTTCCTAAAACTCGCTCCGGCAAACTCTTGCGTCGCGCGATTCAAGCCATTTGCGAAGGCCGCGATGCCGGTGATCTAGCCACGCTGGATGATCCTGCGCCATTGCTGCAAATCAAAGAATTGGTATCGGTGAAATAATCTGGTGAGTTACACGACTCACCCCAATGACACCCCTATCCTCTTTTGCTCGCCGCTTGATTCTCGGCATGGCGCTCGGCCTGTGCATAGGCGCGATGGCGCAAACCGCCGCGCCAAAGCCCGTTAAAAAACTCAAAACCTCAACATTAAGCTTTACCTGCCGCGTGGTCTATGAGCCCTCGAATGCCATGTGGGTGCGCGAGTTGGAGATTGATTACGACAAAGAGGCGTTCAAGGTGCTGCGCATTGACGGCGTGCAAGCCCATGGTTTCTCAGCCGCTGGCATGCTTCTCACCACGCACCTCGACAACGAACGCATCTATTTGGATTTAAGTGTGCCAAGTTGGAAGAGCCAATTCCGAGAATCCGCGCAGGGGCAGGGCGTGTGTATCAAAAATCGGTGAGTCAGAGAATGCTAATACCGGACGCAAAAGACGCAAAAAAATACCAAAAAAAGAAGATCAAAAAAAGAGAGTTGAATCCCAAAACCCATTAGCCTGACTAACAACTAAAGATCGGCTACTGAAACCCAATTTCTTTTCTGGTATTTTTTGCGTCTTTTGCGTCTTTTGCGTAACCTTTGCGCTTTCTGCGTCCGGTATTTGTATTTGGTGGATTCAAACCTCAGCACTCCATCGATCATTCCAAGAAGGTGATCCACCGCGAGCTTCATCCAAAGATCGCCGATCGCGCTTCGTTGGCCGCCCTTGCGTCATTGCAGTAGCAGGCTCGTGCGTGAAGCGGCGAATATCCTGCGCCTTCTCGCGGGCTGCAATGCTCTCAGGCGTTTCACAATACAAAGTCTGCGCTTGTGGCGCACCACCGCGCTGCTCGCTCACCTGCAGCACATCAAGCACCGTGACGAGCCCTGTGCGCAGCAACTCGATTTGGTCGCCCGCTTTCACATCCTTTGAGGCCTTAGCCACTTGTCCATTAAGCCTGATGCGGCCTTTGCCGATCTCCTCAGCGGCCAAGCTGCGCGTCTTATAAAAGCGCGCAGCCCAGAGGTATTTATCGATGCGGGTGGACACTACAATCTTCAATTCCATCCATACATCATAAAAGCAAACATGAAAGCTGTCTTATTGGGATCAAATGGCCTGCTCGGCGGCGCAGTATCTGCGCAAGGCGCTCACGAATTTATAGCGCCTCGGCATGCTGAGCTAGATGTATTGGATTATGAGGCCGTTCGCGCGTGGATTGCTACGACGAAACCTGATGTCGTGATCAACTGCACAGCCTATAGCCAAGTCGACACTGCGGAAGATGAACCAGACAATGCTGATGCGCTCAATCATCTCGCGGTGAAAAATCTGGTTGAAGCCTGCTACACAGTACAAGCTAGCCTCGTACATTTCTCCACAGATTTCGTCTTCGATGGCAAGAAAGGCTCAGCATACGTTGAGAGCGATACACCCAATGCACTCGGCGTCTATGGCGCAAGCAAGCTCGCCGGCGAGCAAGCCGTTTTGCGTAGCCCCGGCGCGCATTTTGCATTCCGTGTGAGCTGGCTCTACGGCGCAGCAGGCAAAAACTTTTTCAGCGGCGTGCGCAATTGGCTTCAAGAAGAGCGCCATCTTCCCATCGTGAGCGATCAGACTTCCACGCCGAATGACGTCACGAATCTTGCTCGCGTACTGAACGCTTGGCTATCTCTCGCTAAAAACCATCCCGAAGGTTGTAAAGCGTTCTTCCAGCAACACAAAGGCCTCTATCATTTCAGCGCTCCAGAAATCATGAGCCGCTACGAATTCGCGCAGCGTGTCGCCGAGGATTTAAAGTCAAAAGGCATCGCAGTCAAAGCTACCATGGAGAGTGTTCCCGCCAGCCGCTTCCCCATGAAAGCCAAGCGGCCAGCGCATAGCGGTTTGGATTCCAGCCGCTTTCAAAACCAATTCGGCATCAAGTTTTGAGCCAATGAGCCAGAGCAGCGAGCGTTTCCTCCGGCGCTTCCGTCATCATCTGATGTCCGCCGGGCACTTTGGCTACCTTTGCATCTGGAAACTTGTCGATCAAAGCCTGCGCGGCTTTCGGTGTGGTCATTTGATCTGAGTCGCCTACTATAAAAAGAATAGCAGTCCGCGCATATTCTATGCCGGCTAGGAGCCGTTTTTGTGCATCAAAAGCGCCTTCATAGCTGTCACAGGCCTTGAAGCCAATGTGAAACACGTTTTCCTTTGTATTGCTTGCCAACACACGCCGCATCAACGCACGCGAGCCGCCGTAGAGCCACGTACCGGGGCCAAGCGCTGAGGGGGGTGGTGCGAGCATGCTGTGGCTGAAGGTGTTGACCATTTCAATCGCCTTCATCGGTTCGTTCAGCGAGGCATCAAGCAAAGCTGGCGAGACCTTCATCGGAAATGCCGTGCCCACCAACGCCAAATGCGTGATACGCAGCCCGTGATGTGGTGCAAGACTGGCCGCATGCAGTGCAATGAGACTCCCCCAGCTGTGACCCACCAGCGCCGCCTCTTTCAAGCCCGCTGCTTTGAGCAAAGCCAACACAACATCCGCTGCTTCCTCCACAGTCTTCGGGCAATCTCCCTCGCTCTTGCCATGCCCCGGCAAATCAATCGCCAGCACATTAAACCCATGATGCGCAAAGTAACGTGTTTGCAAAATCCATACGCTGTGATCATTCACCACGCCGTGGATAAATACGATGCTAGGCTTAGCCGCATCGAAGGCCTTGCCGCCCGTGTAAGCGTAGATTTTTTGCTGGTTGACGGTGATATACATACGAAACCTCAGATATCTTGAATCAAACGTTTACCCAAGCCAATGACTTGATCGTCACCGTAGCCTAGGCTTGTATAGAAGGCAATCACGGCGGCGTTGCCGCTGCGTACTTGTAAATTGATCTTCGGGCAGCCGCGCGCTTGCAGGGCTTGCTCGCCCCAATGCATGAGCGCGCTGGCGTGGCCGCGCCGCTGGTGAGCGGGGGAGACGGCAAGGTAATTCACCCAGCCGCGATGGCCTTCGTAGCCGAACATGGCGCTGGCAATTAACTCGTTGCCTTCGCTGCCAACGACAAACAAATCTGAGCCGACTTGCAGTTTGCGTGCAATGTCTTTGTGCGGATCGTTCCATGGGCGCGTGAGATCGCAGGCTTTCCACAGGGCGATGACGTTGGGTTCGTCGGCAGGTTGAAAAGCGCGAATCTGCATCAAGCTGCTTTCTCGGCCGCCTTCAAAGCGCGCTTCAAATCGTCGATCAAATCCTCCGCATCTTCTAGGCCAATCGACAAGCGGATCGTGCCCGGGCCAATACCGCCTGCCTTGAGAGCTTCGTCTGTCATGCGGAAATGGGTGGTGCTGGCGGGGTGAATCACTAGGCTGCGGCAATCGCCGACGTTGGCCAGGTGGCTGAAGACTTTGAGGGTTTCGATGAATCGCTTGCCTTGTTCGCGCGAGCCCTTCATGTCGAAGCTGAACACGCTGCCTGCACCGCGCGGCAAGAGCTTTTGCGCTAATGCGTAGCTCGCGTGAGATTCGAGCATCGGGTGGCCGACTCTGCTGACAAAAGTATGGCTAGCCAAGAACTCTACGATTTTTGTTGTGTTGCGGGCATGCTGGGCCATGCGCAGAGGCAAGGTCTCGATGCCTTGCAAAATCAGCCAAGCAGTATGTGGGCTCATGCAAGCGCCGAAATCTCTCAATCCTTCACGGCGAGCGCGCAGGAGGAATGCGCCTACGGTGGATTCTTCTGTGAAGACCATATTGTGGAAGCCTTCATAGGCTTCGGAGAGCTCGGGGAATTTGCCTGATTTCTCCCAATCAAAGCTACCGCCATCGACCACCACGCCGCCAATGACCGTGCCGTGCCCGCTCAAAAACTTTGTGGCCGAGTGATACACGATGTCTGCGCCATGCTCGAAGGGCTTGATGAGCCAAGGCGAGGTGAGGGTGCTGTCTACCAGCAAAGGCAGGTCGGCTTCATGCGCGATGGCGGCCACAGTGGGAATGTCCAGCACATCCATGCCGGGGTTACCTACTGTCTCACCAAACAGCATCTTGGTGTTGGGGCGGATGGCGGCTTTCCAGCCGTCAATATCACCCGGCTTCACAAAAGTGGTTTCAATGCCGAAGCGGCGCATCGTATAGTGCAGAAGATTTTGGCTGCCGCCATAGAGTGCGGTGGAAGCGACGATATGCGAGCCAGCGCCCATGATCGTGGCAATCGACAAATGCAGCGCCGCTTGACCAGATGCGGTGGCAATCGCGCCAATGCCGCCTTCTAGCGCGCTCACGCGTTGCTCCAGTACGGCATTGGTGGGATTGCTGATGCGGCTGTAGACATGGCCTGCGCGCTCCAGATTGAAGAGCGAAGCGGCATGCTCGCTGGATTCGAATACGAAGCTGGTGGTGAGGTGAATTGGCACGGCGCGCGCGCCTGTGGTGGGGTCGGGCGATGCGCCTGCGTGCAGGGCGAGGGTGTCAAAACCGGGGTCTGAGTAACCGGGCATAGGTTTATCCTGTGAAAAAGGTAGCGCGAGAAAGCCGCTGGGCTTAGGTAACATTGTGGGCTATATTTACGATAACTTCGAGGAGAGCGAACCATGAAAGTCAGTGATATTTTGCGCGTGAAGGGCGGCACGCTTTACACCACCACGCCGGAAGATAGCCTGCAAAGCGCCATGAACCTGATGGCTGAGAAAGATATCGGCTCGCTGGTCGTCATGAGCCACGGCCTCGTCGTGGGCATGCTCACCTTTCGCGAAGTGATTGTGGCGGTCAACAAAAATGGCGGCAACGTCGGCACATCCACCGTGTATCGCGCGATGGACGACGGCCCGCTGATCTGCACGCCAGCCACCGAGCTGGATGAAGTGCGTCGCATGATGCTCGATCGCCACGCCCGCTACATGCCCGTGATCGACAACCGCATGCTCATGGGCGTGATCAGCTTTTATGACGTGGCTAAAGCGGTGGTGGATGCGCAGAATTTTGAAAACAAGATGCTCAAGGCTTACATTCGCGATTGGCCTGAAGCAGACGAGTGATCCCGGGTGAAGTTTGCCAAGGAGCAAACTTGTGAATCTATAAAAACGATGGAGACAACCATGACTTTGAAGCAATTGACCGCTGCCGCACTGGCAGGTAGTCTGGCCGCTTGCAGCCAAATGCCAACCAGCTCTTCCGCCAGTCGTACTGCGCAAATCGAGCGTACCGCTTTTGGCGTAGCCCACATCACCGCGCCTGATCACGAGAGCTTGGCTTACGGCGTGGCTTATGCGCACGCGCAAGACAACGTGTGCCAAACAGCGCAGCATTTGGTCACGGCGCGCGGCCAGCGCTCAGCCACATTCGGGCCGGCAGCCACCGGTTTGCTAGGCTTGCGTGGCCTGCCCAATGAGCAGATTGATCTTTTCATCGCCGCGCATATGAACGATGCGAAACTGGCGCAAGCATGGCGCAGCGCAGAGCCTGCTGTGCAGGCCATGGCACGCGGCTATGTGGCAGGCTACAACCGCTATTTGGCTGACAACTTAGCTAAGCTGCCCGAGGCATGCAAAGGCCAAGCGTGGATCAAGCCAATGACGCTCGCTGAATACTATCGCTCCAATGAGATCACGATGGTGCAAGCAGGCGTTGCTGCGTTGGCCGATGCTTTGGTGGCAGCGCGGCCGCCGGCTGCAACGCCGACCGCTTATGTGACTTTCGATGCACTAGAGGCAGCAACCGCGATGCGAGAAGCTGGCGTACTCGATGCCCCTTATGGCTCCAATGCGTGGGCTTTCGGTAAAGACACCACGGCCAACGGGCGCGGCATGCTGCTGGGTAATCCCCATTTTCCATGGGTTGGCCCCAATCGTTTTTGGCAAATGCATGTGACGATTCCTGGGCAGATGGATGCAATGGGCGTAGCCATTGGCATGTATCCCGTGGTGCAGCTCGGTTTCAACAAAGACGTGGCTTGGACGCACACCGTATCCAGCGGCAAGCGCTTTACGTTGCATGAACTCGCCCTCGCCCCGAATGACACAACCAGCTACTTGATCGATGGCAAAACCGAAAAGATGACGGCGAAAAAGATCAGCATCGCTACGCGAGGCGCTGATGGCCAGCCCACCACGAAAGAGCAGACCGTGTGGAGCAGCCGCTTTGGCCCCATCGTGGTCAATCCTCGAGCGGGGCTGAACTGGACGGCGCGCAACGCCTACGCCCTGCAAGACGCCAACACCGGCAACACGCGAGCGATATCAACTTGGCTGGCATTCTCACAAGCGAAAAACGTGGCAGACCTGATCTCAAGTATGCGTAATCTGGGCATGGCTTGGGTCAACACGATTGCAGCGGATCGCGATGGCAGCGCGATGTTTGCAGATATGAGCGTGGTGCCTGATGTGGACGCCGCGGATCTGGCGCGTTGCGCGCCCAGCCGGCCAGCTGCTGCGCTGATGGGTATTGCAGGATTAGTGGTGCTCGATGGCTCGCGCAGTGAGTGCGATTGGCGGCGCGATAGTTCGTCCCCTGTGCCGGGGCTCACACCGCCTGAGCGCCTGCCCGTGGCCGTGCGCAATGATTGGCTGCACAACAGCAACGACAGTTTTTTCTACACCCACCCAGAGCAAACCTGGGGCGGCATTTCCCCCTTGGTGGGCGACGATATCCTTCGCCGCCCGCGTACGCGCTCTGGCCTGATTGAAGTACAAGATCTGATCTCTCGCGGCAAAGTCACGATGCCAGCCATTCAAGGCCAGTTGTTTGAAAACCGCAACCTGCTGGCGCGCGTGGTGCTGCCTGATTTGCTGGCAGCTTGCAGCCAAGCGCCCAGCCAAGAAGCCAAGGATGCCTGTGCAACCTTCGCTGCTTGGAATCGCACCAGTGAGCTCGGCGCGAAAGGTGCGCCTTTGTTCCGCGAATTCTGGCGCGCGGCGTCTACAATCCCCGGCGTTTATCGCATCCCGTTTAACAAAGCATCGCCTGTGGCCACACCTGCTGGCCTCAATATGGCGAATGCAGAAGTTGCCACCAAAGTGTGGGATGCATTGGGGGGCGCTGTGAAGAAAATTCGCGCAGCAGGCTTTGCGCATGATGCGAGCTTGTCGCAAGTGCAGCGCTTTGTGTTGACCGATGAGCCGATTTTCTTTCATGGCGGCGATGAAATCGAAGGCGTGCTCAACAACGTAGGAGATCGTACTGCACCGGGCATCACATCGCGCGGCCTTCGGATTGATTACGGTAGTAGCTATTTGCAAACCGTGACGTTTGACCACCGCGGCCCGGTAGCGCAAGCCATTTTGACGTATGGCCAAAGTCCGCACAAAGATTCACCGCATCAAACCGACCAGCTCAAAATGTATGCTGCCAAGCAATGGATCAGCCTGCCTTTTCATGCGGAAGATGTGGCCAAGCAGCGCGTGGGCGAGCCGATTCGTTTAGCGCTGCCTTGATGTTTTTTTAAAGCATGTCGAAAAAGCAGCATATTTCTGAGACGCCCGCCACTGCGCTGCTCAAGGCCAACGGCATTGATTTCACCGAGCATCCCTACGAATATTTACAACACGGCGGGGCGAATCACAGCGCGGAAGTTCTGGGGCAAGATCCTTGGATTGTGATCAAAACGCTCATCATGCAGGATGATGCGGCCAAGCCATTGGTTGTGTTGATGCATGGCAATCGCAAAGTAAGCACGAAGAATCTGGCGCGCCAAATTGGCTGTAAATCGGTGGAGCCGTGCAAGCCAGAGGTGGCCAACCGGCATTCGGGCTACTTGGTGGGTGGCACATCACCCTTTGGATTGAAGCGCGAGATGCCGGTCTATATCGAGCAGACGATGCTTGAATTGCCACGCATTTTTGTTAATGGTGGGCGGCGGGGTTATCTGATCAATATTGCTCCGCAGGTGTGCTTGAAGCTTTTAAATGCCCAGCCCGTGAACTGCGCTCTTGAAGATTAAGGCTTGCTGATGTGAGATGACTGCACGCTGGGGCTGGCCGATCGCGGCGCTACAGACACCGGTGCTCCCGCTCGCTGAGGGACCTTCTTCCAACTGGGGCTGATCAGCCGCATGCCTTGTACGCGCTTGATCGCCACCACGCAATACGCTGCACCCAGAATCGGCCAGTAGCGCGAGCCTAAGGCGTTCATCCATTCGGTACGCGAGAGCCAAGACTGCGTGCGCACGGCGGGCTGCCAGAGGCCGAAATTGCTGGATTCCACTTCAAAGCCCAGCAGCTTGAGCCAATCGCGCAGTCGCCAGTAGCCCAAGAATTCGCCCGAATCGGGCAAATAAAGCTGCCCCATACCGAAGCGCTCATAAAAGCGCTCGCGCTCCTGCTTCCAGCCCCAGAGGCTGGTGGGATTAAAGCCGCAAATCACGACGCGGCCATCGGGCACGAGCACGCGTGCGGCCTCGCGCAGGCTAGCATGGGGATCAAGGCTATGCTCTAAAGCGTGCGGCATCACCACAAGATCAAGAGACGCCTCACGGAAGGGCAGGGCTTCAAAGTCGCAATGAAATTGCACGGCAGACGCAAAATCGCGATCTGCCTGCCATTGATGCGGCATACGATTGGCCTGCAGAGCTTTCATTTGTGGCATGCCCAATTGCAGTGCATGATAGCCAAAAACATCGGCCACGGCAGCATCAAGCTGAGCCTGCTCCCAGCGCATGAGGGCTTGGCCCGGGGCAGTTTCTAGCCAGCTTTGCAAATTTATAATAGGTGTACTCATGAATTTAATAGCCTTGCCTGCATTCACCGACAACTACATCTGGATGATCCATGATGGGGCGCAAGCCGTGGTGGTGGATCCGGGTGATGCGCAGGTGGTATTGGCTGCTCTGCAAGAACATTCTCTCCAACTTGAGCGCATTCTACTGACGCATCATCACGCCGACCATACGGGCGGTGTGGACGAGTTGCGAGCCGCGACGGGCTGCCATGTGATCGGCGCGGCCCTTGAGAGGATGCCCGAGCCGCTTCAGCGCGTCTCGGGCGGTGAGCAGGTCCAAGCGCTTGGTCACACTTTCAAGGTGATGGATGTACCCGGCCACACGGCAGGGCATATTGCTTATTACTGCGAAGAGTTTGATGGCAAGCCGTTGCTCTTTTGCGGCGACACACTATTTTCTGGTGGCTGCGGGCGGCTCTTTGAAGGCACACCAGCGCAGATGCTGGCCTCGCTGGATAGTCTTGCAGCACTGCCGGGCAACACGCCGGTTTGCTGCACGCATGAATACACGCTTTCCAATCTACGCTTTGCCCGCGTCGTTGAGCCTGATAATGCAGCTTTGGCGCAATACGAACAGCAATGCATCAGTTTACGTGCGAATCACCAATTTACGCTCCCTAGCTCCATCGCGCTGGAGCTTCAGATCAACCCTTTTTTACGCAGCCGCATGCCTTCTGTCAAGCACGCGGTGTCTCAATTTAATCCCCAAATTAGCTTAGCGCCTGTCGATGAAGCAACTTGCTTTGCGGCTTTGCGCGAATGGAAAAACCAGTTCAAATGAAATTATCTTTGCCACGCCTTGCCTGTCAAACCGCATTTATTGCCTACGCACTCTCATTTGCCCCAGTGTGGGCGCAAACGCCCGCTGGCGCGCCCGCTCCGGTCTATGACGCCAAGCCGGTGGACGTGAGCAGTGTGCCTAAAGAGGCGGATCGAGGGCAAGTTGCGCCAAGCGCCATTGCGGCGCCGAGTGCACAGCTGCAAGAGCCGGCAGTGCTGATTGACAATTCCACACCAATCACCGCTACAGCCGTGTTCGCGCAGCCACAAGCGCATGCAGACTTGTGGGCGCGCATCCGCTCCGGATTTCGCATGAACGATTTGAGCGATCAGTACGTGGTCTCGCAAGAGCAGTTTTACGGCAGCAAGCCGCAATACATCGCCCGCATGACGAAGCGCTCCACCAAATACATGTACCACATCGTCGAGGAATTAGAGCGCCGCAAAATGCCCACCGAGCTGGCCTTGCTGCCATTCATTGAGTCGGCTTTTAATCCACAAGCGGTATCCAGCGCCAAAGCCGCAGGCATGTGGCAATTCATTCCAAGCACAGGAAAGTTTTTTGATCTCAAGCAAAACGCCTTCAGGGATGACCGCCGCGATGTATTGCAATCCACCCGAGCCGCACTCGACTACTTGCAAAAGCTGCATGGGATGTTTGGCGATTGGCATTTGGCTCTCGCGGCCTACAACTGGGGCGAAGGCTCTGTGGGCCGTGCGATCAAGAAGAATCAAGCCAGTGGCTTGGGTACTAGCTATTCCGATCTGAATATGCCCAATGAGACGCGCTATTACGTACCTAAGCTGCAAGCTATGAAAAATATTGTGGCCGATCCCGCCCGCTTTAACGCGCAACTTCCCAATATTGCGAATCACCCGTATTTCCAAAGTGTGAATCTCTCCCGCGATATGGATGTACAGGTCGCTGCGCGCTTGGCTGAGATGAAAGTGGAAGATTTCCGTGCACTCAATCCATCGGCCAACAAACCCGTGATGCTCGCCTCGGGCACGCCGCAAATCTTGCTGCCGTGGGACAACGCTGATGTGTTTATGCGCAATCTGCAAAGCCATCGTGGTCAAAGCGCGAGCTGGACAGCATGGAAAGTGCCTGCCACCATGAAAGCTGGCGAAGCTGCTAAGCGGTTTGGCATGAATGAGGAGCAGTTTCGCAGCGTGAATAACATTCCTCCGCGCATGCTGATCAAAGCGGGCTCCACGCTTCTGGTGCCACGCGGCTCCTCCGAGCGAAGCCAAGATGTGTCTGCTCAGGTGGCAGACAACGCGCAGATATCTCTGGCGCCTGAGATTGTGCTGCGCAAAACTTCTGTGAAGGCTCGCAAAGGCGATACCGTGGCCAGTATCGCTAGCCGCTATCGCGTCAGCGGCGCTCAAGTGGCGCAGTGGAATAAGGTGAGTGCGGGCGCAGCTTTCAAGGCCAATCAAGGCGTAGTGATGTATTTGCCGGCGAAGGCCAAGTCAAAAGCGACGGTGAAAGGCAAGGGAAGCAAAGCAGTGGCCAAGAATCAGCGCGGTAGCAAAAAATCAGCACCGGTTAAACGCCGCAAATGATTTTTCTTTGTGTTTTTAAGAAGAAAAAGACCCATTGCCGGCATCTAACATGCGCAGAGTGCTATTGAATTCATAGTATTCATAACATTGCACCATGGCCATCCCCACTAGCTTTATCCAAGAACTCGTCGCCCGCGCAGATGTGGTTGACGTGGTAGGCAGGCATGTGCAACTCAAAAAAGGTGGCGCGAATTTTATGGGGCTGTGCCCCTTCCATGGCGAGAAATCTCCTTCATTTTCTGTGAGCCCCACCAAGCAGTTTTATCACTGCTTTGGCTGCGGCAAAAATGGCAATGTACTGAGCTTCATGATGGAGTTCCAGGGCATGAGCTTCATGGAGGCGGTGAAAGATTTGGCGCAAAGTATGGGTATGCCTGTGCCAGAAGATGAGCGTAGCCCGCAGGATAGAGCGCGCGATGCACATATGCGCACGCGCCAAGCCACGATCACTGAGCTGCTTGAAAAGGCTTCGGACGGCTATCGCAAGCAGCTCAAGGCTTCTGAGCGCGGCGTAAATTATTTCAAAGGGCGCGGTCTCTCGGGCGAGATCGCTTTGAAATACGGCTTGGGCTATGCGCCCGAGGGGTATCGGTTTCTTGCCGGTGTGTTTCCCGATTACGACGATCCGCTGCTGGTGGAAAGCGGAATGGTGATTGAGCGCTTAGAAAACGATGCTGATCCGCAATCTGAGAAAAAAAAATACGACCGCTTCCGAGACCGCGTGATGTTTCCCATTCGCAATGTGAAGGGAGAGACGATTGGCTTTGGTGGCCGCGTATTAGACAAAGGTGAGCCAAAATATTTGAATTCACCAGAAACGCCGGTATTCAGCAAAGGCCGCGAGCTGTATGGCTTGTTTGAAGCGCGTGAGAGTTTGCAAAAAGCCGGCTACGTGCTGGTTACCGAAGGTTATATGGATGTGGTGGCGCTGGCGCAGCTGGGCTTTCCCAATGCAGTGGCTACGCTAGGCACAGCGTGCACGACCGATCATGTGCAAAAGCTTTTCAGGTTTACAGATAGCGTGGTGTTTAGTTTTGATGGCGATGGCGCTGGCCAAAGGGCATCCATCAAAGCATTGAATGTGGCCATTCCTTTTGCCACCGACACACGCACAGTGAAATTCCTCACGCTGCCTAAAGAGCACGATCCTGACAGCTATATTCGCGAGCATGGCACCGAGGCCTTCCTGCGATTCGTAGGCAGCGCCAAGCCGCTGTCTGTGGCCTTGATTGATGCGTCGCGCGAGGGGCTGGAAGTAGACACCGCTGAGGGCAGGGCGCATTTGGCGGCGAATGCCAAACCGATGTGGACGGCGCTGCCTGATGGCGCATTGAAAAAGCAATTGCTGCGCGAGCTAGCGGCGCTGGTCGGTATTGATGAGCGCGAGTTGGCAGACCTGTGGAAGCCTGCACCTGCGCCGACCTATGCAAAATCGAATACGAGTGAGCGCTATCAAAAAAGTAGCGGTTCACGCAATGAATACGCCGGCGAAGGGAGCTTTTCAGCAAAAAATTTCAGCAGAAAAAACTATATCGATCAAGCCAGCAGCCGTATTGCTGGCAGTGTGATTGGCCGTCACGCCCCACCCAGCCGAGCAGACCGTTTACTCCAACTCATTTTGCTGGATGCCCGCGCATGGGATCAGCTCTCCAGCAATGATCACCACATGCTGTGCGAGCTCCCCGCGCCGCATGGTGCAGCGTTTGCTTGGCTTGATGCGCAGTGCCAAGAGCATGGCCCGCAGTCTTGGGCAGCGCTGGCTATTGGTTTGCAAGGCAGCCCGCAAGAGGCGTTATTGCGTAAATTGGTGCAAGCTGTGCCAGAAGATATCGAAAACGATCCGAAAGAGTTGGTCAGCATCATGAAAGAGCTGCGCAGAAAGGCTATTCAGGATCGTTTAACTGAATTGGCAAAAGATCCATCAAAGCACGAAGAGTACAAGGCGTTAGCGGCTCAACAGTTTTCCCAGAGGTAGTTCGTTTCTGGTGGTGGCGGGGATCGCGTGGCCTGCGCGTTTTGCTCCGTGTCCCCCGACGGCGTTGTGATTTTATTTTGCTCCGGTAATTTGGTTTCACCCTCTCCTCCTTTACCCACGCAAAACCCACATGTCACGCGATCTTGGCGGCATCTAGGCGCTCATAGAAAAAGTCATCGCAACTTACAACATCGTTTCTTTTTCGAACGTGACTGAAATTCTTCGCAGCCATCGACATGGTGCATCCACCGCAGTGAGGTAAAGGAGGAGGAGGCGAAACTTACCTGCCGAAGAGAAAAAAATCTCATCGCCGCCGGGGGACACGAACGAAGGTGGGTGCGCCGTGGCGATGGTGGGTACAGCAACAACGCGTGTGTTCAAAGCAATAAAACAGCAGGCAACAAAAACCGCCCAAAGGCGGTTTGTAACGAAAGGCAATCGGCCAATGACTTGACGTGCTTGCCGATCAGATCTGCCATCTCGAACATGGAGGCTTTGCTTTCATGCGGCTTCAAGTCGACTCGTGGCGGATGACTTTGATCAGTTTCAAAATTGCAAGCAACTCCAGCAATGCGATGACGCCAATCATGATGGCGTTAGTGATCGTGCCACCGGTCGCGAAGCCCACAATGATGTCGCCAGTCTCAATCACCAGACGTGTGATCAGCATCAAAAGCAGCAAACGAGGGCTATTCAGTGCCAATGCAATGACCAAGCCCACCACGCTTCCTAGCACACGAACGCCTGTACTCATGAAGCCAAATTGCGATGAATAATCGCTGATCTTTGCGCCGGGGAATGCCAGGCCGGGGTTAAAGCTGAAGACGTAGGCGAAAAAAAGTCCAGCCAAGATCAGCACTACCGTAAAAATCTTGACTGCGGTCGGTATACCGACTTTGTCGATAGAAAGCACCATGATTTCTCCTCTTTATAAATAGCGTTTATGCATCGAGCGATAGTTCAATTGAACACAGTTTGCAGTTACTTCACAGGCATATAAACACCCGCCGCGTCTTGCACTTGGACGGTAGCTGCATGAGCTTGCAAGGCTTTTTGAAACTCTGGATTCAAAATCACGACCTCCCAGCCTTTCATGTCACGCCAGCGCATCACATGCACATGGCTGGGCTTATTGGCCGGATTTTTATGCTCCATCAAGACCTCGTCAATCAAGCCGGGCTGCTTGCGAACCACCGCCGCTATCGCCTGCATGGACTTGACGGAGGCTTCACGTGATGCACCAATGGCATTGAGTGGAATCACAATCGTGATGCCTTCAGTGGAAGGCTTGGGCTGCGCGAGCGCCGCTGCGCTCAAAGCAAATCCAGTAAAAATGGTGGCTGCAACGGCAAAAGTGTGGCGACGGATCATGGTGTTTCCTTCTTGAATGGTGAATTCAAGATTTTCAACTAATCCATTTATGAATGAAAGATCGAAATTTGGAATAATTTTTCCATTTATGGATTAATATCATGCGATGGATCAAGCTGCTCTCTTGCAAAACATGATGCTCTTTGTGGAGGTGGCTCGCAAAGGAAATTTCAGCCGCGCAAGCGATGCGCTCGGCGTGCCTGGTGCCACGCTTTCGCGCCGCATTGCAGCAATGGAACGCGATTTTGGCGTTCGCTTGTTTAACCGCACAACACGCCGTGTCGAACTGACAGAGGCTGGTCAGCGCTACCTTGAGCGCTGCGGCCATTTGGTCGACGAGGCGCGATTAGCGCAACAAGCTTTGCATGACCATGCCACCCGACCCGTTGGCCATCTGCGCGTATCTATGCCCGTGGATTTAGGAGTCACTCTCATCGGTCCTTTGCTGCCAGATTTTTCGCGTCAATATCCAGGCATCATTTTGGATATCGATTTGTCTTCGCGACATGTTGATTTGGTTGCGGATCAAATGGATGTGGCTATTCGTTTAGGCAGTGTTCACGACGAAAAACTCATTGCTAAAAAATTGGGTGCGATTGAGATGGCTTTGTTTGCTTCACCCCTCTATCTTGAATTGCGAGGCCTGCCTCTGCGTCCTGAAGATTTAGAGGGCCATGATTGCGTGATGATGCGCAGCGATGCTGCTAAGACCACGTGGTCTCTGCTATCAAGCCATGGCGAGTCAATGAAGGTATCGGTCGGTGGAAGATTCAAGCTCAACAACCAAGGCTTAATGCGCCAACTGGCTGAGCGCGCAATGGGCATCGCGCCCTTGGCTTTTTCACTCGTTGCAGAGTCTGTCGCGCAACGTCGCTTGTTGCGGGTGCTGCCTGATTGGCGCATCCCATCCATGCCGATCCATGCGCTGACCACATCAAGATTGCAGAGCGCGAAATCACGGGCCTTTGTAGATTTTCTCGCCACGAGATTGACGCTGAACCCATCCAATTACCATCGCCCTGAAACATCGCAGCTTAGCGCGACAAACACGATTCGTAGCCATCGACAGGGCGTATCCACCGCAGTGAGGTAAGAGCAGGAGCCGCGCAGCTAGGCGGGGACACGAACAGAGGTGGGTGCGCCGGGGCGATGGCGGGTTCAGCAATGATCTGCGTACGCATCGGTATCAAAAGAGTGAAGAGAATAAAAAAACCGCCCTTAGGCGGTTCTTAGCGGAACAGCAAGAGTCAATTACTTGACATGCTTGCCGATCAAGCCGGCCATCTCGAACATCGAGACTTGGGCTTTGCCGAAGACTTCTTTGAGCTTGGCATCTGCATTGACCATGCGCTTGTTCAGCTTGTCTTGCAGATTGTTTTTCTTGATGTAAACCCACAGCTTAGAGACGATCTCGGTGCGTGGGATGGGGTTTGAGCCCACCACAGCGGCCAGAGCGGCGCTAGGCGTCAAGGCTTTCATGAAAGCGGCGTTAGGCGTGCGCTTCTTTGCAGGTGCAGCCTTCTTAGCAGCTACTTTTTTAGCGGGAGCAGCTTTCTTGGCTGGAGTAGCCTTCTTCGCAGGCGCTGCTTTTTTGGCAGGAGCCTTCTTCGCTGGAGCAGCTTTTTTAGCTGGTGCAGCTTTCTTGGCCGGTGCGGCCTTCTTCGCCGGTGCGGCTTTCTTAGCAGCGACTTTTTTCGCTGGAGCTTTCTTTGCAGTTGCCATGATTGATGATCCTTATAGAGTTAATTAGCCTGTCTAAAGCTGGCCACCTTACGGCTTTCATACTCAGACAAAACGGATGCTACTGTAAAAATAGCAATTTCTCCAGTGAAAAATGCATTTTTACGTGAGGAAAAACGCGAATCCCCCTCTGAGAATCGAAAAAAAATGTAGCACTCACATTTTTAGAGCACCTGCTGACTCACTTTTTCACTGACTTTAGCTGTGAGCCGAAGAACATCAACACCCCAAAAAGGATCACGCTGCAGGCCAACCACTCGTTTTCCTGCACCACTTCGCCGCCCAGACAGACGCCTAAAAACAGCGCGATCATGGGGTTAACGAAGGCATAGCTTGTCGCTAATGCGGGCGATACGTTGGAGAGCAAAAATAGATATGCGCTGAACGCCAAGAGAGAACCAAACACCACGAGATAGCCCCAAGCAAGCACAGCCTGCACGTTGAGCGGCATTGATATTTTTTCACCCACTGCGAGAGAAATCGCGAGTAACACCGCGCCGCCACACAACATTTCACTAGCGAAGCCCATCGGCCCAGGCGCGAGCGGCAGCTTGGTGGTTTGTAATACTGAGCCGATAGACCACGACAGTGTCGCAGCAAACATAGCGAGCAAACCGACGGTGGAGGTATTGAAACTCTTGCCTTGAAGTAGAAGAATCACGCCGCCAAAGCCGATCAGCATGCCTAGAACCTCTAGGCTTGCGGGGCGTTTGCCGAAGGCCAAACCGATCAGTGCCACCATCATGGGCACGATGGCGATGAACGTGGCAATGAGGCCGGAGCCAATCGTTTGCGACGCTACGCCCACCAATCCCATGCCGCCTGCGAGCATCAGCGTGCCGATGATGAGTGCGTTGCGCCAATACCACGGTAGGTTGCTCTCTTTTTGGAAGTTCGGCAATTTTTGCCCTCTCACCTTTAGGAAAATCATCAGCAAAGCACCCGCCAACATGAAGCGAGAGCCCATTTGGAAAAACGGCGGGAAGCTCACCAATGCAAAGCGAATCGCAAGGTAAGTGGAGCCCCACACAAGGTAGACCGCAGTCAGAGCAGCGGCAACGAGGGTGCGTGAGGGGCGGGCGAGGAGAGTTGTTGTTGTCATCCTCCTATTGTCTTCAAGCGAGCGATGGCAATCCATGCAATTTTGAAGATACGATGCTGCTTTGACCTACAAATCAAAGGCAATCTATGCTGAGCACAGAGAATTCAGAAATCGATAGCTATGACACGCGTATTCTCGCCGAGCTGCAGCTTGATGCGCGCATCTCCATGAGCGAACTGGGGCGGCGCGTGCATCTGAGTCAGCCGGCGGTAGCCGAGCGCGTGAGAAAGCTGGAAATCTCAGGCGTGATCACTGGCTATCACGCTGCTGTAAACCCCGCGCGCTTGGGCTACGGCATTCGCGCCCTGGTGCGCGTGGGGAGGGCGGATTACGCTACGGTGCTCAAGCGCGTCGAGCAATCGCCCGAAGTGATTAATGCATTTAACGTGACGGGGGAAGACAGCTGGACGCTAGAAATCGCGGTGCAAGATGTCTCGCATTTGGATGAAGTCGTCACGAAATTTTGCTTACTCACTGAGACTTCCACAAGCATCATCTTGAATGCGCCAAGAGAAAATCATGCCCTGCAGCCGGTGCGCTTAGTACGTAGCGCGCACGGCAATCCCGCTAAGAATTTAAGCAAAAAACGGCCTGTAGCCGGCATAAAGACTGCGCGAGCAGCTATTAAAAAGTGAGTGTTTATTATGGCGAAAATTTCCGTATGTGACCTGTGCGACACCCATGAATCAGAGTTCGCTGGCCGCAATGCTAAGCAACTGCGCTTGCTGCCCGATGTGTATAAAAGCTATGGCGGCGTGACCAGCTTCTCTGGCCAGGCGCACACGCTACGCTGCCCAGAAGACAACTCCCGCGTGCGCGAAGCCGTGGCTCAGCCCGGTGAGGGCAGAGTGCTCGTGGTCGATGGTGGCGGCCTGCTGCGCCGGGCGCTGGTGGGCGGCAATTTGGCCGTGGCGGCGGCAAAAAACGGCTGGGCTGGCATCTTGGTGTACGGCGCAGTGCGCGATGTGGCAGAGCTGCGCGAGGCATCGCTAGGCATCAAAGCGCTGGCCCTATGCCCGCTGCGCACCGATAAGCGCGGCTTAGGCGATGCAGGCGTGCCTGTGATGATCTCGGGCTATCTTGTGCAACCCGGCGATTGGGTGTATGCGGATGAGGATGGGGTGCTGATCAGTGGCGCACAGCTTCACTGAATCTCCAAATTAACTGCGGCTTGAAAGCTTTGAGCGGATACGCCGAGGATCAAGCCGTGTATCCAAAATAGCAGCCACCTGCGCGGCGTCGCCTTGAAGCTGGTAGTAAATGCCGTAGGGAAATTTGCTTGCTAAAGCACGATAGACATGCCTTCGCTCACGAACATGCACGCCGGCATGGATCAGCAAACCCTCCAAATCAGACAAGATGCTGTCTGTGAAATATTCGCCTAAGCCGGCTTGATGAGCCTCATAAAAATCAAAACCTGCCAACAAATCTAATTGGGCGCTAGGGCTGATCTCTACGAATCTACAGCCGTTCATTGGCGCGTAGCAGCTTTTCGAGAGGCAATCTCTTGCGCGAGCAGAACCTTTGCTTGGCTCAACGGCATCATGGGCTCTTTGCCAGCTTCGATGCGAGCCAGCCGCAGGTCAATTTCTTGGGTGTGCCAAGCAGGCATCAGAGCATCTTGATCGGCATCATTTCTCAACGAAAACCAAATCGCTTCCATCACGCGCAGACGCTCGCTCACTGGGAGCTTGATGATTTCAGAGGTGTTCATGTCACTATGGTATCAGTCAACCAACAACACCGCCAACACATGCCGAGCTTCCCCGGCCAAGATGTTGAACGTGCGGCAAGCGGCTGGCGTGTCCATCGTCTCTAGGCCAATACGCGCTTCCATCAGCGCGCGTTGCAGAGTAGGCGCAGGGAATTTGAGCTTTGCTCCACTACCGAAAATCACCATTTCGGGATTCAGGCCAGCCAATTGATCAAAATGCTCAGCCGTGAGCGAGGCATGCGAAACGCCTGGCCAATTGAGCCGTTCGCCGCGTGAGCCGATCACGATGGAATGCGTGGCTTTTTCTTGCTGGGGCTGCCCATCCACAAAAAATCCTACGCTCACCCAGCCTGGGCCATAACCAGTGATGACTTGGGTGTCTGCTTTGTCGGGTTGAAGTTTCATGAATCTAGGTGCTGCAATGCAGCAAATGAGGGTGGGATTGTGGTCAAATTATAGTTTTCCGCCTTTAAGAACCGCCCCTGTAGGGACTTGCATGAAAACTATTCATAAATCTGCCAAATTAGCCAATGTGCTTTACGACGTGCGCGGGCCCATTGTGGACGCTGCCAAGCGCATGGAAGACGAAGGCCAGAAGATCATCAAGCTCAACATCGGCAACCTCGCACCCTTCGGCTTCGATGCGCCCGAGGAAATCCAGCAAGACATGATCCGCAATCTGCCCAATTCGGCGGGCTACTCTGATAGTAAAGGCATCTTCGCTGCCCGCAAAGCCGTGATGCACTATTCGCAGCAGCAAGGCATTGCCGGCGTGACGCTGGATGATATTTACTTGGGCAACGGCGCAAGCGAGCTGATCGTGATGGCCGCCAATACGTTGCTCGACAACGGCGACGAGCTGCTCGTGCCCTCGCCCGATTACCCCCTCTGGACAGCAGCCACATCGCTCTCCGGCGGCAATCCGGTGCATTACCAGTGCGATGAAGACAACGGCTGGATGCCTAATTTGGCCGACATCCGCGCCAAGATCACGCCGCGCACGAAGGGCATTGTGGTGATCAACCCGAATAATCCCACCGGCGCCTTGTATAGCGACGCGCTTTTAAAAGGCATCATCGAGATCGCCCGTGAGCATGATTTGGTGTTACTGGCCGATGAGGTGTATGACAAGGTGTTGTATGAAGGGGCAAAGCACACGGCCTTGGCCAGCCTCTCCACGGACGTGCTCACGCTCACCTTTAATTCTCTTTCCAAAGCCTATCGTTCGTGCGGCTACCGTGCAGGCTGGATGATTTTGTCGGGCAACAAAACCGTGGCCCAAGATTTCATAGAAGGCCTGAACATGCTGGCCAATTTGAAGCTCGGCTCCAACGTGCCCGGTCAATACGCGATTCAGACCGCGCTCGGCGGCTACCAAAGCATTCACGATCTCACGAAAGAAGGCGGCAGATTGCGCCGCCAGCGCGATCTGGCCTACGAGCTGATCACCGCGATTCCAGGCGTGAGCTGCGTCAAACCCGAAGCGGCGCTGTATATGTTTCCCAAGCTCGATCCGAAGATTTACCCGATTGAAGACGATCGCCAATTCTTTCTTGAAGTACTTAAAGAAACCCGCGTAATGCTTGTGCAAGGCACCGGCTTTAACTGGGGCGCATCCGATCATTTCCGCATCGTCTTCCTGCCGCATGAAGATGATTTACGCGAAGCTGTTTCGCGCTTGGCGAAGTTCTTTGAAAGCTACCGCAAGAAGCATGGCACGGATGGATTGGCTGAGTCTTCCAAAGCGACTGCTATCAAATTAGTAGCTGCCCGCGCATAATATATGCCGGCTACCGGCACTTTTTCCTTTAAAAACACATGAAAAACATCCAAGTAGGTCTTCTCGGTATCGGCACAGTCGGCACCGGCGTATTCGCCGTGTTGCAGCGCAATTTTGATGAGATTCAGCGCAGAGCAGGGCGCGGGATTGAGATCACGATGGTGGCGGATTTAGACACTGCGCGCGCCAAGCAAGTCGTTGGCGACAAGGTGCAAGTGGTGAGCGATGCGCGCGCGGTGATTGTCAACCCTGAGATTGATATCGTGATCGAGCTGATCGGCGGCTATGGCATTGCCAAGGCTCTGGTGATGGAGGCGATTGCTGCAGGCAAGCATGTGGTCACGGCCAATAAAGCTTTGCTCGCCGTGCATGGAGAAGAGATTTTTGCAGCGGCGCAGGCCAAGGGCGTCATGGTGATGTTTGAAGCGGCAGTGGCTGGCGGCATTCCGATCATCAAGGCGCTGCGCGAAGGCCTCACGGCTAACCGCATTCAGTGGATCGCCGGCATCATCAATGGCACGACGAATTTCATCTTGTCGGAGATGCGCAGCAAGGGCTTGGATTTCGATGTGGTTCTCAAAGAAGCGCAGCGCTTGGGCTACGCGGAAGCTGACCCGACCTTTGACATCGAAGGCGTAGACGCAGCCCACAAAGCCACCATCATGGCGGCGATTGGCTTTGGCATTCCCGTGCAGTTTGACAAAGCGCATGTAGAAGGCATCACCAAGCTCACGGCCACCGACATTAAATACGCCGAGCAACTCGGTTATCGCATCAAGCTCCTAGGCATTAGCAAGCGAAGAGATGGCGCTGATGGCATCACGCAAGGCATCGAGCTTCGCGTGCATCCCACACTCGTACCATCCAAGCGCTTGATCGCCAACGTCGAAGGCGCGATGAACGCCGTCATGGTGCAAGGCGATGCCGTGGGCACCACGCTGTATTACGGCAAAGGCGCAGGCGCCGAGCCCACAGCAAGCGCTGTGATCGCCGATTTGGTCGACATCACCCGGATGCACAGCGCCACCGCCATCCAGCGCGTACCCGCGCTCGCCTTCCAGCCCGGCAGCATGAGCGCGCTTGCCGTGCTCCCCATGAGCGACACCATCACCGCCTACTACCTGCGCCTGCGAGTGGCAGACGTTGCAGGCGTGCTCGCCCAAGTCACCGGCATCGTGGCCGGCGCTGGCATCAGCATCGATGCAGTGCTGCAACGCGAAGCAGATGAGGTGAGCGGCGATGGCGGCAATCAAACCGACCTCATCATCTTGACGCACGACACCACCGAGGGCACGATGAACGCGGCGCTTGCCAAACTCCAAGCTTTGCCCACGGTGCTCGCACCGATTGTGCGAATTCGGAAGGAGGAATTGGCTTGAAGGCTGTGCTGAAACTGAAAAAACTACTCGCCCCGCAGCCCGAGGCAGTCGTTCGCGCCAAGACGCGAACTTTGACGCAACTCATGGGGATAGCAAACTACACAGGCCCCACGATTTCCTTGCAGCAGATGAAGGAAGTACGGCATCCAAAGCCAGTCGATAAAATGGGTTTATGAAGCCTAGCGTCTATATCGAAACCACCGTGATCAGCTATTTAGCTGCACGGCCTTCGCGCGATGTGGTGAGCTTAGCGAGGCAAGAATTGACGCATGAGTTTTGGACTTGGGCACCAAGCGTTTACTCGCTGTGCAGCCTGAGCTAGTGAGAGACGAGATCAGCCGTGGCGATGCCTTCGCCGCTCAGCAGCGCTTGGCATATTTTGGGCAGTGTGAGATGCTGTTGGCAGACGAGCGAGTTGCGCAATTGGCTGACAAACTCATGGCTGTTAAAGCTATCCCCAACACTGAGCCTGAGGACGCTGCGCACATTGCGATTGCAACTTTGGCACAAGTCAAATACATTGTGAGTTGGAACTTTGCTCATATTGTCAGCCCCCAAGCGAAACGCCAGCTTGAACAAGCGATCACCCAAATGGGCTACCAAGCTCCCTTACTCGCCACTCCTGAAGAAATTTTTGAGGCAGAAGCATGAACACCACGAATACGCCGTCCATTCCTTCGCAACCCGCAAGAACTGGCATACCCCAGCGCCGCATTGATCCGATCTTGCAAGAGGTTTATGACTTGAAGGCGCAGCTCAACAAGGAGGCTGGCTATTCGGTCAGAAATATCCTAGAGCGCGTCAAGCAAAGCCCGAGGCCAACATTGCAAGCGCCGTGATCGTTGTTGTTGAAGTAGTAAGCGCTGGTCAAGTTCGTAGAGTTATCTACTGTGCTCGCGCCGATTGTGCGGATTCGCAAGGAAGAGTTAGCTTAGTGAATTGATTGGGGCTAGAACCCAATTAATTCGTTTTTTTAAAGCCTTTTGAGCACGTAGCCGGCGTATATATTGCGCAGAGTGCTATGAAATAGGTAGCGCCTCAGATGGAGCGAAAACTGGGGTCAGATCACAATTCAGGACATTCAACTCCCCGAAGCGAATTCAAGCCTAGACGAAATTGTGCTCTGACCCCAGTTTTCGCGGCGCTCGCCAACCATCTGCTTCTCGCCAACTAAGTTTGCTCGCAGCAGTTCTGCGCCACCAGCTCATCTGCGTCGTACCATTGGGCGGTTGCCTCAGAAATCTTTTTGAAAACACACGCGATTGAGATGATCGCTATCAAACCTTCTCCCCGCGCGCAGTTGCCAAAAAATTTCTGATTCAACCGCCCAATGGTTTCCGCTTCTGGGATTATTGGTATGCGTTTGCGCTTCACCGTTGCAAATGTTAGGATTCAGCCATGAGCATCATCACCCTAGACCCAAGCAAACGCGGCGGCAGGCCTTGCATTCGCGGTTTGCGCATTTCCGTGTATGACGTGCTCTCCATGCTCGCAGCAGGCATGTCGCAACAGGAAATTCTGGATGATTTCCCTGAGTTGCAAGCGACGGATATTCAAGCAGTGCTGGCCTACGCCGCCAGCCGGGAACACACCACACTCACCTTGCAAGCGCAATGAAGCTCTTGCTCGATGAAAACCTGTCGCGCAGGCTCGTGCCGTTTCTGGTTCATGATTACCCCGGTACGAGTCAAGTCTCTCTGCTCGAAATGGAGCAAGCCAGTGATATGACGCTCTGGCAATACGCCAAACAAGAAAATTTTGTGATCGTCACCCGAGACGCAGACTTCCAAGAAATCGCCTTGGTTCACGGCCACCCTCCGTCTGTGATCTGGCTGAAAACCGACAACCCCAGCAAAGCCGTGACCTTGAAACTCCTTCTCGATTACCGCGAGCACATGACTCAAGCGCTAGAAAAAGACGGTTTGGGGATCGTGGAACTGAGAGCTTAGTTGTATAGATTTTCAGTGCGAAATAAGCAGTTAGCCGGCTAATTTATTGCGCAGAGTGCTATGAAATGCGTAGCGCCTGAGATGGAGCGAAAACTGGGGTCGGATCACAATTCAGGATAACGATCTATCCGGCGCGAATTCAAGCGTAGAAGAAATTGTGCTCTGACCCCAATTTTCGCGGCGTTCGCCAAGTATCTTCTTTTTGCCAACTAAGTTTGTTCGCAGCGGTATCGCGCCACCCGCTTACCTGCGTCGTACCATCGGGCAATTGCCTCGGAAATCTTTTTGAAAACACACGCGACTGAGGCCACGGTGATCTAACGATGGTCTCCGCGCGCAAATGTCAAAAAATTTCCGATCCAAACACCCAATGGTCTCCACTGGCAATCAATGTAATGCGACTTGAGCAGTCTCAGTCGTTGAGCTATTTTTTCAACAAGAAATCAACCTCGAAATGCAGATCTTCCCGTTTTGATGGATTTCGTGGGACACCGAGATTCCATGCCCAACCAAAACGCTCAAACCATTTGAGTACTATCCAGCCAACATCAAGCTGCCCTTCGTCCAACCCCATTTTGGCGGACTCAGGAAATGCATGATGGTTGTTATGCCAACATTCGCCGTGAGTTAGGAATGCGATGTGAGAGAGATTGGATGCTTGAACGCAAGCCTTTGGGACGCGCCAATTACCAAGCCCCGGATTGTGGGCGTAGTAAGTAACAACCCAGTGAGCGGAAACGCTCACAGCTACGCGGACAAATACCCCCCAAACTAGCCACGGCATGCCTCCAATCGCGAACATGATTAGTCCAAAAAAAGCCTGCTGTACTTGCCACGTATTTTCTAAAAATATATAAAACCGATCATTAGAAAATTCTTCCTCGATCTTAAAAATTGGCGGCGCAGTAAATTTGAATTCGCAATGTAATTGCCAAAAAGCATCCATTAGCAATCCTCGCCGATGCGCGAAGAAGTCATGGCACTTCTCCTCGCGTTGAGCCCAGTCACGCAGGTCGTGAATTTTCAGTATGCCAAAAGGGCCGGCCATAGCAACTAGTGCTCCCACCCACACCAAGAAGTACTCAAGCGGCTTTAAGCACTCATAAGATCTGTGTATCAGGAGTCGATGCATGCCAAGCGAATGCCCTAAAAGCATGCTGAGATAGGTAAAAACAACGAAGAAAAGAAACGCTGACCAACTGAAGTACAAAGGTGCAAGAATCAACGCGCCCACTAAAATGGTTGAGTTCCAAAGCGATTTGACAGGAGACCAAACAACGCGCCCGTCAACTGCATTTGCCTCATTGTCAAGAATGCGCCATACTTTTTTTCGCATTTCAAGTCCCCAAAAAAGCTTTCAAAAAAAACGGCTCACTGCAAAGTGCGGGTCAACGATCAGCACGTGCCCATGTTGTTATCTATAAATCTGAGTATGCGGAAACCATTGGGCGTTTGAATCAGAAATTTTTTGGAAGGCGCGCGGGGAGAGCGTTAGATTTTGGCTATCTGAATCGCGTGTGTTTTCAAAAAGATTTATGAGGCAAATGCCCGATGGTACGACGCAGGTACAAAAGGTGGTGCGAAACCTTAAGATGGCCAATCAGGTTTGAAGACAGCAACCAAGTTTGATGCGGTTACCTTAAAGTCTGACTAACCTTCAACGTCAACAGGAGCGCAGCATGAACCCGCAACTCAAAACCTTTGAATCTTTCTCCGTCATAGGTCTTTCCACCCGCACGAAAAACGCTGATGAGCAAAGTCCACTAACGGCCAAGATTGGGCTGCTGTGGGGGCAGTTTTTTGCCAGCGGTTTGTTTCAACCCGGCCCGAACTCGCCGGCTGTCGTGGGTGTGTATGACCAGTATGAGAGTGATTGGAATGGCGCGTTTGATGTGACGGCGGGAATCAAAGCAGCGAGCAGCGCGTTGCCAGGCATGAAAACCGTGCAGGTGCAAGCGGGCGAGTATTTGGTGTTTACTTCCCAGGGCGTGATGCCGCAGGCGGTGATTGCGGGGTGGATGCAGGTGTGGCAGCATTTCAACGCACCGCGCAGCGATGTGCAGCGCTTGTATGCGACGGATTTTGAAGAATATTTAGCGCCGGATGAAGTGGCGATTTGTATTCGGGTGAAGCCCGTTTGATGCGCTCCTGACAAACCCTGAGCGCGGCTAGGCAGCTTTCTCTAGCGATCTGTCTCGCGGGTGCGGGCTGGAGGCATTGTGCGCACCTATGATGTCGCCATGAATTCAACTGCTCCTCACTCACTTTACCCACGCCTCCTCGCCCCCCTCGATCTCGGCTTCACAACGCTTAAAAACCGCGTGCTCATGGGATCGATGCATACGGGGCTGGAGGAGGGGAGGGATTTGACGCGGCTGGCGGCTTATTTCCGCGAGCGGGCTGAGGGCGAAGTGGGGCTGATGGTCACGGGCGGCTTTGCGCCGAATATTGCGGGATGGACGAAGCCTTTTGCGGGCACGCTTTCGTCTTCTCGTGCGGCTAAGCGGCATCGCGTCGTTACCGATGCTGTGCATGGCGCGGGCGGCAAGATTGCGTTGCAAATTTTGCATACCGGGCGCTATGCCTATCACCCGCTGGCTGTGGCACCGACTCGCCTTAAATCTCCGATCACGCCGTTTACACCATTTGCGCTGTCGAGCAGTGGCGTGGAGCGGCAGATTCGCGCTTTCGTGAATTGCGCTGCCAAGGCACGCGAAGCGGGGTATGACGGCGTGGAGATCATGGGCTCGGAAGGGTATTTGATCAACCAATTTCTCTCCAGTGCTACGAATCATCGCGATGACGAATGGGGCGGCGATTATTCCAATCGTATGCGACTGCCGCTGGAGATTGTGCAGCGCACGCGAGAGGCCGTAGGCAAAGATTTCATCATCATTTATCGGCTTTCGATGATTGATTTGGTGCCGGGCGGCAGCAGTTGGGATGAGATTGTGACGCTTGGGAAAGCGGTGGCGCGAGGCGGCGCGAGCATCATCAATACTGGCATTGGCTGGCATGAAGCGCGCGTGCCTACGATTGCCACCAGCGTGCCGCGTGCAGCGTTTGCTTGGGTGACGCAGAAGATGAAGGCAGAGTTTGCAGCGAGCGGCATCACCACGCCGCTCATTGCCAGCAACCGGATCAATACGCCTGAAGTGGCCGAGCAAGTGCTTGTCAGTGGCTGCGCCGATATGGTCTCGATGGCGCGGCCTCTTTTGGCTGATGCGCATTTTGTGAAGAAGGCGCGGCTTGCGCAGGCTGATCAGATCAACACTTGCATCGCTTGCAATCAAGCCTGCTTGGATCATGCATTTAAAAACAAACTGGCAAGCTGCTTGGTGAACCCGCGTGCCTGCCATGAGACGGAGCTGGTCTATCGCCCCATCAAACTGAATGGGGTAAAAAAGCGCATCGCTGTGGTGGGCGCAGGGCCTGCGGGCTTGACGGCGGCTACTGTGCTGGCTGAGCGTGGGCATGAGGTGAGTTTGTTTGACGCTGCAACTGAGCTTGGCGGGCAGCTCAATATGGCCAAACAAGTGCCGGGCAAAGAAGAGTTTCACGAGATGCTGCGGTATTTCAAGCGGCGCGTGGAAGTCACGGGTGTGAATTTGCAATTGGGCAAGTGCGTGGCAGGCAACGACGTGAACGATTTTGATGAAGTAATCATCGCTACTGGCGTGCTGCCGCGCGATCCGAAGATTGAGGGGCAGGATCATCCGAAAGTGCTGAGCTATATCGAGGTGCTGCGAGAGCGCAAGCCGGTGGGCAAGCGCGTGGCCATCATCGGTGCGGGCGGCATTGGTTTTGATGTGGCAGAGTTTTTGGTCACTGGCGGGCATTCCACCACGACGAATCTCGCCGAGTGGCAGGCCGAATGGGGCGTGACCGATCCTAGCCAGACCCGGGGTGGGCTGGCCGCTGATGGCCCACAGGTCGAGCCACCTGAGCGCCAGATCACGCTTTTGCAACGCAAAGAAGGCAAGCTGGGCGAAAACCTAGGCAAGACGACCGGCTGGATTCACCGCACCGCTCTCAAAATGAAGCAAGTGCGCATGGTCGGCGGCGTGAATTACGAGCGCATTGGCGATGAAGGCCTGATGGTGAGCGATGGCGAAAAGCGCGAGAACCCGCGCTGGATTGAGGCTGACACCATCGTGCTCTGCGCGGGGCAGATGCCGCTGCGCAATCTGGCCGATGAGCTGCTACTCCTAGGCAAAAAGCCGCACGTGATCGGCGGCGCGAAGGAGGCGGGCGAGCTTGATGCGAAGCGAGCGATTGATCAGGCGGCTAGGTTGGCAGCTCGGTTGTAATTTGCTCTTTGCTCAGTAGCCCTCATTGCCGCCAGCCGCAAAGTGGTTTTCGACGCGAAGTCGAGGATGATAGAAGCCAATATCTCAAAAAGATAAAATCATGTCCTGCTGTGTAAAGCCAACAATCCAATGAGTTACGTCCTCACTGCCAAAAACCAAATTACTGTGCCCAAAGCAGTGCAGCTGGCTTTGGGCGTGAAGCCGGGGCAAAAGATTGACTACGACATCAAGCCTGATGGAACGGTGATCATGTTTGCGGTGAAGCAGCCTAGCGTGCCCAAGAAGAATGCTTTGGGCGCTAAGAAATGACAATGGTTAACGGTAGAGGCCACATCGATGCGCCGGACCGTGGCCGCACCAATTTTCTTGAATTGAATTGACCTTTTCTCCCAATGAAATACCTCTCCACCCGTGGTCACGCTGGCCGACTTGGCTTCTCTGACATTCTTCTTGAAGGCTTGGCGCCCGATGGCGGGCTGTATCTGCCTGAGACTTATCCGCAGATCGATGATGCGGCTTTGTCACGTCTGCGCAGTGTGTTAGCCACGCAGGGCTACGCGCCTTTGGCTTTTGAAATTCTCTCGCTGTATATCGACGATATTCCCGCTGCAGATTTGAAGCGTTTGTGTGAGAAGACCTACACGCAAGAGGTTTACGGCACGAAGGAAATCACACCCGTTACGCCGCTGGGCAATACAGGCTTGCATCTGGAGGCGCTGTCCAATGGCCCCACGCTCGCTTTCAAAGACATGGCGATGCAGCTTTTGGGCAATTTGTTTGAATACGAGCTGGCTCGGCGCGGCGAGACTTTAAATATTTTTGGCGCGACCAGTGGCGACACAGGTAGCGCTGCGGAATATGCGATGCGCGGCAAAAAAGGCGTGAAGGTCTTCATGCTCAGCCCCCACAACCGAATGAGCCCGTTTCAGCAGGCGCAGATGTTTAGTTTGATGGATGAGAATATTTTCAACATCGCTGTTGAGGGCGTGTTTGACGATTGCCAAGACATGGTGAAAGCGGTGTCGAACGATTTGTTTTTCAAGAAAAAATACAAAATCGGCACAGTCAATTCGATCAATTGGGCGCGGCTGCTGGCGCAGGTGGTGTATTACTTTGCAGGCTATCTTTACGCGACGACATCCAATGCGCAGAAGGTGAGCTTTACTGTACCCAGCGGCAATTTCGGCAACATCTGCGCTGGCCATGTGGCGCGCATGATGGGGCTGCCGATTGATAAGCTGATCGTGGCAACGAATGAAAACGATGTGCTTGATGAATTCTTTCGCACCGGCATTTATCGCGTTCGCGGCAGTGCGGATACGCACGAGACTTCCAGCCCTTCGATGGATATTTCTAAAGCGAGCAATTTCGAGCGGTTTGTTTTTGATCTGCTCGGGCGCGATGGTGCGGCGTTGAAGGATTTGTTTACGACCCAGATCGCAAGCAAAGGCATGTTTGATTTAAGTGGCGATGCGCTATTTGCGAAAGCGGCGGGCATGTATGGCTTTGCCAGTGGCAAGAGCACACATGCGAATCGCTTGCAGACGATCAGGCGAGTGTTTGAACAGCACGGCGTGATGATCGATACGCACACGGCAGATGGCGTAAAAGTAGCGCGAGAGCATGTGAAAAGTGGCGTACCGATGATCGTTTTGGAAACCGCGCTGCCGATCAAATTTGCGGCGACGATTGTGGAGGCGCTGGGCCGTGAGCCTGCTCGCCCTGCCAAGTTTGAAGGCATTGAAGCACTGCCTAAGCGCGTGTTGGTGATGAAGCCGGATGTAGATGCAGTCAAAGCGTTGATTGAGAAAAACGCCTAGATTTTAATTAAAACAGGCATATCGCCGGCATAGAATATGCGTACGGTGGTATTGAATTGAGAGCAATATGAGAGTAGTTGGATTTGCAGGTTTTTCGGGTTCTGGCAAGACGACGCTGGTTGAAAGCGTCATCAGTGCTCTGAAGTTGCGCGGATTAAGAGTCTCGGTGGTCAAGCATGCGCATCACGAATTTGACATTGATCATGCTGGCAAAGATACGTTTCGCCACCGCGAGGCGGGCGCGTTTGAAGTGGTGGTGGCATCGAGCAAGCGCGTGGCGCTGATGCGTGAATTTGAAAAAGAAGCTAATCTCAGCGTGCATCATTTGATCGCTGAGCTCTACGATGGTGTGGACTGGGTGCTGGTCGAGGGGTTTAAGCGCTCGGATCTGCTGAAAATTGAAGTATATCGGCCCAGCGCTGGCAAGCCAGCGTTGTATCAGGATGATGATTTTATTGTGGCGATTGCAACTGATACGCCTGAAGATTTTGAAGGCAAGACGTTGCGCCCCATACTCGATGTAAACAATGCAGATAGCGTGGCGCAGTGGTTAGTGGACAACGGCGAGCGCTTTGAGTACGTGGCGAGCCGATACAGCTAAACCATGAATGCTTCCAAGTTTCCCCCATTGCGCACTTTAGAAGATGCGCTCGAGCAGTTGCTCAGCGTAGCGCAGCCGCTAGGCGAGCTTGAAAGCGTATCGACCTTTGATGCAGATCGCCGCGTGCTCGCGCAAGATGTGGTGAGCCCGTTGGACGTGCCGGGCTTTGATAATTCTCAGATGGATGGCTATGCGATGCGAAGCATGGATGTGAGCAATGCCGGCACGGATCTGCATGTCGCACAGCGTATTCCAGCCGGGCATTTTGGACACCAAATGCATGCTGGTCAAGCAGCTCGAATTTTCACTGGTGCACCGATGCCGCTGGGCGCGGATTGCGTCGTGATGCAGGAGGAATGCACTGCTTTAGATGATGGTCGAGTCAAAGTGAACGTGATTCCAAAGCTCGGCCAATGGGTGCGCCTGCGTGGCGAAGATGTCAAGCTAGGGCATACAGCGCTCTTAAAAGGTGAGCTGCTTGCGCCTGCTGCGCTTGGACTAGCGGCCAGTTCGGGCATGGACAAGCTGCAGGTGAGTCGCCGTCCGCGCGTGGCGCTGTTTTCGACCGGCGATGAATTGGTGATGCCCGGTGAGGTGTTGCCTGCCCAGATGAAACCAGGTGCGATATACAACTCGAATCGTTTTTTCCTTCGCGCCATGCTGCTCCGTGCGGGTTGCGATGTGACGGATTTGGGCATCGTGCCGGATCGGCGTGAAGCCACTGTGCAAGCCTTGCAATCTGCTGCAAAGTCGCATGATTTGATCCTCACCAGCGGCGGCGTGAGTGTCGGCGAGGAAGACCATATCAAGCCCGCTGTGCAACAGCTTGGCAGCTTAGATGTGTGGAGTATTTCGATGAAGCCGGGCAAGCCTTTTGCCTATGGGCGGGTGAATCGTGGCGACTCAGGCTTTGCACATTTCGTTGGGTTGCCGGGCAACCCAGTGTCGAGCTTCGTGACCTTTCTTCTGCTGGTGCGCCCACTGCTCGCGCGCCTTCAGGGGCAAAGCGGTGATCTAAGCACTATTCATTCGATAGCACTCCGCGCAGATTTTACGCCGGCTAAAGCTGATAAACGCCGTGAATTCTTACGTGTAAAGCGCAATGAGGCGGGCGGACTCGATCTTTTTCCTAATCAAAATTCCAGCGTGCTCACTTCCTGTGCATGGGCAGATGGTCTGGTCGATGTGCCGGCTGGTCAACATATAGCCAAAGGTGATACCGTGCGGTTTATTCCTTTTTCAGATTTGTTATGACGAACATTTCCATCAAATACTTTGCTTCTGTGCGCGAGGCGCTGGGCTCAAGCGGTGAGCAACTCACCACGTCTGCTCCATCAGTGGCCGCTTTGCGCGATGAACTGATTGCACGCGGAGGCGCATTTGCGCAAGCGCTCGCACGCGGCCAAGCTTTGCGCGTTGCGCTCAATCACACGATGACGCAAGAAGACGCGCATTTGCCAGAGGGCTGTGAAGTGGCTTTCTTCCCGCCTGTGACTGGAGGCTAAAGCGATGGCTGCTCGAGTGGTCATTCAAACGCATGATTTCGATCTTGGCGCTGAGATTGCTGCGCTCCGCGAGTCCGACACCAGAGTGGGCGCAGTGTGCAGCTTTGTTGGCACGGTGCGAGATCGTAATGACGGGCTTAACGTCAGTGAGCTGGAGCTGGAGCATTACCCCGGCATGACGGAAAAGTCTATTGAAGGAATGATCGATGAGGCTTTTAAGCGCTTTGACATTTACGCTGCACGCGTGATTCACCGCATTGGGCCACTCAAGCCGCTCGATCAAATTGTGTTTGTGGCAGTAACTTCAGCGCATCGGGGGATGAGTTTCCAAGCCTGCGAATTTTTAATGGATTACCTCAAAACCCAAGCGCCTTTCTGGAAAAAGGAACTTACGCCTGATGGGGCGAGATGGGTCGATGCGCGCGTGAGCGACGATGCTGCATTAGCTAAATGGGGGATTGTGGTTTCTAACAGTTGAAACCTCAGATACAGAATGCCGGACGCAGAAGACGCAAAGGTTACGCAGAAAAAGTACAAAAAGGAAACTACGAATTTGAATTTAATCTCCCGAACTTGCGTTCGAAGTATTCAATCTTCTGTCTTGTAATTTTTGGTATTACTTCTGCGTAACCTTTGCGTCTTTTGCGTTCGGTATTAGTGTTTCCTATTTAACCCTCAATTCAAATACTTAGGCCGTTCCCCGCCGCCGCCCAGGTTGCCCTCGCCAGGCAGTGCTGGCTCAGCGGCTGTTGCAGCCAAAGATGTGCCTGCCCACTGCGACGTGTCTAGCGCTTTTTGCAGCAAATGCACCAAGCCGTGCACCAGCTTTTGCTCCAATGCCACGCGAAAGCCGCGCGGATTGGGGCGGCTTTGGCCGTTGTCTTGGGGTAGCTTTTCGTTAAAGGAGAGCTGCAACTGTCCAGAGGGCAGGGGCGTCACGCTAACTTCAGTGACCAGCAAGGGCTCAGCGCCAAGCGGTAGGGCATTCGGGGCAACGTAAGGCGTTTGGAAATCAGATTTTTGTATGGATTCTTCTCGTTTGAAATCAGCCAGCATGGCTTGTGTTTGCGCATCTGCTGTGGCTGCAGACATGGTGAGCGGAGACTTGATGGTTTCTTGTTTGGCAACCCATTGGGCGACAACTTTTTGAACCATCGGCAGCATTGAAAGCGTGAGGCGTCGGGTAAACCACAGCCGCAGCTCTTCCTGAGCCGTGGTGTTGATGCGTACCAAGATACGGTCATGTTCTTGGATGTAGTTGACGGAGAGTTGATGGATGTTCACAAACGTATTCTATGACTTGAAAACCTCCAGATTGCACTCATATCTGGCTTAGTTAGATCATTCAGAGGTAGCTATGCGACTCGACAAACTCACCACCAAATTCCAAGAAGCACTCTCCGAGGCGCAAACACTTGCCCTTGGGGGCGATCATGCCTACATTGAGCCGGCGCATGTGTTGGCTGCCATGCTGCGCCAAGAAGACGGGCCGCGTGCGCTCTTGCAGCGGGCGGGCGTGAATGTAGCCAATTTGGCTTCGGGCGCTGATGCTGCTATCAAAAAACTGCCGACAGTTCAAGGTCAAGAACAGGTCACCGTGGGGCGCGATTTGGTCTCCCTGATTCAAGCGGCCGAGAAAGAGGGCATCAAGCGCGGTGATCAATTCATTGCTGGCGAACTGTTTTTGCTCGCTTTGGCTGATAGCAAAACGGATTTAGGTAAAGCAGCGAAGGATGCTGGCCTATCGCGCAAGAACATGGAGGCGGCGATTGATGCCGTGCGCGGTGGGCAAACCGTGAGCAGCGCTGATTCTGAAGACCAGAGAGAATCGCTCAAAAAATACTGCATTGATCTGACCGAGCGCGCTCGCATGGGCAAGCTGGATCCAGTGATTGGGCGCGATGATGAAATCCGCCGTGCGATTCAGGTCTTGCAGCGCCGCACGAAGAACAACCCGGTGTTGATCGGTGAGCCCGGCGTGGGCAAGACGGCGATTGTGGAAGGTTTGGCCCAGCGCATAGTGGCGGGCGAAGTGCCGGAATCGCTCAAGGGCAAACGTGTGCTTTCGCTCGATATGGCATCTTTGCTGGCAGGCGCCAAGTTTCGCGGTGAGTTTGAGGAGCGCCTGAAAACTGTGCTCAAAGACTTGGCCAAGGATGAAGGCCAAACGATTGTGTTTATCGACGAGCTGCACACCATGGTGGGCGCAGGCAAAGCCGAAGGTGCAATGGATGCGGGCAATATGCTCAAGCCTGCGCTGGCGCGCGGCGAGCTCCATTGTGTGGGTGCAACCACGCTTGATGAATACCGAAAATACATTGAGAAGGATGCTGCGCTGGAGCGTCGTTTTCAGAAAATCATCGTCGGCGAACCGAGCGTGGAAGCCACGATTGCTATTTTGCGCGGTTTGCAAGAAAAGTATGAGGTACACCATGGCGTGGAGATCACCGATCCGGCGATTGTTGCCGCTGCAGAATTGAGCCATCGCTACATTTCTGATCGATTTTTGCCCGATAAAGCGATTGATTTGATTGACGAAGCCGCTGCAAAAATCAAAATTGAAATCGATTCCAAACCTGAGGTGATGGACAAACTTGACCGCCGTTTAATTCAGCTTCAAATTGAGCGCGAGGCAGTACGCCGCGAAAAGGATGATGCCTCCAAAAAACGCTTTGAGTTGATTGAAATCGAGATCATCAAGCTCAAAAAAGAAGCCGCTGATTTGGATGAAATTTGGAAGGCTGAGAAAGCACAAGTGCAGGGCAGCGCGCATATCAAAGAGGCGATCGATAAGCTGCGCTTCCAAATCGAAGAGCTCACACGCAAGGGTGATTTCAATGCGGTGGCTGAGCTGCAATATGGGAAGCTGCCCGAGCTAGAAAAGCAGCACAAAGCGGCCATTGACGCTCAAGCCAATGATGCGAAAAAGAGCAAGAGCGATGCCCCTCGCTTGCTGCGCACGCAAGTAGGCGCGGAGGAAATTGCTGAAGTGGTGGCGCGCTCCACCGGCATTCCCGTCTCCAAACTCATGCAAGGCGAGCGCGAAAAGCTGCTGCAAATGGAGGCGCGTTTGCATGAGCGTGTGGTGGGGCAAGATGAGGCGATTACGGCAGTTGCCAATGCGATTCGCCGAGCGCGCGCAGGCCTGTCTGATCCCAATCGCCCCACTGGCAGCTTCCTCTTCCTGGGGCCCACGGGCGTAGGTAAGACGGAGCTTTCCAAAGCACTCGCAGGCTTCATGTTTGATTCAGAGGAGCAGCTCATTCGCATTGATATGAGCGAATTCATGGAAAAGCACTCTGTGAGCCGCCTGATCGGCGCACCGCCGGGCTACGTGGGCTACGACGAAGGCGGCTATCTCACCGAGGCCGTGCGCCGCAAACCGTATTGCGTTGTGCTTCTCGATGAGGTGGAGAAAGCGCATCCTGATGTGTTTAATGTGTTGCTGCAGGTGCTCGATGACGGGCGCTTAACCGATGGCCAAGGCCGCACGGTTGATTTCAAAAATACGGTGATCGTGATGACGAGCAACATCGGCTCGCACTTGATACAGAGCATGACAGGCAAACCGCATGAGGAAGTGAAAGATGCAGTTTGGGAAGAGCTCAAGAAGCACTTCCGCCCCGAGTTTTTAAACCGTATTGATGAAACGGTGGTCTTCCACAGCCTAGATGCCAAACACATCGAAGGTATTGCGAAAATCCAATTGGCGACGCTGGTCAAACGCATGGAGAAAATGGAGCTGACGCTTCAGGTGTCTTCCGCCGCGCTGGCCGAGCTCGCCAAAGTCGGGTTTGATCCCGTGTTTGGTGCGCGGCCACTCAAGCGAGCTATCCAACAGCGTATCGAAAATCCGCTCTCCACACTCATCCTCCAATGCAAATTTCCACCTAAGAGCGTGATCCCGGTGGATGTCGATCCGATTCATTCGCCAGGTGTTTTTATGTTCAAAAATGCGACCTAGCCGGCGTTGAAACTAAGTAAAGTGCTATTAATTTTATAGTGGTGGGCTAAACGCTACCCATTGAGCTACCCAGCCGGTGGAGTCTCGCGTAGTGCCCAGAGACAGCGATCAATTGCGCATGTGTGCCGCGCTCCACGATGCGGCCTTGGTGCATCACCACGATTTCATCGGCGTGCTCGATGGTGGAGAGGCGGTGCGCGATGATGAGTGTGGTGCGGCCTGCAGTGAGCTTTGCGAGAGCTGATTTCACGGCTTGCTCAGATTCGGTATCGAGCGCGGAGGTGGCTTCATCCAAAATCACAATGGGCGCGTTTTTATACAAAGCGCGAGCAATCGCCAAACGTTGGCGCTGACCGCCACTCAATGTACTGGCGTTGTGGCCAACTGGGGTGTCAATGCCCTGCGGCAAAGCGCTCGCCCAGTCTGTCAGGTGCGCAGCTTGTAGCGCAGCCATCACACGCGCCGGATCTGGCGCTTCGCCTAAAGCCACGTTGGCCGCCACGGTATCGCTGAACATCACCACATCTTGGCTCACGAACGAAAACTGCGCGCGCAGCGCATCAATCTGCCAGTCGCGAAGATCTACACCACCAAGCAGCACGCGGCCTTCGCAGGCATCGACAAAGCGCGGCAGTAGGTTGACCAAGCTTGTTTTGCCCGAGCCCGAGCTGCCCACCAAGGCAATCGTGCGGCCCGGTGAAATCTCCAGATCGATGCCATCAAGGGCGCTTTGCTCCGCATTCGCGTAAGTCAAATGCACATTTTCAAAATGCAAAGGTAGTGGGGCAAGGCTTGAAGCTGCGCTCTGATAGGTGCCACTGCTTTCTTGCGGGGTGTGCTCCAGTAAATCGAGGCCGCGTCCTAGTGCTGTGAGGCCGCGGGTTAGGTTGCCAGCGACTTCAGACAGCGCACGCAGCGGCGTGATCAGCAACAGCATGGCCGTGACGAAGGCCACAAATCCACCCACACTTGTTCCTGTAGATGCAGTCTGCCAAAGCGCCGCCATGATGACGGCCGACAGCGCGATAGCAGCCAGGATTTGCGTGATCGGCATCACTGCGCCGGCGGCTATCGTTGATTTCAGAGCTAGGCGGCGCAGGGTTTGCGCCAGAGCCGCAAAGCGTTGCTGCTGTGCTGGTTGTGCGTGGTGCAGGCGTACGGTACGCCAAGCGAGCACGTTTTCTTCCACCACGTAGGCGAGTTGATCGTTGGCACTTTGGCTTTGCTTGGTTAGGCGGTGCAGACGTTTGGACAGCGTCTGAATCGTCCAAGCAATGGGTGGACCCACGGAAAAAACAATCAGCGTGAGCTGCCAATTCAAGTAAAGCAAATATCCCAGCAGAGCCACGACCGAAAGCAGATTTTTTGCGAGTGTGAGGAGAGCGTTCACGACGGTCGTTGCACCGATCTGCAATTCATACACCATGGTGTTAACAAGGCTGCTCGCGGTATGGCTGGTGTAGAGGCTTGGATGGGCGTGATGTAACACGGCAAATTGCGCTGCAGCCATGCGCTCCACCATACCAAAGGCCACGGCGCTGGTGCCATATTTCGCTACAAAGGTTGAGAGGCCACGCACAGTAAACAAGCTGATGAGCGCGACAGGCACGATCCATAGCGCGATGCGATTGTCTCCGAAACCACGATCAAGCAAGGGTTTCATGAGCGCGGGAACCAGAGGTTCAGTGATCGCTGTCACGATGACGGCCAGCGCGATCAAAGCTAAATATGGCCCCGAGCCTTGCGCATACGGCCGCAAACGTCGCAACATGGCAAACAAGTCGCTGCCTTTCGCTTCTTTGCCATTGGGTTCCCGGGGGAGATTGGGCGAAGACGCAGCAGGTGAGCTAAATGGAGGGGTGTTACTCATAAATATGTAGCAATACCGTGATGCTTTCCAATGTTTAGAAACTATTTTTGTTGCAGACTGGTTGCATATAGTGATCCATTTATGGAACCTATGCGTTAGGATTATCGTCTGAGTCTATAACCTCTCTAGCCTATGCAACTAGCTACCCTCGGTTCATCCATCACCCGCCGCCAAGGCCTGCAAAGCGCTTTGCTGGTGGTCAGCGCTGCGCCATTGGCTGCTTTAGCGCAGTTTCGTGTAGAAATTTCTGGTGTCGGCGTGACGCAATTGCCTATCGCTGTACTTGGATTCAAGGGTGATGACGCCGCGCCGCAAAAAATCGGTGCCATTGTGCTGGCCGATTTACAGCGCAGTGGTCAATTCAAAGCCATTGATATAGGCGCTGTTGGTTTGGATGAGGGCAGTCGCCCAGAAATGAGCCCGATGCGCCAAAAGGGAGCCGACCATTTAGTGGTGGGTAGCACCACGCGCTTGGCCGATGGCCGCTTTGATGTGCGCTTTCGGCTGTGGGATGTGGTGCGTGGCCAAGATTTAGGCGCACAAAGCTATGCGGTGCCGGCGGGTGATTTACGCTTGGCGGCGCATCGCGTGGCTGATTTCATTTACGAAAAGCTCACAGGTGAGAAGGGTGTGTTTTCTACACGCATTGCTTACGTGACCAAAAGCGGCCAAGGCAATAACCAACGCAATAATCTTTGGATTGCTGATTCCGATGGCGAGGGTGCGCAAAGCGCTTTGGCTTCTCCTGAGCCGATTATCTCGGCGAGCTGGTCGCCCAATGGCGCGCAACTGGCTTATGTGTCGTTTGAATCGCGCAAGCCCGTGGTGTATGTGCATGAGGTGGCCAATGGCAGGCGTAGGTTGTTGGCCAATTTTCGAGGCTCCAACAGTGCACCTGCTTGGTCGCCCGATGGCCGGCAAATTGCTATCACGCTGAGTCGAGATGGCAATTCGCAGATTTACGTGATGGACAGCGCGGGCAGCAGCGAGCCGCGCCGTCTCACGCAATCGGGCGGGATCGATACCGAGCCAGTGTATTCGCCCGATGGAAGCTCGATTTACTTTGTGAGCGACCGTGGCGGTGCGCCGCAGGTCTACCGGATGCCAACAGGTGGCGAAGCAGCAGGCCGCGCTGAGCGTGTGACTTTTAATGGCAACTACAACATTTCGCCAGCGATCAGCCCCGATGGCAAACGCATGGCTTTTATCTCACGTGTTTCGGGCAATTTCCGCCTGCATGTGATGGAGCTTGGCGGGCAAGGCGCAACAGCGCTCACCGACACCGCTGCCGATGAACGGCCTAGCTTCGCCCCAAACAGCAAGATCATTTTGTATGCCACCCGTCAAGGCGGCAAAGAAGCGCTCATGACATCAACATTAGATGGTCGAATCAAAGCGCGTTTGGCCACCCAAGGCGGCGATATTCGCGAACCGCAATGGGGCAAGTGATACACCTGCCTGCCGACCCAAACACCACACTCAAGGAGCAAGATATGATTTTCAGCCCACGAACGACGTCTTTTTTAATAGCCATGTGCGCAGCCTTCACGCTCGCTGCATGCGGCTCTAGCGTTAAATTAGACGACGTGCCTGTCTCTGACATCAAAGGCACGCAAGTTTCTCCCGCGACGCCCGTCGCAAGCACATCCACCGCTGCGCAGGGCACGCAGACTGGCGTGGCCGAGCGCAGCGTACAGGCTGTGAATGTTGCGCCTACGGGCAGCGATGTATCGGGCCCCACGGGTATCGCCAAAATCATTCTTTTCGATTACGACAGCTTCATTATCAAGCCAGAATATCAAGGCGCGATTGATGCACATGCACGCTTTCTGGCGGCCAACAAGAGCCGCAAAATGGCCATTGAAGGTCACACCGATGAAAGCGGTGGGCGCGAATACAACTTGGCCTTGGGGCAAAAGCGCGCAGAAGCAGTACGCCGCGCTTTGGGCTTACTGGGCGTGACGGATGCACAAGTGGAAGCAGTTAGTTTTGGCGAAGAAAAGCCTAATGATCCTGCAAGCAATGAGCAAGCCTATGCTAAAAATCGCCGCGCTGAGCTGAACTATAAATAATCACTGAATATCTTTATGCTATTATTTTGGAAGCACTCTGCGCATATTCTATGCCGGCTATCGGCATTTTTCTTTATTATTTTTGCTCTTCAACCAGCTCACGCAGGTTTGTTTGACGACGAAGAGGCGCGCAAAGCCATTTTGGAGTTGCGCACCAAGGTCGACCAAAACGCCCGAGCCGCGGACGCGCAAGCCGCAGAGCTCAAGCGCGCTCAAGAAAAATCTGCACAAGATGCCAAAGAAGCTGGCGAGGCCAATGCCACTTTGCGCCGCAGTCTGCTAGATCTGCAAGGCCAGATCGAAGCCTTACGCGCTGAGCTGGCTCGCTTGCGTGGCCAAGATGAGCAGCTGGCCAGAGAAGTGGCCGAGATGCAGCGCCGCCAGAAAGATCTAGCCCAAGGCGTCGATGAGCGCGTGCGTCGCTTCGAGCCCGTTAAGGTGCAAATTGATGGCCGTGAATTCAGCGCAGAGCCTGCTGAAAAACGCGACTACGACAACGCTTTTGCCCTTTTTCGCAAACCAGATTACGCCGCTGCCTCTGCCGCATTCATCGATTTCATTCGCCGAAACCCACAAAGCGGCTACACACCTTCTGCCTATTTTTGGCTAGGCAATGCGCAATACGCCAATAAAGAATACAACCCATCCATCACCAACTTCCGCACGCTGATCGCCACTTCGCCTGATCATCCCAAGGCGCCCGAAGCAGCACTGTCGATTGCCAACAGCCAAATCGAGCTCAAGGCCATTCCTGCAGCGCGTAAAACGCTGGAAGATTTGATGAAGGTTTATCCGCAATCGGAGGCGGCAGTGGCAGCAAAAGATCGTCTCACGCGCCTGCGTTAACCGCCGCAAACAAGAGACAATCGAGGCATGTTGTTTCCTGCCTCCGAAGATGTCTCCTCCACGCGCGATTTGGCTGAAATGCCTCTGCTGCGCAACCTCAATCCTGAGCAACTCGCCGCAGTCACACTGCCCGCTGAGCATGCGCTGATTCTCGCTGGCGCGGGCTCGGGCAAAACGCGGGTGCTCACCACGCGGATTGCGTGGCTGATGCAAACCGGCCAAATCTCACCAGGTGGCGTGATGGCGGTCACGTTTACCAACAAAGCGGCCAAAGAAATGCAAACTCGCTTAGCGAGCATGCTGCCTGTCAACGTGCGGGGCATGTGGATTGGTACGTTCCATGGGCTGTGCAATCGTTTTTTGCGGGCGCATTACAAATTAGCCAATTTACCGCAGAGCTTCCAGATTTTGGATACGCAGGATCAGCTCTCCGCCATTAAGCGGTTGATGAAACAGTTTAATGTGGATGAAGAGCGTTTTCCTCCCAAGCAATTGCAATATTTCATCGGAGGTTGCAAAGAAGAGGGCCAGCGGCCGAGCGATGTGCAAGTGCGCGATGATGAGACGAAAAAGAAAGCAGAGTTTTACGCGCTGTATGAAGAGCAATGCCAAAGGGGAGGCGTGGTGGATTTTGGGGAATTGATGCTCCGCTCTTATGAGTTGCTGCGCGACCAGCCTGCAGTGCGAGAGCATTATGCGCGGCGCTTTAAGCATATTTTGGTCGACGAATTTCAAGACACCAATAAGCTGCAATACGCTTGGCTCAAGATGTTTTCGGGCTGGAGTCCAGAAAATGCGAGCGCTGGAAGCTATAAAAGTGAGAGCGGAGGCTTGCATGTAGCCAGCGTCTTTGCAGTCGGCGATGATGATCAGAGTATCTATGCCTTTCGCGGCGCACGCGTCGGCAACATGGCTGATTTTGTGCGCGAATATGAGGTAAAAAAACAGATCAAGTTGGAGGAGAACTACCGTAGTTTCGCGCATATTCTCAACAGCGCGAATCACCTGATTGGCCACAACAGCAAGCGTTTAGGTAAAAATTTGCGCACCAGTCAAGGCGTTGGCGAGCCTGTGCGTGTACAAGAAAATGGCAGTGATTTTTATGAAGCGCAGTGGTTGATTGAGGAAATCAAGCATTTGCTGCGTGATGGCGGCACTGAAGCTGGCCTTAAGCATTCGGAGATTGCGATTTTGTACCGCAGTAATGCGCAAAGCCGCGTGATTGAGACGACGCTGTTTAACGCCGGTATTCCGTATCGCGTGTATGGCGGGTTACGGTTTTTCGAGCGCGCGGAGATCAAGCACGCGCTAGCCTACTTGCGCTTACTGGAGAATCCGCATGACGATACGAGCTTCATGCGCGTGTGCAATTTCCCGCCGCGAGGTATCGGGGCGCGCAGTATTGAGCAATTGCAAGATGCGGCTCGCGCCAGTGGTTGTTCGCTGCATGATGCGGTGAGCATCGTGACGGGAAAAGCGGGCACGTCTCTTGGCGCTTTTGTGGCTAAGCTGGATGTAGTGAGAGAGCAAACAGAGAAGCTCACACTGCGTGAAATCATTGAGTTGGTTTTGCAACACTCTGGATTAGAGGAGCACTACACACACGATAAAGAGGGCGAGGATCGCTTAGAGAATTTGCGCGAACTGATCAGCGCGGCAGAAAGTTTTGTGACGCAAGAAGGCTTTGGACGTGATGCAGTGGCATTGCCTGTAGACGAACTGGCGGCGCCTTTCGATGAACTCTCGCCGGGTGGCTTGACACAGTCGCCCGTCAGCCAAGGTATGAATTTTGATCGAAATAGCGATATAGCCGGCATAGAATCTGCGCAATCTGCTCCTGAATTCATAGCAACAAATGCAGAAACAGGAGAAACACTTTCCCCCCTCGTTGCCTTCCTCACGCACGCTGCGCTCGAATCGGGCGACAACCAAGCCCAAGCTGGCAAAGATGCTGTGCAGATGATGACGGTTCATGCGGCGAAGGGTTTGGAGTTTGATGCTGTGTTTATCACTGGCTTGGAAGAAGGATTATTTCCGCACGAGAATTCGCTCTCCAGCCATGAAGGCCTCGAAGAAGAGCGCCGATTGATGTATGTGGCCATCACACGAGCGAGAAAGCGCCTGTATCTCAGCTTCGCCCAAACCCGTATGTTGCATGGCCGCACCAGCTACAACATCAAAAGCCGCTTCTTTGACGAATTGCCCGAAGACGCGCTCAAATGGCTCAGCCCGCGCAACGCAGGCTTTGGCAGCGGCTTCAAGCCCGGCTATGCAGGCGGCTATGGCGGCAGCAATGCATGGCGCGGAAATGCAGGCGCAAGTCAGGGTGGCAAAGGTGCTACGAATTCAGGAGCGTTTGGCACAGATTTTATGCCGGGGGAGCGTGCTTTTGTGCCTAAAAATGCAGAAGCGGTGACCTCAGCCAGCGGCTTGGCGATTAAATCAGGCATGCAAGTTTTTCACAACAAGTTTGGTGAAGGCAAAGTGCTTGCCATAGAGGGTGCTGGAGATGATGCCCGTGCGCAGGTGCAGTTTGGCCGACATGGGGTGAAATGGTTGGCACTGTCTGTAGCAAAATTGACAGTCGTGTAGTGCACGTGAGACAGTTACAAATTGCAATGTGCGCTTAACTTTGTTGATAATTTGGGAAAGCGTGTATTTTTAACTAATCAGTCCAAAGCCTGAAGCCGCAGAGCAAGTTCTACGCGTTTAATGACGACAAACCGAAATTAACCGTTTAGACGATTGGAATTTGTATGCGCCTGTTCAGATGCGTTTTGGCATTGCTCGCTTGCTCTTGGGTGATTAACACTCAGGCACAAGTCGCATTTGCTTCGCGCTATTCAACGAACGCCAAGGGCGACATCGTCTTTGTTTCCAACAACTCCATGACTTGTCAGACGGCTGTTGCTGGTTGTACGGCCGCTCAAACGACATCTCTAGCTGCCGGGCTTAACAATAGCTTCAGCATGATCTATGTTGATGTAGATGCCGATGCAACTACTTTTAATTCCTCTTCTGCGCAGCTCAGCCTCACAGGAGGGTCAGGTATTTTATGGGCCGGCTTGTATTGGGCGGGAGATTCTGCAGCGGCATCACGAAATCAAGTCAAGCTGAAGGGTCCGACAGATACGGGCTATGTTTTAAAAACGGCTAGTCAAGTTAATGCCATCGGCGCGACTTACCAATCTTTTCTTGACATCACATCTATTGTTTCTGCTCAAGGAAATGGCAATTACACGGTTGCAGATATTCAATCGACAACTGGCACTGGCCGGTATGCAGGTTGGACGATCGTGGTTGCCTATCAAAATGCGGCATTGCCCACACGTAATATTTCGATCTACGACGGTTATCAGCGAGTTAACAGCGCAACCGCCGGAGGCGGGGTCAATGTTTCCCTATCTGGATTTCTCACGCCACCAACAGGCCCGGTCAACACGCGCGTGGGCACGATTGCTTATGACGGCGATCGAGGATCACTTGAAGGCACCGCAGGATTGCAGTTCGGGCCAACTGCTGCAAGCCTGAGTCCTGTATTTAATGCCGTCAATCCGCAAGCAGATTATTTCAACAGCACGATCAGCCGCGATGGTGCAAACATCACTACTCGCAGTCCCGCGCATCTTAATACCTTGGGCTACGATGCTGACATCAGTCAGCCAAACACACCGCTACCCAACGGAGCCACAAGCGCAGTGGTTCGGGTCTCCTCCAGCAGTGAAACGATTGATCTGGGTGTTGTCACTTTAGTCAATGATATTTTTGTACCTAATATCAAAGATACATTGATCAAGAAAGTCACTGATGTGAATGGTGGCCTAGTTTTGCCGGGTGATATTCTGGAGTATGAGATCAACTTCAGCAACAATGGCCAAGACCCAGCGATTGAAGTTGTACTTAGGGATACCATTCCTGCAAATACCACCTACGTGCCCGGCTCGTTGGTGATCGTATCGGGTGCGAATACGGGTGCAAAAACGGATGCAAGCGCTGATGATCAAGCTGAGTTTGATGCTGCGAACAATCGAATCGTGGTGCGTTCTGGTGTGGGGGCGAATGCATCGATTGGCGGTAAAGTTTCTCCCGGGGATCCCGCAACGGTTGTCCGCTTCCGCGTGCGAGTCAACAATGGCGTGCCAGGCGATACACTGATCGATAACACCGCAATTGTGACCTTCAAGGCACAGACTTTAGGTACTGTCGCCAGCGATACCAGCGATTCCGATCCCAATACGCCGGGCGATCAGCCTGCGCGCGTGATTGTGGCTTCGCCGGATTTAACGATTACTAAGGCGCACATTGGCAATTTTTTTGCCGGTCAATCGGGCGTAACTTACAGCTTAGTCATCTCTAACTCAGGTGGTGTGTCGACCAGTGGCTTGGTCACTGTGACTGAAGCACCGCCAACCGGCCTCAGCGGTGTGAGCTTGGCCGGTAGCGGCTGGAATTGTGTCGGCCTTGTTTGCACGCGTAGTGATGTACTCGCTTCTGGCCAAAGCTACCCCACGATCGTCGTCACAGCCAGCGTGGATCTGAGCGCGCCGGCAAGCATCGTTAATCAAGCCAGCGTGAGCGGTGGTTCTGAAGGTGCAACCAAAACGGGTAACAACACAGCCACGGATCCCACAACAATTGTGCAAGGTTTTCCGGTGAGTAAAAGTTTCTCGCCAGCATCGGTCAGCACGGGGCAAACTTCAGTATTACGCATCACTGTGGATAACTTGAGCGCAGTAAGCAGCATCTCAGGGCTTTCAGTCAATGATCCATTACCAGCAGGATTGGTGGTGGCCAATCCCACTGGAGCCAGCTCGGTGGGTTGTTCGGGTTTGAGTTTTGCGCCAAGTGCTGGCGCGACGGTATTGAGCTCAGCCGGCGGTACGGTTGCGCCGAGCAGTTCATGCATATTGGTGGTGAACGTCGTGGCAGCGAGTGCAGGCGCCTATGTCAATAGCATTCCCGTGGGCAGCGTCACTACGGCCAATGCCGGTAACAATAAAGCACCTGTCAATGCCACGCTCTCCGTGGCAGCGCCGGATTTGCAAATCACCAAGCTGGCCAGTGGCAGCTTCTTCAGAGGCCAAACCAGCGGTGCTAGTTTTACAATCAACGTGAGCAACACGGGTAGTGGCACCACAAGTGGTGCCGTAACGGTGGTCGATAATCTACCATCTGGTCTTTTGCCCACGAGTGCGAGTGGTGCAGGATGGAATTGCAGCATAGCCGGCCAGCAAGTCACATGCTCGCGAGCTGATGGTTTGGCTGCTGGCAATACTTATCCATCTATCACGATTGCCGTAACTGTCGACACGAATGCTGCAATCAGCATGACGAATATCGCAGCAGTCAGTGGTGGCGGTGAACCGGTGGCTAATACGGGCAACAACACCGCTAACGCACCTGTGACAGTGCTCGTGCCACCGACAGCAGCAAAGAGTTTTACCCCCAGCGTGATCAGTTTGGGCGGTACCTCGCTGCTTCAAATTACGATCAGTAATTCCAATCCTCAAGCTATCACGGGCTTGAATGTGCTCGACAGTTACCCAGCTAACTTACTGAATGCTGCAGTACCCAACGCTTCAAGTACTTGCTCAGGCGGTACATTGTTAGCCAATGCCAATGGCGCTAGCATGCAGCTGACAGGAGCAACACTTGCGGCCAATCAAAGCTGCGTGATCAGTGTGGTCGTCACGCCAAGCGCCGCTGGTGGCATGGGCGGTTATGCGAATCAGTTGCCAGCAGGTGCATTGACTAGCAGCAACGCAGGTTCGAGCACTCAAGTTGTGAGTGCCACACTTAATGTGTCTGCGCCAGATCTCACGATCAGCAAAACCCATGTAGGAAATTTCTTCCCCGGCCAAAGCACAGCCAGCTTTTCCATCATCGTGGCCAACAATGGGCCTTTAGGTAATGGTTCAACGCTCGGGCAAATCACTGTGGTAGATACTTTGCCAGCCGGCCTTATACCTACAGCCGCCGCCGGCTCAGGCTGGGGGCCTGGATCTGGCGCATGCAGCATTGCAGGGCAAACAGTCACTTGCAATCGATCAGATGTTCTCACCTACGGCGGCAGCTTTCCTGCCATTGTGATCACCGCCAATGTGACCGATGCTGCAGCCAGTACAGTAACAAACGTTGCCAACGTCTCAGGCGGATCAGAGCCTGCGGCCAACAACGGCAACAACAGCGCTAGCGACGCGGTATATGTACTATCCCGTCCAACGGTGAGTAAATCATTTACTCCTGGCAGTGCCGCATTGGGCGCATCTGTGCAGATGACTGTAGTCATTACCAACGCTAATGCAGTTGCCGTCAATGGCGTGAGCTTTACGGACAATTATCCGGCCGGTCTGATCAATACAGCTGCGCCCGCGGCTGTTAGCACATGCGGCGGCGCCCCAGTAGCGGCTGCCAGCGGTACGAGCTTATCCATTGGAAATGCCACGATCGCTGGGAACAGCGTTTGTACAGTGACGGTGAATGTGCAGGCCAGTGCGGCGGGTGATTTGATCAATGCAATTCCAGCAGGAGCTTTGACTAGCGCGAATGCAGGCAGCAACAGCATTGCCGCGAATGCGACTCTGAAAGCTGCGGGCGCTGATTTGGTGCTCAGCAAAACCCACGCTGGTAACTTCTTCCAAGGTCAAACTACGGCCGTCTTTGTTATCACTGTGACCAATCAAGGCGCTGGTGCAACACAGGGCACGATCCAAGTGACAGACGTTTTGCCTGCTGGCCTCACGCCGCTTGTTGCTGGAGGAATCGGTTGGGGCCCACAAGCTGGAAACCAGTGTAGCGTTGCTGGACAAAGTGTGACGTGCGAGACGAACACTGTGCTTGCAGCGGGTGCATCCTCTGCGTTTGGCATCACAGTGTCAGTGGCAGCCAATGCGCCTGCGAGCTTGATCAATCAGGCTCAGGTACTGGGTGGCAATGAAGCGTTGTCTTCTCAGAATAACAACTCAGCATCTGACGCGGTTCTGATTTTCAGTAGCCCACGTGCGAGCAAGGCGTTCAGCCCTGCGGCTGCCAGCGCAGGCCAGACTGTGACGCTCACCGTGACGGTTTTTAATGACAACCCCAACGGATTGTCTGGCGTAGGCTTTGCTGACAATATGCCTTCTGGCCTACTGACTGCAGGTGCTGCCACCGGCACTTGCGGCGGCACGACAAACGTCACTTCTTCATTGCTCAGTCTCTCCGGCGGCAGCGTCCCGGCGAATGGCTCGTGCCAAGTCAGCGTGCCTGTTGTGGCTGCAACTTCTGGAAGCTATGTCAATACCATTCCAGCAGGCGCACTCACAAGCGATGAAGCTGGCGCTTCCCAACAAAATGCGCAAGCCACCTTGGCTGTTGCTGCCGCTGATTTGCAAATTTCAAAGAGTCACCTCGGTAATTTTTTCCAAGGTCAATCACCTGTTACTTACACAGTGTTGGTGAGCAATGCCGGCTCTGGCAATACCGACGGCTCATCCATCGTGATGACGGATGATTTACCTATTGGTCTGACACCGATCAATGCAATGGGTGCTGGCTGGGCCTGCGGCTTCACTGGGCAAACGATTACTTGCAGCCGAAGCGGCGTATTCGCCAGCGGTGCGGTCTCTACAATCACCGTGCTCGCCTCCGTGGATGCGAATGCACCAGTCAGCGTCTTGAATACAGCCCGCGTGAGCGGTGGAGGTGAGCCCGCTTCAAGCAGCGCTAACAACAGCGCTAATGATCCCACGATGATTCTGGCCAACCCGGTTGTGAGCAAAGTATTCACGCCAGTCACCGTCAATATCAATGTGCCAAGCGTGATGACGATTCGCATTACCAATCCGAATGCGCAGGCCTTAAGTGGTGTGGTGTTTAACGATCTGTATCCATCAGGTTTAGCCAATGCGCCCGTGCTCGCTCTTTCCAATACATGCGCTGGTGCTCCCGCGACAACTTCCAATAGTTTGGCTTTGAGTGGTGGCAATGTCGCAGCCAATTCTTTCTGCGAAGTGTCGGTGCAAGTTCAGGCGGCCGCATCAGGCGGGTATACCAACAGCCTCGCTGCTGGCAGCGTGACCACCGCAAATGCGGGTAGTAACGCACAGGCCGCCCAAGCCACACTGAATGTGGCCGGCCCTGATTTGTCGATCACCAAATCCCACATAGGTAACTTCTTTAAAAACCAATTGGGTGCGCAATTCACGATTTCTGTACGCAACATCGGGTTGGGCGCAACCGCCGGTACGGTCACCGTAAGCGACACCTTGCCCGGCACAATGGTGGCTACAGCAATCAGCGGCGCGGGTTGGAGTTGCGGTTTATCGCCATTGCAATGCACGCGCAATGACAGCTTGCCTGCAGGCGGCGTCTATCCAGACATTATCGTGACCGTCAATGTCAGCGATAGCGCTGCGGCAAACGAAAGCAACCGCGCTGATGTAGGCGGCGGTGGCGAGCCTGCATCGAATCTTGCAAACAATGTGGCAACTGACAGTGTGCAGATTCTCGGCAATCCAAGCATCACCAAGAGGTTCACGCCTGCATCCATCAATGCCAACAATCCCTCGGATTTGGTGTTGACCTTGAGCAATCCGAACGCTGTAGCAGTCACTGGCGTGTCTGTGACAGATAACCTGCCACCAGGCCTGAGCACCACTGCTGCGGCAACCGGTACTTGCGGCGGTAGCTTGGCAACCAATACGAACTCTGTAGCACTCACGAACGGTAGTATTCCTGCAAACGGTAGTTGCCAAATCAAAGTGCAAGTCACAGGCTCTGCGCCGGGCAGCTATGCCAACGTGATAGCAGCCGGTGCGCTCACCAGTGCAAATGCTGGCAGTAATCCATTGGCTGCCACAGCCAATTTGAGTATCGCAGCGCCCGATCTGATTGTGGCGAAGAGCCACAGCGGCGATTTCTATGTTGGCCAAAATCCTGCGGCATACAACTTAGAAGTGAGAAATATTGGAGCTGGTGCAACAAATGGCACGCCTATTGTCGTGACCGACACTCTACCGGCGGGTCTGATTTATCAAAGTTTCAGCGGCGTTGATTGGACTTGCTCAGTGAATCTGCAGATCGTTTCTTGCAGCAACAGCAGCGTGGTTGCAGTAGGCGCAACATTGCCGATGCTCACGATCAATGTATCTGTGCTTGCGACGGCTGCGCCCCAAGTGGCCAACAGCGCAAGCGTAAGCGGTGGTGGAGAGCCGGTTGGGAATGCTGGTAATAATGCAGTGACGGATAACACCAAGGTCTTGCGTAACCCGCAAGTGAGCAAGGCATACAGCCCATCGTCTGGCAACATCAATGTGCCCAGTAGATTGGTGATCACACTAAGCAATAGCAACGACACGGCGATCACCGGAGTTTCTTTTACCGACAATTATCCTGCTGGCCTTGTCAATACCAACGCCGCCAATGCATTGAGTACTTGCGGTGGCTCAGTCGTCGCGGTGGCTGGGGGTGGAGCAGTGTCCCTCACTGGCGCAACGATTCCTAGCAATGGCAGTTGCCAAGTTGAAGTCAACACCGTGGTGTCTAGCGCAGGAAATTACACCAACACCTTAGCTGCAGGTGCCGTATCTTCGGCAAACGCAGGCTCAAGCACAACACCTGCGATTGCCTACTTTGCAGCGCAATCCCCGGATCTCACCATCGTCAAACTACATGGTCAAAATTTCTACCAAGGCCAAATGGGCGGCACGTTCACACTCAAAGTGACGAACGTGGGTGTTTCAAGCAGCAGTGGTTTGGTGACGGTGACTGACGTGGTGCCCGCTGGCATGAGCTTGGTCAGCATGAGTGGTACGAACTGGACTTGCTCAGGCAATGGCTGCACACGAAGCGATGGACTGGCCAATGGCGCAAGCTATGAGGAAATAGTGGTCACAGTCAATATCGCAGCGGCTGCTCCAAGCAGCTTGATCAATTTGGCCAGCGTGAGCAATGCAACCGAGCCTGCTGCAAATTTGGCTAACAACAATACGAGTGACAGTGTACAAATTTATACCAATCCAACAGCAGCTAAATCGTTCGCTCCTTCCAATATGTTGGCAGGCGATGTGTCTGTATTAAGAATTGTGTTGGGCAACGCCAATCCGATAGCAGCTAACGGCGCAGCTTTTGTTGACACGATGCCAGCATCGATTGCTGCGGCAAGCCCCGCGAATGCTGTTTCAAGTTGCGGCGGAACAGTCGTCGCAATTGGCAATGTGGTTTCGCTTACTGGTGGAACGATCCCCGCGAATGGTAATTGCGAAGTGCGTGTGAACGTGACTGCAGTTTTACCTGGCGCGCATCTGAACACTATCGCAGCAGGCGCTGTAAGTACCCTCAATACGGGTATGAATCAAACCGCTACCAGTGCCGCCCTGACCATTGCCTCACCCGATTTCATCTTGAGCAAATCGCATGTAGGAAACTACTTCCAAGGCCAAAATAACGTCACATTCACATTGGTGGTGACGAATATTGGTTTGGATGCCAGCAGCGGCCCTATCTTCGTGACCGATACCTTCCCATCGGGGCTGACGCCGGTCGGCGCTAGTGGCGGTGGTAATTGGTCGTGTGGTGTCACTGGGCAGATAGTTTCATGCTCCCATGCCGCAGTAGCCGGCGCAGGATCTGCGTTACCTGCTATCACAATAGTAGCAAACGTGGCAGCCAATGCCAATAGTGTGACAAACACGGCAGTGGTAGGCGGCGGTGGCGAAGCTGTCGCGCTGATAGCAAACAATACAGCGCAAGATCCCGTGTTGGTATTGACGCCGATTCAAGTCGTGAAGACTTTTTCGCCTAACCCCATCGTCAGCGGGCAAACCACCAGCCTCGTCCTCAGCTTGAGCAATTTCAACACGAGCGGCGGCATTATTCCTGTCAATCTGACCGACAGCATGCCAGTGCAAATCACCATAGCGGGTGCTCCAGTTTCTACCTGTAGCGGCGCACTGGTGACGGCTACATTTGGCACCTCCTTGATCCAAGTGGGCAATGCGGGGGTGAATGTTCAATCAACTTGTACGATTACTGTGCCAGTGACGGCCAGCGCGCCCGGTGCTTGGGTGAATATCATCAATCCAAGTGATGTCACGCCGAACATCGCTTCGCCGGCTGCTGCAAGCTTGGTTGTGAATGCGCCCAACTTGAGCATCAGCAAGAGTCACACGGGTACTTTCTTTGCCGGGCAGCAAGGTGCACTTTTTGCGATCAGCGTTGATAACATAGGCAATGCCGCCACCAACGGCTCCATGGTGATCGTCACAGATACGCTACCTGCGGGTCTGACGCAGGTCTCCGCCAACGGCGCGGGATGGAGCTGCAATGCACCCAGCGGCCAGCAAATTAGCTGCACGCGCTCAGGTTCGCCGACTGCTGTATTGGCTGTCAGCGCAAGCTTTGAGCCAATCACAGTCGTAGTCAATGTCGATGCGAATGCCTCGGGTAACCTGATTAACACTGCGCAAGTAAGCGGCGGCGGCGAAGTAGATGCGAGCAACAACACTGCAACCGATGTCGTGCTGGTTCTGCGTCACTTAGGTTTAGTCAAGCAGTTTGCCACTGCGGCAATCAGCCCGAACCAAACCACGACGCTTACCGTACGCTTGATTAACTCCAATCCTGTGGCTGTGACTGGCGTCGGTTTCACCGACACCTTCCCAACGACACCAGGGCAAATGATCGTCAATGGTGCTACTGCGACAAGCTGCCCAGCGGGTAGTGTCCAAGCTATTCCGGGTAACGGCGGTATCGTTGCGTCGGGCATGACCGTTGCAGCCAATTCTTCTTGCACAGTCACGGCTGTGATCACGGCAGCAACATCCGGCCTGTATCTCAACCAAATCTTGGCCAATCAACTCAGATCAGACAACGCTGGTTCGGCGGCTCAAGATGCACAGGATGCACTCACCGTAGAAGCGGCTGACTTGATCAGTAAAAAATCTGCCGTCAATGCACCTTTCTACCCCGGGCAAACAAACGCGCTTTTCTCTGTCGTTGTGCAAAACCTGGGCAATGCGCCTGCCGTGAGTGGCATCGTCAATGTTTTGGATAACTTGCCTTCAGGTCTGCAGCCTACTGCAGCTTCTGGAGCTGGATGGTCTTGCAACATTGCTGGTAACAGTGTTTCGTGTTCGCGCGACGCTGCTGCTTTGTCTCTTGCGATAGGTGCAAGCTATCCTGCGATCAGCATCACTAGCACCATTGCGCTTTCTGCAAGTGGAGCCTTATCAAATACCGCAGTCGTTTCGGGGGGTGGAGACAACAATTCCGCTAACAACGCTGGCAGCGTAGAGTTTGAAATCTTGCGAAGCCCGTCGGCGAGCAAATCGTTCGCACCAAGCAGCGCGCAGGTCAGTCAAACCGTGCAGCTCACGATTGCGCTCGCCAATCCTAATAGCATCGCACTGAGCGGCGCTGCAGTAACAGACACCTTGCCAGCCGGGTTGTTGCTTAGCAACGATCCCGCGCCTGTGAATACCTGTGGCGGCACCGTGTTGGCTGCAGCGAATGGCAGCAGTGTTTCGCTCTCAGGAGGGACAATACCGAGCGCAGGCTGCTTTATTCGAGTCAATGTGATGGCAGCCAACCCGGGTGTGTATCTCAACCTGATTCCTGCCGGCCAACTGCAAACGGCAAACGCTGGTTCGAGCCAACAAGCTGCTACCGCTAGCTTGCAGATTTCTGCACCTGATCTGAAGATCAGTAAGAAAAGCAATGGCAATTTCTGGCGTGGTCAGCAAAGCGGGGCTGCCTATGTGATCTCAGTGAGCAATATTGGCTCAGCACCAACCAATGGCACAGTCACCATGCAAGACACCATTCCATCCGGTTTGGCTCTCGGCACTGTGACAGCGGCGGGCTGGACTTGTGCAACTGCAGGACAGGTGTTGAGCTGTTCTCGCGCAGATGCGCTTGCCGTGGGTGGCAATTACAGTGACATTCAAGTGGCAGTGACAGTCGCACGCGATGCGCCTTTATCGCTTGTCAATACGGCTCGCATCAACGGAGGAGGAGAGCCGCCGAGTGCATTCGCCAACAACAGCGCAGATGACATCACCACCATTTTGGCTAATCCGGTGGTATCCAAGCAATTTTTGCCCGCCAATATCAGTCTAGGTCAAATTGCGACACTCGAAATCATAGTGCAAAACAGCAATGCGACGGCCATCACCAATGTGGCCATTATTGATGCCTATCCATCCGGCCTCATCAACGCACCTGTGCCTAACGCCAGTTCAAGTTGCGGCGGGTCGCTGGCTGCCTCTGCAGGCATCGCGAGTGCGAGCCTGTCCAATGCAACGATTGCAGCGAACGGCAATTGCGTGATCAAAGTCGACGTGACGACAGCACTGAATGCCACGCCCACCGGGTTGGTGAACACAATTTTGGCGGGAAGCGTGACCACGGCCAATGCTGGTGACAATCCGGCGGGTGCAGCGGCAACGTTGAATGTCGCATCTTCAGATCTGGTGATTGTTAAACGTCATAGCGGGGATTTTTATCAAGGTCAAACCAACGGGACTTACACCTTGGCTGTGAGCAATCAAGGAAGTGGCAACACTTTTGGCATAGTCACTCTGACAGATATCTTGCCCACGAGCATGACAGCCACGGCCATCACAGGGCCGGGCTGGTCGTGCAACGCGATGCCTGCCATAGCACTCAGTTGTACACGTAGCGACGTGTTGACTGCAGGATCGAGCTGGCCACCGATTGAGATCACCGTGCAGGTGAGCCGAACTGCTGTATCGACAGTCAATTTTGCCAACGTGAGCGGAGGGGGCGAGAGCTCTGCTGCATCGACAAATAATGGTGCAAGCGATCCCACAACGATTCTTGCTAACCCCACGATCAGTAAAGCATTCAGCGCGAGTGCAGTGCCAATCAACACACCGTTCACCCTCACGCTTGTACTATCGAATAGCAATGCCGTTGCAGTCACCGGTGTGGGTGTCTCGGATGTATTCCCTGCAGGTCTCGTATTTGCCGCTGCACCGAATACGCAAAATACTTGCGCAGGAACAGCTGCTGCGGCTGGCAATACTCTGAGTTTGATGGGAGCAACTGTTGCTGCCAACAGCACATGTACTGTCGCGGTGTCAGTCATCGTCACCTCTACTGGCAGCGCGATCGTCAATAGTTTGCTGCCGGGTGCTCTCACAACTGCCAATGCAGGCAGCAACGTGCAAACGGCAAGCGCCAGTGTCACTGGTTTTGTGACTGAGCCTACAGGCTATAAATCTGTACGTTTGGTCAGCGATGCAGATAGCTCTGGCGGTGTGAGTGCAGGCGATGTGCTGGAATGGACTCTCGTATTTGCCAATACCCAAAACGGCGGGATAAGCCGACCCAGCTTCCAGATCAACGATGCGCTACCAGCCAGACTGACGCTAACGGCTGCTCCCACGGTCTTGGTCAGTGGCTCGGGTTCTGTTGCTAACGCGAATGTTTCGTACAACGGCAGTAGCACCGTCGCGCTGCTAAATGTTGGCGCAGTGTTGGATGTAGGCGGCATCATCACTGTGCGTATCCCCGTGCGTATATTGCCCAATACCGAGGGCACTCTCAGTAATCAGGCTACCGCAACAGCGCCCTCGCTGCTTGCGCCTATTCCGACGGATGCGACGGATAACAGCACGCCAGCTGCCAGCTTACCGCCCGGTGTGGCGATTCCAAGCGGAAGTCTGGCTGTCACGCAAACTGCGGGTATCGATGCTACCGTGATAACAGTCGGCGTGCCGGCGCGGATCGGTGTAGCGAAAGCAGTCAACAGTGTGCAGCAGATTAATGGCACCACGATCCGTGTCGTATATGACGTGTTAGTGAAAAATTTCGGCCCACTTGCGGCCGCCAACGTCCAAGTCGTTGATTCCTTACTTTTAGCATTTCCAGCGCCTGTGAGCTTCTCGGTGGTCACTGCGCCATTCGTGGTCAGTGGTACGCCTTTACCGACTAATTCGAGCTTCAATGGCAATGGCGATATTCGTTTACTGCAAGGCAATATGGCCTTGCCTGCGAACACTACAAGCTTGATCAGGTTCGCAGTGAATGTGAACCTGTCTGGCAGCCAGAGCAATTTCTTTAACAGCGCTTTTGCCTCCACTCTAGGATCTGGCCAAAACGCGGGTGGCAGCGTAAGCGCCCCCCGCTCACCCGGTGAATTGCCGGCTTATACGCCTGTGGTGGGCGCTGTAAGCACTGATGCTTCCAACAATGCCGCACAAAGTGCAACATTTTCTCAACTAGAAACCGCTATCGATCCGAGTCTTAATAATCGACCCAATGATTCAGGCGAGGATACGCCTACACCTGTCGATTTGGCCTATGCAGCAGCGCTGCGCGGCAGCGTATGGTTCGACAACACGCCCAATCGCACGCGCGATCCCCTTGAGCCGGGCGTGGCCAACTTTGGCGTTGAGTTGATCAACGTGGTGACCAATCAAGCCATCAGCTGTATCAACGGTGTCAACACGACTGTAGGCTGCGTGATCATGCCGGACGGCAGAAGTTTGTTTGCCACGAATTCAAGTGGCAATTACGAGGTGATCGGCGTGCCCGTGGCGACATATCTCGTGCAGTTCAGAGACGGCGCGAACAACGTGATTTATGGCACACCCGTTAACGGGTCGACCAATCCACAATCGACAGTGACCGTGTCGCGCGACAGTTTGCGTGTGAATTTGACAGCGGGAGACTCCGTGTTGGATCAAAGCTTGCCGCTTGATCCATCGGGTGTTGTGTACAACAGCTTGCCCACTTCACGCGCTCCCATTCCGGGTGCTCGTGTGACCTTCTGCGGCCCAACGAGCTTCAATGCCGCAACGCAATTGGTGGGCGGTTCATCGTATCTTCCTGTGCCTGGCCAGCCTAACTGCGCAACCATGATTGTGGGTGCATTGGGCTTCTATCAGTATTTGCTTCAGCCGGGCTCGCCAGCTGGGCAATACACATTGAGTGCGACAGCGCCCAACTTCTTCGGGCCTTCAGTGGTGATTCCACCCACGGGCACCCCGCCTGTTGTGCCGCCAGCGCCTGGCATTTTCGCGGTGCAGCCGCAGTCCGTGCCGCCCACAGGTGCGCAATCCACCATCTATCACCTGGCGCTTAATCTCTCAGGTGGCATACAGGATGTGGTGCACAACCATATCCCATTGGATCCTTTGAGCAATGCTCGTCTGTTCGTGACGAAAACTGTGAATCAACGCACTGCTGAAATCGGTGATTCGGTGGAATACACCATCAGTGTTGTGAGCCCTGATACCAGCATCAATGATGTGAACGTGACGGATCGTCTACCCACTGGCTTCCGATTGATAGCGCGCACCGTGCGAATCAATGGCACAAGTGTGGTTGACCCAGCCGGCGCACCTGGCCCTCAGATGACATTCAATGTAGGCAGCTTGGCGCAAAACGTACCAGCGCGCATCAGCTATCGCGTGCGCTTAGGTGTGGGTTCACAAATTGGTGACGGCATCAACCGCGCAAGTGCCAATGCGACGGGTGGCATCAACTCGAATATCGCGCAAGCGGTTGTGAAAGTCACTGGTGGTGTGTTCACGAATGAGGGTTGTATCGTCGGCAAGATCTTTGTGGATTGCAATCGTAATCACACACAAGATGTAGGCGAGCCAGGCATTCCAGGCGTACGGTTGTATCTGGAAGATGGCACGTATTTGATCAGTGATCGAGATGGTAAATACAGCTATTGCGGTTTGACCAACAGCACGCATGTGCTCAAAGTCGATCCACGCACTTTGCCCAAAGACGCTCGTTTGACAACGTTCAGCAACCGAAATGTCGGTGATGCCGAGTCAGTGCTCATCGATATGCGTTCTGGCGAGCTCCATCGTGCAGATTTTGTCGAAGGCTCATGCAAGCCCGAGATATTGGAAGAAGTGGATAAACGCAGGGGGCGAGCGCAACCCTTAAGCGGCACGAATGACGTGACTCCAAGCACACAAGGAGTCCAAAAATGAAAATGCGCTTTACACATATTTCTCTAGCCGTGCTGAGCATGCTCAGCTTTCAATCTGCATCAGCGCAACTGACCACGCCTGCGGGTGACGATACAAGAGGCCAAGGCTTCAAACAATCTGGTGCTGTGCAAGAAGTCAATCCTGTCGCTTTGACAGCGGCCAATCGCAACATTACCAAGATTCGCTTAACCAAAGCCAGCGACACGTTGATTGCAGATGGACAATCCCAAGCCAATATCCGTATCGAGGTACTGGATATAGATGGAAAATTACTCAATGATGAACTGGTGCTCACTTTAGAAGCTACACATGGCTTAATCAATCTCAGGCTTGGCACACCATTGAAGCTGGTGCAAGACAAACTTGGCCGTCTGGTCAGTGAGGCTGAGGCGGCTGATATCGATGAGCTCACACCTGGCATTCAAATAAAGGTCAAGGGTTCATTTGAGTTTTCTGTCGTCGCTCCTTTTGAACTCAAAGATGTGCAAGTTCGCGTGACCGGTGGCTCGGCGAGCGAAACGGTGACTTTAAAGGCGCTGCCCGAGCTGCGCGACATGATTGCGGTGGGTGTGATCGAAGGTCAAGTCCGCTTTAATAAGCTTGCGAAGAATCTTGTGCCTGCCAATGAGGGAGATTTGTTTGAGCGGGAAATCAAACGCGCCAGCGATGATTTCAACAATGGACGAGGCACGGTGGGTGGGCGTGCAGCGTTCTTCCTGAAAGGCAAAATCAAAGGGGAATACCTGCTGACCGCTGCTGCCGATTCAGAGAAGGACACAAACAGCCGTTTGTTCAAAGACATTGATCCCAATGCCTTCTATCCTGTGTATGGCGATAGCAGTTTGCGCGGTAGTGATGCGCAAAGCAGCGGAAGGCTGTTTGTGCGGATTGATAAAGACAGGAGCTACTTACTCTACGGAGACTACACCTCTGGTGCGACCAGCGAGATGTTTCAATTGGGTCACTTTGCTCGCTCCGCCACTGGTTTGAAGTGGCATTTTGAAGATCTCGATCATCGCCGCAACGTCAACGCTTTTGCCAGCTACGACGATCTCACGCAAATCATTGATGAGATTCCAGGCCGTGGTATCTCCGGCCCGTATAGCGTGAGCAATCCCAACGGCGTCGGTGGTACGGAACGGGTGGAGATCATTGTGCGTGATAGAAATCAGCCCAGTGTGATTTTGCGCACGACAGCTCTTGTGCGCCAGAGCGATTATGAGTTCGAGCCTTTCTCCGGCAAGATTTTGTTCAAGAGTCCAGTGCCCAGTGTGGATGAAAATTTCAATCCTGTGAGCATTCGCATCAGCTACGAAGTGGAGCAGGGTGGGCAAAAACACTGGATGGGTGGTGTCAATGCTGAGTGGCAAATTCATCCTAGCGTTCGTGTTGGCGCTTCTGTAGCCCGCGATAGCAATCCGAATCAAAATTATGGCGTAGCTTCTGTGGGGCTGCGCGTTCAACTCTCCCAAGGCATCCGATTGACAGCGGAAGTGGCGCAAACCGATGGCACACCCGGCGGTGTGCTTGGCGTGAAATCCGGCGATGCACAACGCATCGCGCTGGAAGTTCAACAAGAGCGTCTGAGTGGTCAAATCAAATGGTTGCGCTCGGAAGCAGGATTTGATAACCCGTCTGCCGGCCTCGCAGCGGGGCGGATGGAATTCAATGCGAAGGCGCGTTACGAGATCACCAAGAAAGATATCTTGCGCGCGGAAATCATTCGGTCACAAGATCATATCGCTGGCGCGCAGCGTGACTCAGCTTTAGTGGAATATGAACGTCAAGTTGATGCGAGTTGGAGTTTCAAAATTGGTGCTCGTCATGCCAAAGACACAATTGGCTCAGCACCCAGTGCAACGAATGTAGGCTCTTCAAGTGGAATTTGCTCCGGATTCAATGGCTATAACGGTGGCTTTGGAATCGCCTCGGGCAATGGTGTGACTGATAGTCTGTGCAACAACGGCTCTCGTTTTGCTGTCGCACCTGGCTCCATCGCTGCTGCTAGCCCGAATGTCGCAAGTGATAGCTTGTATGCGCGCTTGAGCTACCAACCTCAAGTGGTTGACGCGCAGGGTAAGAACACCCCTTCGCGTTGGAGCATTTTTGGTGAGGCTGAAGCCGATGTCCGCGATAGTGATAAGCGTCGCTTGGGCGCAGGATTGAATTACCAATGGTCAGAACGCACCAAGCTCTATGCCCGCTTTGAGGACATCAGCAGCGTCACAGGATTAAATGGTCTTTCTAACAGCTCTCAAGCGCACGTCCGAGCATTGTCAGCGGGTGTATCAAGCGATTATGCTGAAAACGCGCAAGTCTATAACGAGTATCGTTTGAACAGCGGCATCAGCGGCAAGCAGGCTGAAAACGCACTGGGGTTACGCAATGGCTTCTTGATCGCGCCGGGTCTAAAACTCAGTACCAGCGCTGAGCTCATCAAAGTGCTCTCTGGCACCGGCAGCGATGCGACTGCTTTGGGCGCGGGCTTAGACTATACGGCTTCGCCGATTTGGAAGGCGTCTGGCCGCATCGAATGGCGGCAAGACAACAGTGCTCGCAATTGGCTATCCACCGCAAAAGTGTCGCGCCAATTGGATAGCGCTTGGACGCTGCTTGCTCAAAACTATTTGAGCATCACCGAAAACCGCATAGGCGATGGCCGTAAGTTCGAGGATCGTTTCATCATTGGCGCAGCTTACCGACCGATTGAGACAAACAACTACAACATGCTCACCCGCTACGAGCATCGCACCGAGCAAGATAGCCTACCGAATGCGACGCAGCCCAAGCGCAGGGTGGACATTGTCAGTGTGCATGGCGATTGGCATCCCCAGCGCGTGTGGCATGTCAATGGCCGTCTAGCTGCAAAGCATGTGAATGAAACCTTTCTTGCTGGCTCCAATACAGTCAGCGATGCGTTTGGTGCCTGGCTGCTTGGCGCGCGCGTGATGTACGACGTGAGTGATCGCTGGAGCGTGGGGGCGATGGCCAGCATGCTGCAGCAAACACAGGGCGGCAAAGCTGTGCAATTCGGCTATGGATTGGAAACCGGCTACGCTGTGACTTCTAATCTATGGCTCAACGTGGGTTACACATGGCGCGGTTTGAACGACAAAGATCTGGTCGCCAGCGAATACCGTAATCGTGGCTTTTTCTTTGGCCTACGCTTGAAGTTTGATGAGAACATTTGGGGCGCAGACAACCCGCGCAGCAATAAATCCTTGGAGCAGAAACAATGAAGCTCTCTTCGATAGCTATTAAAAAGATAGCGGCTTACGCAGTATTTATGCCGGCTATCTGCCTTTTTTCTTTAAAAATTGATGCACAAACGGTTCCTGAGACTCTTCTTCAGCGGATTGAGGTTAGCAGTCAGCGCATTGCACCTGCGCGAGCAAAAGCCACCGATGCCCAGCAACGCTACGCTTTAGAAAAAGCGCAATGCTGGCTGGATTTTTCTAGGCATGAAGCACTGCGCAACAACCCCACGCAAGAGCCCGAGCTGGCGCATCAAAAAGTTACGCAACTGCTCAATGCTTTGAGTGTGGCGGCTGTGCCGGATGCCTCTGCCTTAGATTCTTCTCTGACCAGCGATGACAAGCGGATGCGCAACGATCTGTGGGCGCAGCTTGAAACCATCAAGACGTCCAAGCAAATGTCATGTGCTGTGAAAGAGGTTGCTTGCGGTGAAGTGATGCTCGTGCAAGCAGCGCATGCCCATGAGCGCATTGACTGGCGATATGCGCAGCCCTATTTCGGTATGGCTGAAGATTGGGTGCGAGCCGCAAAAAAACAGGTCATCGCGTGCCCAGTACCCTAAGAATTGCTCAGCAACCCTTAAAACAGCTAACTTGGTGTACTTGCTTTATCCGAATTGAACTTGCGCCGCGTAGATTGCTCCTATGATTTACCTTTTGGAGAAATCTATGACACTGAAAATGCAAATGGCCATGATGGGTGCTTTCTTGACTTTAAGCAGTACCCTATTCCAAGCAGCGTATGCGGCTGACCCAGGCCCTTCAACGCTCCAACCCACGGCCAGTGAACGCATGAGTTCGGCTCGCGATGCGATCAAGGCCAACAAATGGCAGAGCGCGATTGCCGAGCTGCGCTTGGCAGTGCGCGATGAGCCGAAAAATGCGGATGCGCACAATCTATTGGGTTACAGCTATCGCAAGCAAGCCAAGCCAGATCTGCCCAAATCTTTTGAGCACTACAACATCGCTTTGAAAATTGATCCCATGCACAAAGGTACGCACCATTACATTGGTGTGGCTTACTTGATGGACAAAAAACCTGCCGAGGCCGATAAGCATTTGGCACTGCTGGAGAAAGCCTGCAGCAATCGCACTTGCCCTGAGTACCAAGATTTGGCCAAGACCATCGCGACCTATAAAACCACTGGCTCAGCAGACACCAGCTTCGCGACGTATTGATGCCTCAGGCGTCGCCCGCGTTTTGCATCGCAGCAATCACACCTTCTATCAAAGCCGCTGTTGCGAGCGGCTTTTCCATGGGGAAGAGATGGGTGCCATCGATCCAGCTCATGCGGCCTCGGGTGAATTTCTTGGTGAACGCCGTGCCTGTGAGCTTGAGCGGATCTGATTGCAAGCCTCCGATGAAAGCCGCTGGGCATTGGAGGGGATTGTGGCGATTGAGGCTCGCGAGGTTATCTGGAAGTGTGTTGTAGAACTGAGTCTCGACAGCACGATCAAAACTCAAATGGCGTTTGCCATCTTCGCCTTTATAAGTGCCATGTGCGATGTAGTCGCGTAGCACCTCGTCTTGCCATAACGCAAACGCACGCTTGGATTTAAAGCTCTTATACGCAGCCTCCTCGGAGCTCCAAGCTTGGGTTCGCTGCTGGCTGATTTTTCCGGGTGAGATGCTGCCTACTAATCCGCTGGCTTTGACAGCGCCAAGGGCTGCAGCTTTCCATCCGCTGAACATGGGAGCATCCAGCGACACGATGCCGCGCACTAAATCAGGATGCTGTGAGGCACACATTAAGCTGAGAGCGCCGCCAAGCGAGTGGCCCACCAGCCAAGCTTTGTCTCCCGATTTTTCGACCAAGGGCTGCACAAAATCAGCCAGCTCCTGCACGGTGTGCGGCCAATTGTTCGTCACCGGATACCGCTCGTCGTGCCCGAATTTCTCGATGTATTTGACCATGAAGCCACGCTTTTTGAGCGAGGCCAGCATCACGCCATATGTGCTGCCTGGAAAGCTGTTGGCATGAGAAAAAATCAGAAGACTCAAATCAGCTTTTCCTCAGGTGTCGTGATTTTTTTCAGCGGGATGCTTCGCGTACTCGCAGCTTTAAGGGGCGTATCGGTCTTGCCACCGTTCCACTGCGGATCCTCCAAACTGTCAAACACTTCGCGCAGCTTGCCACCCCAAGTGCGGCGAAGCATTTGGAAATAAGGATTATTTTCCTCAATGCAGACGATGCGATCACTTTGCAATTTATCTGCTTCATACACCACCAAATCGAGCGGCAGGCCGACCGAAAGATTGGATTTGAGCGTGGAATCCATCGAAACGAGAGCGCATTTCGCTGCCTCATCCAACGGCGTATCGGGATGAATCACGCGATCGAGCACAGGCTTGCCATACTTGGATTCGCCCACTTGGAAATAAGGCGTTTCTTTGGTTGCTTCAATGAAATTCCCAGCGGAGTACACCTGAAAGAGGCGCATGGCTTCGCCTGCGATTTGTCCGCCCAGGATCAGCGATACATTGAACTCGACACCCGCCGCTTTTAGCGATTCGCCGTCGCGCGCATACACATGACGAATAGCTGAGCCGAGTACGCGCGCGGCTTCAAACATGCTCTTGGCGTTCCAAATTGTGATGGGCGCATCATCTCCGTTCTTGAGTTGCTCGACTTGCAACATCTCACGCACGCTTTGGCTGATGCTCAGGTTTCCCGCAGTCAGCAAAACCATAAAGCGATCACCGGGCTTCTCGTACACGATCATTTTACGGAAGGTGCTGATTTGATCTAGGCCGGCATTGGTGCGTGAATCCGAGAGGAAGACGAGGCCGGCGTTGAGTTTGATGGCGACGCAGTAAGTCATGGCGATTGAGTTGTTTGTAATTTTTTCAGTTGATACAAAGCATCGAGCGCCTCACGGGGGCTCAAATCGTCGGGGTTGATGCTACTTAGCGCCGATTCTACTGCGCTGGTTGCTCCCGAATTAATAGTATCTGCCACGGGTGCGGTAAACAAATCGACCTGTGCCTGAGCGGCTTGTTGGCTAGCTTCTAGGCGCTCCAAAGCAGCTCGGGCATGGTTGACGACTTGCGCAGGCACACCGGCTAATTTTGCGACCTGAATGCCGTAGCTCTTGCTCGCTGGGCCGGCTTCGATACTGTGTAGGAAGGCGATATCACGCCCCGTTTCGACCGCGCTCACATGTACATTGATTGCGCCATGATGATCAGCAGGAAACTGCGTAAGCTCGAAGTAATGGGTTGCAAAAAGCGTGAATGCTTGCGATTTGTGCAAATGCGCGGCGATGCCACTGGCAAGGCTGAGGCCATCAAAAGTGCTGGTGCCTCGGCCAATCTCGTCCATCAGCACGAGGCTTTGCGGTGTGGCGGCGTGCAAGATTTGCGCCGCCTCAATCATTTCCAGCATGAAGGTGGATTGCGCATTGGCCAGATCATCGGCTGCGCCAATGCGGGTGTAGATCGCGTCCAGCGGCCCGAGGCGCAGAGTCGCAGCAGGCACATAAGAGCCAAGAGAAGCGAGCAGGGCGATCACGGCGATTTGCCGCATGTACGTGGATTTGCCGCCCATGTTAGGGCCGGTGATGACTTGCATGCGCGTCTTAGCTGAGAGATCGGTGTCGTTGGCAATGAAGGGTTTGCTCACCGTTTCAGCGAGCCGCGCTTCCACGACGGGGTGGCGTCCCGCTGTGATCTGAATGCAGGGCTCGGCAGCAAAGCTTGGCGCACTCCAATTGAGCGTGAGCGAGCGTTCGGCCAGCGCGCAGATGGCGTCCAGCGTGGCGATGGCCGTGGCTGCGGCTGTGAGCGCTTTCACATGCGGCTGCAGTTGATCGAGTATTTGCTCGTAGAGAAATTTTTCTCGTGCCAGTGAGCGCTCCTGCGCAGAGAGCGCTTTGTCTTCAAAGCTCTTGAGCTCGGGCGTGATGAAGCGCTCAGCGTTTTTCAGGGTTTGGCGACGACGGTAATCTTCAGGCACTTTACTAATCTGGCCTTGCGTCACTTCAATGTAAAAGCCATGCACTTTGTTGTATTGAACGCGCAGATTGGTGATGCCGGTGCGCTCGCGCTCACGAGTTTCGAGATCAAGCAGGAAGGTATCGCAGTTGGTTTGAATGCTGCGCAATTCATCAAGATCCGCATCAAAACCGTGATTAATCACATTGCCATCGCGCACCAAATTGGAGGGCTCTGGCAGGATGGCGGCTTGCAGGAGCATCGCAGTGGCTTGCAGATGCTCTGAGGCTTGCAAAGCAGTAAAAATATGAGAGAAATCAGCACCTAGCCGGCATAGATATTGCGCGAGGTGCTCTGCTTTTGATAGCGTATGCTGCAAGGCCACGAGCTCGCGTGGCTTGACTTGGCGCAAGGCAATCCGCGCTGCAATGCGCTCCACATCACTGCTGCCTTTGAGTTGCTCACGCAGCTTATTCGCATGACCTGCCCTCAAGATGCTGATCATCTGAATGCGCTGCTGGGCAGTAGAGCGATCTCGCTGCACATTGAGCAACCAGCTTTTCAAAGCCCTGCTGCCCATGCCCGTCATGCAAGTATCAAGCAAAGAAAAAAGCGTCGGGCTGTCTTCACCGCGCAGGGTTTGCGTGAGCTCTAGATTGCGCCGCGTGGGCAGTGGAATATCCATCAGCTCTGCCTCGCGCTGCACGCGCAGGCGGCTCACATGAGCCAGCTTTGCGCCTTGCGTGTGCTCTGCATAGGCGAGGAGGGCGCAGGCGGCGGCTTGCGCATGGGGCAGCTCTTGCGCACCGAAAGCGGCCAGGCTGGCCACTTGGAGCTGCGTGCAGAGCTTTTGAGAGCCTAAGCCGCTGTCAAACTGAAATGCGGGGCGTAGCGTGAAAGAAAGCGAAGAAGAAAAACGCAACGCCTTAATCTGCTGCTCGAAAGCCGGCGTCACGTCGCTGGCATAAAGCAATTCACTCGGCGCAATGCGCGATACCCAGCCGGCCAGCTCATCATGGCTGCATTCTGCAAGCTGCACTTCCGATTGCGTAAGCGCCAGCCACGCGAGCCCCAAGCGATTGCGCGGCGCTTGATGCACAGCGAGCAAGGTCGCTTCTGATTTATCGCTGAGTAATTCGGTGTCGGTGAGCGTGCCCGGCGTGACGACGCGCACCACTTTGCGCTCCACTGGCCCTTTGCCGGTGACCTCGCCCACCTGCTCACAAATCGCTACCGATTCGCCCAGCTTGATGAGCCGCGCAAGATAGGTTTCCAGCGAATGAAATGGCACGCCTGCCATAACGACCGGCTGCCCGCCCGATTGCCCGCGCTGAGTCAGCGTGATATCTAAAACGCGCGCAGCTTTCTCTGCATCTGCGAAAAACAACTCATAGAAATCGCCCATGCGATAAAAGAGCAAAGTCTCAGGAAAATCTTTCTTCAGATGCAGGTATTGCTGCATCATCGGCGTGTGGTGGGACAGATCAGCGCTCACGCAGCGAGCCTAGACGTGATCTACAGAGGGGCTTCTTCGTCAGAAGCATCAACCGCTGCTTGGCCAGCGCCTTTGAGTGTGCCGGCTTGGCGCACAGCGGCTTTCTCGCCGGCGCTGGCGAATTTGCTGTATTTGCCGAGCAAGCCGACCATTTGCGCATAAATTTTTGGATTACCTGCGAGGCATTCTTTTTGTTCGAGGTAATTAGCCTCGCCGGTGAAGTTGCCGATCAAGCCGCCAGCTTCGGTGACGAGTAAGGAGCCTGCGGCCATGTCCCAAGGCATGAGACCTGTCTCGAAGAAGCCATCGGTAAAGCCTGCGGCCACGTAAGCGAGATCAAGCGCAGCAGCGCCGGGGCGGCGCAGGCCGGCTGTCTTGGTCATGATGTCGCTCATCATGGCCATGTAGGTGGGGAAATTGTCGCCCGGGCGGAAGGGGAAGCCGGTGGAAATCAGCGATTGCGCCAGAGTCTCGCGTTTACTGACGCGAAGGCGGCGATCATTGAGGTAAGCGCCGCGTCCGCGCGAGCTGAAAAATAAATCGTTGCGCGTGGGGTCGTACACGACAGCATGATCCACCTTGCCTCCGATTTGCAATGCGATGCTTACGCAATACACGGGGAAGCCGTGAATGAAATTGGTCGTGCCATCAAGCGGGTCGATGATCCAGATGTGATCCGAGAATTTGTTGCCTTGGGCTGTGCCAGATTCCTCGGCCAAGATGCCGTGATTGGGAAAGGCTTCCAAAATGATTTCGATAATGGCCTGCTCAGCTGCCGCATCCACCTCGGTGACGAAGTCGTTGACTTGCTTTTGTTTGATACGTACGGATTCGATATCGAGCGCGGCGCGGTTGATGATGGCGCCAGCGGCGCGGGCGGCACGCACGGCCACGTTAAGCATGGGGTGGGAGGAAGCTGTCATATTGTGTGTGTTGGCAAATTGGACAACTGCACGATCACGGTTGCCATCAGGGTATATTTTCCCATGTTTGACAGACGCTCCATGTGAACTACTAAAAAGTATTCAAAATCAACTGCTTGGAGCCCTTAGTTACTATTTTTTCTTGTAGCATTAGGGAAACCCCTTAAGTCGTTTATAAAATTTAAATAGTTAATGTAAGTGCTTGATATTGCATTACATTTTTTTATCCGCTATACTTTCAGTAGCATTTCACACAAGGCCTTGCGCCGAATATTATGGCAACACTTTTCACAGCCGGTTTCTCAATGAGCTTCCCTGCAAAAATGCGTGTTGCTGTAAGTACAGCATTCATTGCATTGGCGTTGTGTTTGATGCCGATGCCGCAGGCAGAAGCTGCGCCTAAGAAGCAAGCCAAGAGCGCACAAAAATCTTCTGCCAAATCTGCTCGCGCAAGTAAGAGCAATAAAGCGATCAAACCAAGTAAAGCCAAAGCTGCAACAAAAATTCAGCGCGTGGTGGTGATAAAAAACGGTAAGCGTGTAGCAGTCATGCGCCGCGTGCCGATTGTTCATGCCGTTGTTGCACCTCCACGTCCATCCTATGGCCAGCTTGCAGGCCTCCATGCCACGCAAGACCCTCTAGAACTCAAATCCAGTGTGGCCTATGTGCTTGATCAAGATACGAATGAAATCCTCTTTCAGAAAAATGAAACGGCCGTGCTGCCGATTGCGTCTCTCACCAAGCTGATGACAGGCGTGATTGTGAGTGAGGCGCGCTTGGATATGAATGAGATCATAACCATCACAGAAGACGACGTAGACAACGAAAAGGGCAGCCGCTCACGCTTGAAAGTCGGCACACAATTGTCACGCGGCGAGCTCATGCTGTTGGCTTTGATGAGTAGCGAAAATAGGGCAGCGAATGCCTTAGGCCGCAGTTATCCGGGAGGTCTTCCTCGTTTTGTGCAAGCCATGAATGCCAAGGCCAAGTTGCTAGGTTTGCATGACACGCGCTATGTCGAGCCGACAGGGCTGTCTAGTCGTAATCAAAGCAGTGCCAAAGATTTGGCTGCGCTGACTGCCTATGCATCCAATGACAAGATTCTGAGGGATCTCTCCACCTCGCCAATGCATCAGGTGGATTTGGGCCATAAAACGCTGAACTACGTCAATACCAATCGCTTGATCAACAATCCCGAGTGGCAAATCGGTTTGCAAAAAACTGGCTTCATCTCAGAAGCTGGGCAATGCCTGATCATGCAAGCCAAAGTCTCTGGCCGCCGTTTAATCATGGTATTTCTAGATTCTGCGGGCAAGCTCAGTCGGTTGGGTGATGCAGAGCGCGTGCGCCGTTGGGTGGAAGGGCAGCCTGCGGTGATGCAAAAGGTAAGCAGCGCGCCTTCAAAACTGCCAGGCTGATTTCTAGCTGTTTTTTAAACGCCAAATCGGCCGCTCACCGGCACAGCATCTGCGCAGAGTGCTATCTAAAAGATAGTAATTAGACTATTAATGTAGCCAGATCAAGATTCGCACCACAGATCACGAGGCAGACACGCTCGTCTTTTGTCGGTTGATACGCGCCCCTTTGCAAAGCCGCTAATCCTAAGGCTGCCGCAGGCTCAGCAGCGATTTGCAGATGCTGCCAGAGCCAGAGTTGCGCAGCGCGAATGGATTCGTCCGAGAGGAGCAGGCTTTGCTTGACATGCTGCTGCGTGATGCTCCAAGCAATGGAGCCAATGCGTTTGGCGCCTAAGGCGTCCGCTGCAATGCCGCTCACGCTTACATCGACGGGTTCGCCCGCAGCCCGCGCAGCATGCAGCGTAGGCGCGAGAGTGGGCTCCAGTGCGATGACCCGTGTGGCTGTATTGGCATACCAAGATGAAATGCCTGCAATCAAGCCACCACCGCCGACACTGACCAGCACGCTATCAGGCGCTGCCTTTGCTTGAGCGTCAATCTCGGCTGCCAGCGTACCCGCACCAATCACCACTTCTTCTTGATCGTAGGCATGCATGAGCAATGCGCCGGTGATGTTCTGGCGCTCAAGACACGCAGCCAACGCGTCGGCATAAGCATCGCCAGTGACTTGCAAAGTTGCACCCAAGGCTTTGAGGCGAGCTTGCTTAGCTGGCGATGAAATCGCAGGTACAAACACTTCACAGGGCACGCCAAGCAGCTTAGCCGCTGATGCTGTCGCAATGCCTGCATTGCCGCCCGATGCAATGATCACACCACTTTTGGGAATGGGGTGAGACAACATGCGGTTCAGCATGCCGCGCGCTTTGAAGCTGCCGCTGGTTTGCAGCTGCTCTAGTTTGAGCCAAACCTCGTGACAGTCTACGCCTAGAGCACTGCCAGGCAGTTTCATCAGTGGTGTTTCATGCAAAAAGTGCCGATAGCCGGCACTGAATATGCGCAAGGCGCTCTCAATTTGAGAGCAATTGATTGCTAAGCTCATCCGATTTTCAAGCCTTTAGGAAGCGGGAATTTCACGGTTTCTTCAATGCCGTTCATCTTGCGCACACTCGTTGCGCCGAGTGCCTTGATGCGCTCAATCACATGCTGCACGAGAATCTCAGGGGCAGAAGCACCAGCAGTCAAGCCCACACTCACGACACCAGAAAACCATTCGTCTTGCAATTCAGAGGCATCGTCCACCATGTAGCCCGGCACGCCGCGTTTGCGTGAGAGCTCAGCCAGCCGGGTGCTGTTAGAGCTGGTGGGGCTACCCACCACGATGATCAAATCCACTTGCCCAGTGAGCACCTTGATGGCATCTTGCCGGTTTTGCGTGGCGTAGCAAATATCTTGATGCTTGGGTTCGCGGATTTGCGGAAAACGCGCTTTTAGAGCAATCGAAATTTCTGCCGTATCGTCCACGCTGAGCGTGGTTTGTGTCACCACAGCGAGTTTCTCGGTCTGCTTGGGTTGTACCCGAGCAATATCCGTAATATCTTCCACGAGATGGATGCCCTCGGAGAGCTGCCCCATCGTGCCCTCCACCTCGGGGTGCCCTTTGTGACCGATCATGATGAATTCATAGCCTTCTTTGGCGAGTTTGGCCACTTCTACATGCACCTTGGTCACCAGTGGGCAGGTGGCATCAAAAATCTGAAAGCCCCGTTGCACCGCCTCGTCTTGCACGGCCTTGCTCACCCCGTGAGCGCTGAACACAAGAGTAGCGCCTGGGGGCACATCAGAAAGCTCTTCAATAAAAATCGCGCCCTTAGCTTTGAGATCATTCACCACATAGGTGTTGTGTACGATCTCGTGGCGCACATAAATCGGGCGGCCAAATTTGGTGATGGCTCTCTCCACAATCTCAATCGCACGATCCACGCCTGCGCAAAAGCCACGCGGCTCGGCTAAGAGAATCTCATTGACTGTCATAACACTCCAATCACATGCACTTCAAAGCTCACCGGCTGCCCCGCCAAGGGATGATTGAAGTCAAACAACACTTTATCGACCTGCACTTCACGCACAGCGCCTGCATAGTTTTCTTCGCCGGAAGGCGCGGGAAACTGAACCACATCTCCCACACTGTATTTCTCCAGCGGATCGCCATGCTGTGCGAGCAGCTTTTTCGCCACCCACTGAATCATTTCTGCATTGCGCTCACCGAAAGCCGCGCCAGCAGGCAAATCAAATGTGGTGTGCGTGCCTTCTTCAAGCCCTAGCAAGCGCTGCTCTACAGCGGGGGAGAGCTCGCCAGTGCCCAGTGAGAGTGTGGCCGGTTTGCCATCAAAGGTGTTGATGATGTCGCCCTGCGGGCCACTTAAGCGGTAATGCAGGGTGAGGAAGGAGGAGGATTCGATGTGCGGCATGCGTCGAGTGGCGAAATGAGGAATAAATACTGCGTAAACTCCTATTGTAGAAACATCACGCTAACCCGAGCTCATGCCCCTCAAAGACCTTCCACCCGATGCGCGCCCGCGCGAGAAACTGCTCTCGCGCGGCGCTGGTGCTTTGAGCGATGCTGAGCTGCTGGCCTTGCTGCTGCGCACGGGCATTGAAGGCAAAAACGTGGTGGCGATGGCACAGGACATTGTGGACAAGTTTGGCGGCATCTCTGGGCTACTGCACGCAGATGCCGATGCGCTGAAAAGCGTCAAGGGCTTGGGGCCTGCCAAGAAAGCCGAGCTGATGGCCGTGGTGGAGCTGTCGCGCCGCGCCTTGGCCGAGCAAATGGTGCAAAAGACGGTGCTGGATGTGCCCGCTACGCTGCTCGATTTTGTACGCTTAAAAATTGGTAGTAAGCCCTATGAATCCTTCATGGTGCTTTTTGTGGATGCCACGCAAAAGCTGATCGCCAGCGAGGAGCTGTTTCGCGGCACGCTGTCTCACACCAGCGTCTACCCGCGCGAAGTGGCGCTGCGGGCGCTGCATCACCATGCAGCCGGCGTGATTCTTGCGCACAACCATCCCAGCGGTGAAGTGCAGCCCAGCCATGCAGATCAGTCTTTAACGGCCAAACTGCGCGCCGCACTGGCTTTGCTGGATATCGTCGTACTCGATCATGTGATCGTGAGCCACGATAAAGCGCTTTCCATGTCAGCAGAGGGAATGCTATGAGTAAAGTGGCTGTCAAAATCACGCAATTGGCAGATCTCAAGCTGGTCAAGCAAGAAATTGAGCGCCAAGCTGCTGAGGCAGCGGCATTGAGAGCAGCGAAAGAAGAGGCCGAGAAAAAGCGCCGCGCAGAAAAAGAGCTTTTTTCAAGCTCTGTCGGGCGAGTCAAGCCCTTGGTGATCGAGAAAAAAGCAAATCTTGTACCTGATTTGCCTGCGCCCATTCCTGCACAAAAGCAGCTCGACGAGCAAGCCGTTCTGCGCGAAGCTTTAAGCGATGAATGGGATACGAGCAGTTTGCTCGACACCGATGAATCATTAAGCTTTCGCCGCCCGGGCATCGGTGTGGATGTGGTGCGCAAGCTGAGAAAAGGCGAATGGAGCGTGCAAAAGCAGCTGGATTTACATAATTTGCGAACGGAAGAGGCACGCGATGCGTTGAGCGTGTTCATCCGCGAATGCTACAAAAACGGTATTCGCTGTGTACGCGTTGTGCATGGTAAGGGGTTGGGCTCACCAGGGAAAGTCTCAGTGCTCAAGCCCAAGGTGCAAAGCTGGCTCATCCAGAAAAATCAGGTGCTAGCTTTTGTGCAGGCAACGCCCATGCAAGGTGGTGCGGGAGCTCTAGTGGTCCTGCTGCAAGCAGGTGCAGCTCGCACAGCTCGAGCGAGCGCTTAAATGCCAGTTGCGCCTCATGACTTGAAGCTCTCCCAAGCAACAGGTGCATAACCTACAGTCACTTGGACACCATAGGTCGCTACTGGCCGCTTGATGGTACTGCTGTGGGTCAACATGATCGAGATGGCTGATTCTGCTTCTATCACATCGGCTTGTGTCGCAGCGTCGAGTTTGCGCCAAGTCGTGCCTTTTTTGTTCAGCAGGGCCTCCCAGCCTATCGCCTGCACCCATTCGCGCAGAGCCTCTTCTGGTACGCCTTGTTTTTTGAAATCGTGAAATTGATATGCAATACCCTCTGCATCAAACCATGCGCGGGATTTTTTCACTGTGTCGCAATTGGCGATGCCAAAGAGGGTCATTGAGGAGCTCATGCCGATATTTTGCGTCAAGTTCAGGGACAATCAACGTATGAAAGATTTAGACCAGTGGCTTGCTTATATCGAAGGCTTGCATCCGAAAAACATAGACATGGGGCTAGAGCGCGTGCGCGTGGTGTGGAGCCGCGTTAAAAGCACTGATGGCGTGGAGGTTGTATGCCCGGTGATCACGGTGGCAGGCACGAATGGCAAGGGTTCGACTTGCGCGATGCTGGAATCTGTTTACTCCCAAGCCGGCTACAAAACGGGCGTCTATACCAGCCCGCATCTTGTGCATTTTCTAGAGCGTTGCCGTATTCGCAATGAGAATGCATCCGCTACCGATTTCATAGCAGCCTGCGCAGATATTGAGGCGGCTAGGTGCCAAAAAGCTTTTGAAAACGAGGGTGAAGTCAGCCTAAGCTATTTTGAATTCACCACGCTGGCTTTCCTTCTGGTGATGTGTCGTGCGGCGAAGGCCGGGCAGCTTGATGTGATGATTTTGGAGGTGGGCTTGGGCGGACGGCTGGATGCAGTGAACATCATTGATACCGATTGCGCGATTGTTACCAGCATTGATCTCGATCACATGGAATATCTCGGCCCAGATCGCGAGAGCATCGGAAGGGAGAAGGCGGGCATCATGCGCGCGGGCAAGCCCGCGATCTTGAGCGATCCGATGCCGCCGCAGAGTGCGATTGATCACGCCAAAAAAATTGGTGCTGATCTGTGGCTCATGGGCACCGATTTTAATTTCCAAGGTGATAAGCAGCAGTGGGGCTGGGCAGGGCGCTCCAAGAGGTTCAGCGGGCTGGCATACCCTGCGCTCAGAGGTGCAAATCAACTCATTAATGCCAGTGGCGTGCTTGCAGCAATCGTCGCGATGAATGAGCAACTGCCTATCACAGCTCAGGCTGTTCGCAATGGCATGGCTTTTGTGGAGTTGCCGGGGCGCTTCCAGATCGTGCCGGGGCAGCCTGCGCTGGTGCTCGATGTGGCACACAACCCGCATTCGGTGGCTGCGCTCACCGCCAATTTGGATGCGATGGGCTTCTATCCGACCACCCATGCGGTGTTTGGCGCAATGGGTGATAAAGACCTCACGCCCATGCTTTTAAAACTCGCGCCGATTGTGGATCGCTGGTATTTCACCGATCTGCCCACCGCCCGCGCAGCAAAAGCTTCTGAGTTGCAAAGTCGCTGGCAAACGCTCAATACCCGCAATGATGCGCAAAGTAGCGTTTACACCTCGCCACAAGTGGCCCTTGATGCGGCGGTGGCCGCAGCTGATGCAGCCGATAGAATCGTGGTGTTTGGCTCGTTCTACACCGTAGGCGGCGTGCTGCAAAACGGCACACCGCGCCTAGAAGCCAAACATCTCTCTACGAAATAAAGTCACATCTCATGGCCTGGTTTAAATTCGGCAAACAAGACTCCGCTGTAGCGCAAGATGCTCCTGTTGAAACAGTGGAGATGATGCGCACCCGCGCCAAGCGCCGCCTGATTGGTGCATTGGTGCTCGTGGTGACAGCCGTGGTGGGCTTTCCTCTGCTCTTTGAAACCCAGCCTCGCCCCGCGCTGGTGGATGTGCCGATTGAGATTCCAGACAAAGCCAAGGTCAAACCTTTGCCAGCACCGCCTTCAGCACCATCCATACCTGCCACTGCTGCCAAGGTAGACGATAAAAATAGCCTAACTGGCAAAGAAGAAATCGTGAGCACTGTGCCTGCTGCTGTAGCAAAACCAGTTGAAAAAGCGACGGTAGCCGGCGTAAATACTGCGCAGAGTGCTACTAAAACAGTAGCGGTGATTCCCGCTCCTCCTGCAGTGCTTGATAAGTCTGCTGAAATCAAAGCTGCGTCTGATAGAGCGGCTTCGGAGAAGGCGGTTGCTCAAAAAGCGGCTGCTGAAAAGGCCAAAGCCGAAGCGGCTGAAAAAGCCAAAGCCGATGCGGCAAAGGCGCAAGCCTTGCTGGATGGCAAAGCAGCATCGACGTCAGCAGCCACTGGCGAACGTTTCATTGTGCAATTCGGTTCATTTGCCGATGAGACCAAAGCCCGTGAAGTCCGCCAGAAGGTAGAGCGTGCCGGGCTCAAAACCTACGCGCAAGTGGCTGAAACCTCAGAAGGCAAACGCCACCGCGCACGCGTGGGCCCGTTTGCCACGCGTGCTGAAGCTGAAAAAGCCGCTGGCAAGATCAAATCACTCGATCTGCCCGCTGCGATTTTGACGCTTTGATTCAACTTCAGCACTCATGCAACTCGCTGCGCTGGACTGGGTCATCTTGGCGATATTGCTGTTGTCCATGGCAATTGGCGCTTGGCGCGGCTTGGTCTATGAAGTGCTGTCCGTGCTTGGTTGGTTTGTTGCCTTCATCGTTGCGCAACTCTATGCCGCCACGGTTGGCAACATGCTGCCCATGATGAGTGCAACCGATGCGCTTCGCTATGCGGCAGGCTTTGTGATCACGTTCATCGCAACGGCATTTGCGGCAGGTTTGGTCGCTTGGTTTGCCAAAAAATTGATTGAAACCGTGGGTCTTCGCCCAGTCGATCGCACTCTCGGGGCGTTTTTCGGCTTGATTCGAGGCGCAGTGATTTTGCTAGCAGCGACTACGGCAGTTCTCATGACACCCCTCAAAGAAGGTGATTGGTGGAAACAATCTGCGGCAGCGGGTTTTTTGTCAGCTACTTTGCGGGCGCTCAAGCCCATTTTGCCCAACGAAGTGGGACAATACATTTCAGCAAAAGCGCCAAGCGCGCCAAGGGAACCTTAAATCATGTGCGGCATCGTCGGCGTAGCGTCACAAACGCCTGTTAATCAGCTCATCTACGACGCACTTCTGCTCTTGCAGCATCGCGGGCAAGATGCTGCAGGCATCGTCACCCAATTGGGCACGAAGTTTTATATGCACAAGGCAAAAGGCATGGTGCGTGATGTGTTTCGCACGCGTAATATGCGCGGTTTGCCTGGCAACATTGGCTTAGGTCAAGTGCGCTATCCGACTGCCGGTAATGCGGATAGCGAAGAAGAAGCGCAGCCGTTTTATGTGAACGCACCTTTTGGGCTCGTGCTCGTGCACAACGGCAATCTCACTAATGTGGATGAGCTCAAAGCACAATTGTTTAATCACGATCATCGGCATATCAACACCACGAGCGATACCGAAGTGTTGATCAATGTGCTCGCCCACGAGCTCGAGCTTACAACCCGAGGCTTACCGCTTGCGCCCAAAGATGTGTTCGCCGCTGTTCGAGGTGTACATTCGCGCATCAAGGGCTCCTATGCCGTCGTGTCGGTTATAGCGGGCCATGGCTTACTTGCTTTTCGTGATCCGTTTGGCATTCGCCCGCTATGTCTGGGTCAGAGTGCCGACGGCACTTTTATGGTGGCCAGTGAATCCGTCGCCCTCGAAGGCACGGGGCACACTTTCGTGCGCAACATCGCGCCTGGCGAAGCGGTGTTTGTAGATAACCAAGGCCAGCTCCATAGCGCAATGTGCGCCGAGAAATCGCAGCTCTCGCCCTGCATCTTTGAATACGTGTATCTCGCCCGTCCCGATTCCGAGATGGATGGCATCAGCGTGTATCAAGCGCGCTTGAACATGGGCGAGACGCTCGCTAAGCGAGTCATTTCTGCCGTGCCGCCCGATGAAATTGATGTAGTGATCCCCATCCCAGAATCCAGCCGCCCCAGCGCCATGCAGCTCGCGCAATTGCTCGGCTTGCCGTATCGCGAAGGCTTTGTGAAAAACCGCTACGTTGGCCGCACCTTCATCATGCCGGGCCAAGGTGAACGCAAAAAATCCGTGCGCCAAAAGCTCAATGCGATCCGCAGTGAATTCAAAGGCCGTCGCGTTTTGCTTGTCGATGATTCCATCGTGCGCGGCACCACATCCCAAGAAATCGTGCAAATGGCGCGCGATGCCGGTGCAGCGAAAGTCTATCTTGCCAGCGCAGCGCCCCCAGTGCGCTACCCCAATGTGTATGGCATCGACATGCCCACGCAAACCGAGCTGATTGCCCACGGCCGCAGCATGGATGAAATCCGTGACTACATTGGCTGCGATGCCCTGATCTACCAAGACGTGAGCGGCATGAAAGATGCCATTCGCAAGCTCAATCCTGCGATTACGAATTTTGAAGCGAGTTGCTTTGATGGTGTTTACATCACTGGCGATATCGCAGCTCTTGATGTGCAGCGCATCAACGCCAACCGAAGTGGCGAAGAAGCTGCAGATGATGCTTCGCGCTTAGCGTTGCACAACGCCTAAGACGCTGTCTATCAGCGAACTGCCAGCAGTTCAACGTCAAACTTCTACGTCGCATTCGGTGGAATCACGCCACCTGCACCGCGTGCGCCGTAGCCTAGCTCGGGTGGGATGATCAAGGTGCGTTTGCCGCCGACTTGCATGCCGGCCACGCCTTCGTCCCAGCCTTTGATGACCATGCCTGCGCCTAGCTCGAATTCAAAGGCTTGCATGCGGTCTTTGCTGGAATCGAATTTCGCGCCTTGCACGCCGTTGTTAAACAGCCAGCCGGTGTAATGCACGCTGACTTCTTGGCCAGAAGCGGCTGTGGCGCCGGTGCCGATTTCGGTGTCGGTGTATTGCAGGCCGGAGGGGGTGGTGTGGGTGGTCATGAGGGATGTCTTTCACTATGAAATTGATAGCTATCTACGCATATTTTATGCCGGGTAGAGGCCGAAAAGGCTTTGAAATTGAGCCACGAAGTGCTTATTTTATCGTCCGAAATGGGTGCGGTTCTAGCATGGGTTGAGTAGAAGGTGTTACTATCGTGACACCTGCAAGGAGTAATCCACCATGACATCCACCACTTCTCTCAAATTGCCAGACGAGCTGAAAGCGCAGATTGCTGAGACTGCCAAGCAAGAAGGCAAGACCGCACATGCCTTGATGATCGAAACTCTGCAAAGCGCGATGGATGAGACACGCATACGCAATCAGTTTTATCAAGAAGCTATGGAGGCGTATACAGAGACTGTCGAATCCAATATTTGCTACAGCCATGAAGAGATAGCGAAATGGATGCGCGCCAAGGTACGCGGTGAAGCTGCGCTAGAGCCTAAACCCCATGCTTACGACTCCAGCAAACCGATGCGCCCCGAATTATTGAGAAAGCGCACACCGCTTACATGACTCAACTCGAATATGGTGCTGATTTTTTAGCGGATCTGAAACGACTCACAAAATTTTTGCTTGATCGTCATCCAGAAGATGCTGTCGGGCTCACTGATCTAATTTTGGATGGACTGAAAATGCTTCAGCAGCATCCGGAAGTGGGTAGGCCGTATCACTTGCCGCTGCGGGAGTTCATTATTTCGCGTGGGAGCTCTGGTTACTTGGCCTTGTACCGATACAACCCAATTACAGACGAAGTCTTGCTATTGCGCATTCGCCATCAGCGCGAGTCCGGCTACCGAATGATTGAATAAATTTATGAAAAACGAACCACAAAAACCTCTCCAGAATCCTTTACCAAGTGGCCTGCACCCCGACACCCTCGCTGTGCGCACTGCCGTGCCGCGCAGCCAATATGGTGAAAACTCCGAAGCCTTGTATCTCACCAGTGGCTATGTGCAGCCCGATGCTGAGACATCTGCTAGGCGCTTCTTGGGCGAAGAAGAAGGCTACACCTACGGCCGCAGTGGCAACCCGACGGTAAGCACATTCGAGATGCGCTTGGCCGCGATGGAGGGCACAGAGGCTGCGATGGCCACGTCATCGGGTATGTCATCCATCATGTTGATGCTGTTTAGCTTGCTCAAATCGGGCGATCATGTGGTGTATTCGCAATCGATGTTTGGCTCCACCATCAAGCTGATCGGCACAGAGTTTGCTCGCTTTGGCGTGGAGTCGACCATGGTGCCGCAATCGGATGTGGCGGCCTGGAAAGCAGCTATCCGCCCGAATACCAAAATCCTCTTCGCAGAAACGCCGACCAATCCTTTAACGGATGTTTGCGATATCCAAGCGCTTGCAGACATCGCCCACAACGCAGGCGCCTTGCTCGCTGTAGACAATTGCTTTGCCACGCCCGTGCTCCAGCGCCCTACAGGGATGGGCGCAGACATCATCATGCATTCGGGCACCAAGTATTTGGATGGCCAAGGCCGCGTGATGGCGGGGGCTCTGTGCGCCAGCCAAAAGCTCGTCACCGAAAAATTCCTGCCCGTGATGAAAAACGGCGGCCTGATTCTTGCGCCGTTCAATGCCTGGGTGTTGATCAAAGGCTTGGAGACTCTGGATATTCGCATTCGCGCCCAAAGCGCCAAGGCGCTAGAGATGGCGCAATGGCTAGAGGCGCATCCGCAAGTGGCGCGTGTGTATTACCCTGGTTTGCCCAGCCACGAGCAGCATGCGCTGGCGATGAAGCAAATGTCGAATAACGGCGGCGCACTGCTCTCGTTTGATGTGAAAGCAACGTCCCCCGAGCAGGCACGGCAACGCGCCTTCCATGTGCTCGACAGCCTGCAAGTGCTCTCGCTGTGCACCAACCTGGGCGACACCAAGACCCTGCTCACCCACCCCGCCAGCACCTCGCATGGCAAGCTCTCTGATGCACAACGCAGCTTGGCTGGTATTGGCCAAGGCATGATCCGCGTTGCTGTTGGCTTGGAGCATGTGGGAGACATGAAAGCCGACCTCGAACGCGGTCTGAATACGATTTGAGTTTGAACACCATGACCACTCCTGGCACGACAATCCGCACCCGCATCGCCCCTTCGCCCACAGGCTTCTTGCATCTTGGCACGGCTCGCACAGCCCTGTATTGCTGGGCGTTCGCGCAGCACCACAAAGCACTTGGCGCAGATGCACAATTCATTTTGCGCATTGAAGACACCGATGAAGCGCGTTCTACGCAGGAAGCGGTCGATCAAATCATTGAGGCTATGAACTGGCTGGAGATGAAGTACGACGAAGGCCCGTTTTATCAAATGAAGCGGATGGCGCGTTATCGCGAGGTGATCGCGCAAATGATTGCGGCTGGCACGGCGTATCACTGCTATACCCAACCCGCAGAGCTCGATGCCATGCGCGAGCTGCAGAAAGCGCGTGGCGAGAAGCCGCGCTACGACGGCACTTGGCGGCCTGAGCCGGGCAAAGCTTTGCCACCAATACCGGCTGGATTAAAACCTGTCGTGCGCTTCAAAAACCCGCAGGGCGGCGATGTGGTTTGGGACGATATGGTCAAGGGCACGATCTCAATCAGTAATGATGAGCTTGATGATTTGATCATCGCGCGTCCGGTGAGCATTGAGGCAGCGAGCCAAGGCGAAACTGTAGGCACGCCGACTTATAACTTCTGTGTCGTCGTTGACGATTGGGACATGCGCATGACGCATGTGATTCGCGGTGACGATCATGTGAACAACACACCGCGCCAGATCAATATTCTGCGAGCACTCGGCGCGCCGCTGCCGATCTATGGCCATGTGCCGATGATCCTCGGGCCCGATGGCGAGAAGCTCTCCAAGCGCCACGGCGCAGTCAGCGTCACGCAGTATCGTGACGATGGCTATTTGGTCGAGGCCATGATCAACTATCTGGCTCGCTTGGGCTGGAGCCACGGCGATGATGAGTTGTTCTCTCGCGAGCAACTCACGAGCTGGTTTGATGGCAAACATCTCTCCAAGAGCCCTGCGCAATGGGATGGCGCGAAGCTCAAATGGGTCAATCAGCATTACATGAAGACAGCCGATGATGCGCGCCTTGCCGCGCTTGTCACCGAGCAACTTGCCAAACGCAGTATCACACCCGATGAGCGCTTGCCTGCGATTTGCGCCTTGTTCAAAGACCGCTGCGAGACCACGCAAATCCTTGCCGATTGGGCGGCGGCTTTCTACACCACACCACTGCGCAACGAAGCGGATTTCAAGCAACATGTCACCGAGGCCGTGAAACCCGCGATTGCCGCGCTCGCCGTTAAGCTACAAAGCTGCGAATGGAGCAAGGCGGCGCTGGCCAATGCTGTGAAAGAGAGCCTGGCCGAGACAGGGCTCAAAATGCCGCAGCTGGCCATGCCTGTGCGCGTCCTCCTCATGGGCAAGGCGCAAACGCCGTCGTTGGATGCCGTGCTCGAGCTGTGTGGACAAAAATTGTCACTTGAGCGGCTGGCCTACTAAGATCAGCGATGGGTACGAGGGGATGAGTGGGGCGCTTTTTGACAAAATCGTCAGGGGGCTTGTCGTAAACTTACAGCGCTATGCGCACAGATTTACCCTACAGCTACCATCTCCTCGTCGCTGATCGCCGATTGGGGCCCTACGATCGAAAAACGATTGTTGGTATGCATATCAAGAAAGTGGTTGATCACAATCTCATGCTCCACCGCAGCGACGGTCATCAAATGACGGTCGCTCAACTTCAGGTGGATCGATTTGAGATGGCCGAAGCACACAGTTTGCATGTACAAACAACATCGCCTCCAGCTTCTGGCATTTGGCCAACATTTTTGATGGATTGCGGTGGCAGCTTGATAAAACCCGGCGCACTGGGCTACATTGGCCGAGGGGAATTGCGATACCAAGGTGATTTTCTACGGCTCACGGCCAACCGTAAGAGCGGCTTCATATCAACGCGGCAAGAGCGCACCAAGTTACCACTCTCAGCGCTGACCACAGCCACGCCACACGCCAAGCAGCCCAATGTGCTCGTGCTACAGCTCAAGCCTTCGCATCGCGTTGAAGGCGTGGTGGGTAATGCGCCCGCGCTGATCCAGCTTGATCATGCTGAGGCCGTAAAAGAGCTATTGGAATTGATGAATCTTCACTGAAACCCTAGCCCGATCCACCGATCAAGCTGATTTTTTGACCACGGAATAGCGTAGCAGCGTCTTTGCACGTGCTTCATCATGGATCACGCAGCGTAACGGATAGTCTACCCCCAGCTTTACGCCGCTGGCTGCAATCTCCAGGGGCTTGGCATCCCAAGGTGCGTGAAGCGCAGCATCAGGCAGCCTAGCAAGCTCGGGCACATAGCGGCGAATAAATTTGCCTTGTGCATCAAATTTCTCGCTCTGGCTCGTAGGATTAAAAATCCGAAAGTAAGGCTGTGCATCACAGCCGCTGGACGAGGCCCATTGCCAGCCGCCGTTGTTCGCGCTCAAATCAAAATCATTGAGCTGCTCGGCAAAATACTTCTCACCCCAACGGTAGTCGATCCCTAGATCTTTGGTGAGAAAGCTTGCTACAACCATGCGCAGGCGGTTGTGCATGTAGCCGGTCTCGTTGAGTTGGCGCATCGCGGCATCCACCAGCGGGTAGCCCGTTTTGCCCTCGCACCAAGCTTTAAAAAGCGCGTCAGCTTCTTTGCCTTTTTCCCACTCAATCGCGTCGTATTCCTTCTTGAACGCGCGCTTGACCACATGCGGATGATGGTGCATCACCTGCACATAAAAATCACGCCAAATCAGCTCAGAAAGCCACACGCGAGCGCCTTCCGTTCCAGCTGTGCCTTCGCCCATGCCAGCTCTTGGAAAAGCTCTTTTATGCGCCTCGCGCGCAAGCTGGCGAATGCTCACCGTGCCAAAGCGCAAATGCACGCTCAGGTAGCTCGGGCCTTTCACAGCAGGGAAGTTGCGCGTTTCGTCGTAACGATCCATGCGCGACAGAAAATCTTTAAAGAGCACTTGCCCGCCCGCACTGCCCGTGGGGATACTCAGCGTTTTGAGATTCGTCTCTTCAAAGCCCATGCTCTCAATGGTGGGCACGCCTTGCGCGAGTTCTTTGGGCGCAGCGGCCAAATGTACGGCGTATTTCTCCGTCTGATAAGCCTTGAGAAAATAATCATCGACCTTCTTGAGCCAAGAATTTTTATAAGGCGTAAACACACCATACGAGCCACCGCTCAGCGTCATTACCTCGCTGCGCTCAAAAATCACATGGTCTTTATAAGTGTGAAAACTTATGCCAAGATTGGCCAAGCCACCGCGCACTTTGATGTCGCGTGCAAGAGCCGAAGGCTCATCATCATGGTTGGTAAAAACTGCTTGCACACCAAGCTGCTTAGCAAGCTGAGGAATTTCGTCATTCGCCCATGCATGGCGCACGATGAGGTGCGGCGCATCTTTACCCGCCATATTGGAAAGCTGCTTTTCTAGATCCACCAACGATTCGCGGATGAATTCCACACGGCGATCTTTGCGCGGCAAGCTGTCTAAGATTTCTTTGTCAAAGATAAACACGCAATGCACTTGATGGCTGCGCTTGAGTGCGTGATACAGCGCGGCATTGTCTGATCCCCGCAGATCGCGGCGAAACCATATGAGGGATTTTGCATAGTGTTCTTGCATGTTTGTATTGTGCCTTTATTACATTTCTTGTTGGCACTGATATGCGTTTCGTTCGACTGCTCGTACTGAACCCGCTTATCGCCACGGTACACCCACCTCCGTTCGTGTCCCCCGCCTTCGGCTCCTCCTTTTACCTCACTGCGGTGGATGCACCATGTCGAACGCTGCGACTACCTGCGGGGCGACACAAGCATTTGTTCGCTTAGGCAATCTCTTTCTGTGAAGGCTACAGTGCCCGCAAAATCGCGCGATCCCACCAAATAAGCCATGACGCTGCTAGCAATACACTAAGCACAAATGCAGCACGCCCACCTAACTTACCAACTCAGCGCCCATCCAGCAACGGCGCGATTGAGTAATTCCTTGATCACGCTGCTGCAAACCGTTCATGCCCAAGGCTCCATCTCCAAGGCTGCCACAGTGCTCGGCCTGTCATATCGTCACGTCTGGGGTGAACTCAAGCGCTGGGAAAAAGCACTGGGAGAGCCATTGCTGCATTGGGAGCGCGGCCAAGCAGCAAAGCTCACCGCATTTGGCGAGCGGCTGCTCTATGCCGATGGCCTCGCCCAAGCCCGCCTTGCCCCGCAAATCGAAGCCTTGCAAGCCGAGCTAGAGCGCAGCATGGCACTGGCCTTCGACCCTCAAGCGCAGGTGCTGCAACTGCATGCCAGCCACGATGAAGCGCTCTCTAAGTTGCGCGTGTTTGCAGCCGCTAAAAAGCTGCACCTCGATATTCATTTCACAGGCAGCGTCGATGCCCTGCGCGCACTTAACGAAGGCCGCTGCCGCATGGCCGGCTTCCATGTGCGCCTGCCAGTGGCCACGCAAGGCAAAAGCGTGCAAACCTATCGCTGCCTGCTAGAGCCTGGCCAACATAAAATCATCGGCTTCGTACAGCGCAGCCAAGGCTTGATGGTGGCAAAAAGCAACCCGCTGCGCATCAAAAATCTGCGCGATGTGGCCGAGCAACAGCACCGTTTCGTCAACCGAGCAGCAGGCACAGGCACGCGTCTGCTGCTCGATGATCTGCTCGCAGAACTCAGCCTCAGCGGTAAAGACCTCCTAGGCTACCGCCACACAGAGCCCTCCCACCAAGCCGCCGCGCTGGCCGTAGCCCAAGGCGCAGCCGATTGCGCCCTAGGCATCGAAGCCGCCGCAGTCGCGCATGGCTTGGGCTTCATCCCCCAAGCGAAGGAGCGCTACGCCTTGGTCGTGCAGCGCGAATCCCTAGCCGAGCCCGCCACCCAAGCCCTGTGCAAACTCCTGCGCAGCACCGCATGGCTGCGAAAACTAGAAGCCTTGGCAGGCTACAGCGCTTTAGACAGCGGCCAAGTGCTGCGCATGACGCAGGTGTTGCCTTGGTGGTATTTTTGAAGCACAAGTGGCTAGTAGCCGGCATAGAATATGCGCGAAATGCTATCGTTTTGATAGTTAATCTGCGTTCTGTGAAGTATCTCAGAACTCAACCGCTTCGCCTTCACGCAACCTGCTCGCCTGCCCCGCGACGTGCCCGAAAAAGCCGAGGGCTTTCTTTCAGGCATTCTGTGCCGCTCGCTCCGAGCTTCCATCTTTTGTAGCGAAATGACCATGGCTGGCCGCGCTCAACCAAGAAAGCCTTCGTTTTTTCAGACCCATCACGGAGCGGATCAAGCGACTTGCGATGTCACTTCACTCCTTATTTCGTAGCACCTTGCGCAATATCTACGAAGGTTAGAAGCCGATTCGCCGATGAGTCGCTCTTGTGTCAGTAGGGCATGGAGTTTAACGTAGAGCTAACCGGCCTGCCGTAGCGGGTCCGGTGGTTCAGCGCTGGGTTATGCCGCACGCATTGCTGCCTTGAGCGTCCTACTTGCAGAGAAGGCTGCCAGAGTAGCTTCGGTTGGATATGCGTACTCCAGTGCACCACACGGCATTCGCGCGATGCAGAGCGCGCGTTCATGCAAGGTCATGTGCGGGTGGCTTCCAGTCCCGTGCTGCAAGTGAAAGACAAAGTCATTCAAGGAGCCAAGAACGCGCCTGTCTTCTGTCTTGGCAAAGACTGCCTTCTGCATTTCATCAAGTTCTGATGCCACTTCTTCACTGGGAACTCCAATGGCGGTGAGCATTATTTCTGCTGCTGCCAAAACTCTTTCTGGAAGTCGCTTGATGTCCTTGGCCGGGACGACAACCGGGAGTAGTGTCTTCTGGGATATACAGATGACAAGCTGCTCGGGACGGGAAAATATTATGTTTGCATACCAGTCGCCTAACACCGTTGTAGGTGCGGTCGGCGACTGAACTAGGGGCGGCGCGCCTCGGTTTAGGAGCTTTCGGGTACAGCGGATGGAGTACATGGACGGTTGCGTTTGTGCGGCATAACGTAGAAGTGAGCGGCCTGCGCGGCATTTCGCGCAAGTCCGCTCGACTGCCGGGTTAGAAGAGCAAATTAACGAGCCCCCTGTCATTTACTTTTTGGGGGATTACTAGATTTGCTAGGTTTGAGGGACGGTGTATTCCCTAGTGTGGTTTTGTTATCACGGCGGCGCTGATCCGGCTTCCCTGTTGATGGTGCTATCGGCTTTGGTCCAGGTTTAAGTGCCATGAATGCTCTCCTTGGTGGTTTAAAAATTACAGTGTACGCGTACCTTCTAACTCAATATAGGGCGACAGGTGTCTGTCCACCCATCGCGGCGTTTGTCTCCCTAACATCGGGAGCAATATCAACCGCTAAGCCGCTTGCAATATGGCTTAGCAGCGATATACTGTATTTATGAGCAGTCATAACAACTCCAGAAAAACCAGCACGCCTGTGTTCAAGTCAACTCGGCTGCTGGATCAGTTGCGGGAACATATACGTTACTTGCACTATAGCCTGCGGACCGAAGAGGCCTACGTGTACTGGGTGAAAAAGTTCATTTATTTTCATGATAAGCGGCATCCGCACGACATGCGGCAGGCGCAGGTGGAGGCTTTTACAACGCCTATGGCAGATCAATATTCAGAGCACAGAAGCTGTATGAAGGCAAAGTCAGCGTCTCAAGCACTCACCTGCGCAGCCTGCTGCAAAGCCTCGGTAGCCCATTGGTTTAAGCTTTTGCCGGCAGCTTGTGCGGCTATTAGGGCGCGGCCATGGACTTCTTGGGGGACGCGCAGGAGCAGTTTGCCGGATGCAGGTTTTTCGGGGCTGATGCCGCGCTGTTTGCAGTCGGCCACATAGTCTTTGACGGCCAGCTCAAACTCAGATCTGAGCTGCGCTACGGTGTCTCCATGAAAGCTGATGATGTCGCGAATGCCGAGAATACGCCCAACAAAAACATCATCGCGTTCGTCATATTCCACGCGAGCGGTATAGCCTTTGAAATTCATACTATTCATGGTTGCACTCCTACTCGTTCAAACAATTCGCGCGCCTCTTCCACCTGATAACGCTTGGCCTCTTTGCCCGGATGAGGGCGATGGCAGCGCCAGCATTCGCCCTCCAACTCGATCCGCACACGCGAGCCTTCGCGCTCTAAAACCGAGCCACCCAAGGCTTTGACCAATGCTTCAATATCGGCAAACACGATGTTGGGCGATGTGGGCCTTGCGAAGAGGGCGGCTAGCGTTTTGCGGTGCTTGGTATTCACGAGTCTAATGATAGCAAAAAATGCTAGCAAAAGCTAATCTGGTCAATAGACGGAATACAGGTTTCTAGGAGAGATTTCATGACGATTTTGGCATCTAGCCGGCATAGAATCTGCGCAGAGTGCTACGAAATTAAGAGCAAAATAACGCGCCAGATACCTCAATCCGCTGCGTGATGGGTCTGAAAAGCCCTCGGCTTTTTCGGGCACATCACGTGGCAGGCGAGCGGGTCGTGCGAAACAAAAAGCAGGTGCACAACGAAAAAGCAACCAAACAGAAACGCGTTAAGCCGCCAAAGCCCGCCGCGCCCGCACCCGATCCACACGCCTTCCCTCCAGCGCCAGCACCTCAAAGCGCCAGCCGCCTGCATCTATCGCTTCTCCCTGCTGCGGTAAATGCCCTGCCACGGCCATGAGCAGGCCAGCTAGGGTGTTGTAGTGGCCTTCTTCTTCATCGTGCAATGCATCGTCAATCTCTAAGCGGCTTTTTAGCTCGGCAATCGGCATCAAACCATCAAGCTTCCATCCCCCATCTGCCTCGCGTGTGGCCCAAGCATCGGCGGCTACTTGGGGCTTGAGCTCGCCTGTGATCGCCTCCAACAGGTCACGCGGCGTGAGTAGGCCTTGGCACACACCGTATTCATCCACCACGAAGATCACCCGGGCCGATTGTTGGCGAAATTGTTCTAGCAGCTCCATACCGGAGAGCGTCTCGGGGATGAAGACCGCAGGCGTCGCCAAAGAGCCCACAGTCTGGCCCGTGTTGCCCAATTGTTGGCGCAGCAAGCGCGCCACGCTAACGATGCCCACAATATTGTCGAGCCCCCCTTGGCAGACCGGATACCAACTGTGGGAGAGCTTGCTCTCCGGATCACTCGATCCGCCGGCTTTGCGCAGCGCATCCTGCACGCTTAAAGTCGCCTCTAGCCACACGATATCGCTGCGCGGAATCATGATGGAGATCAGCGGGCGATCATCCAAATGAAACAGGTTTTGCACCATCTGGCGCTCATGCTGCTCGATCACGCCAGCATCCATGCCTTCATCTAAGCTCGCTGCGATTTCTGCTTCGGTGACGCTGCGATTGGAGTCGGTGCGGATACGCATGAGCTTGAGCACGCCTTGCGTCGTGACGGTGAGCAGCTTCACAAACGGGCTAGCCGCTTTGGAGAGCCAAATCATTGGCTTAGCCACCACCCGTGCTACGGCCTCTGGGTAAGCCCAGCCGATGCGCTTGGGCACGAGTTCGCCAAAAATCAGTGTGATGAAGGTGATGCAGATCACCACCAGAGTCGTTGCAGTAGGCGAAGCGAGCTTTTCGCCCATGCCCAGGCTCATTAAAAACTCTTGTAGCCCGCCGCTAAACGCTGCCTCGCCCACGATGCCGTTCAGCATGCCAATCGAGGTGATGCCGATTTGCACCGTTGAGAGCATTGTGGTGGGCTTGTCGGCTAGCTCCAGCGCTGCTTTTGCGCCATCGTCGCCACCCTCAGCCATCGCGGTGAGGCGTACTTTTTTAGCCGCAGTCAAAGCCATCTCGCTCATGGCGAAGGCGCCGTTGATGAGCGTGAGCACTGCAATCAATAAGAAATCCATGAAATACGATTAAAGTCCAGAAGTATGGGACTTTACTTGATTGGCGATGTGCAGGGTTGCGATACCGCACTTGGCAGACTTTTGGCTGAGATAAATTTCTCCCCCAGCCGAGACCAGCTCGTGCTGCTCGGCGATCTGGTTAACCGTGGCCCTGATTCGCTCAAAGTGCTGCGCCGCTTGCAGGCTTTGGGCGATGCCGCGCAATGCCTCTTGGGCAACCACGATCTCCATGCGCTGGCCGTGGCCTGCGGCGCACGCGCTGCGCATAAGAGCGACACCTTGACTGAGCTCCTAGCAGCGCGTGATGCGCCAGAGCTGCTTGATTGGCTTGCCCACCGTGAGCTTGCCATTTTCCGAGATGGCATTGTGATGGTGCATGCCGGCGTGTTGCCGCAATGGGATACTATGAAAATAATAGCACTCAGCGCAGAGATCATGCCGGCTATTCGCTCAAAAGATGCTAAAAACTTCTTTCAAAGTATGTATGGCAACACGCCGAATGCATGGCGCGAAGATCTGCAAGGTGCACAGCGCCAAAGAGTCATCATCAACGCTCTAACTCGTCTGCGCTTTTGCAGCGCACAAGGCGAAATGGAATTCGCCACCAAAGAAGGCGCAGGCGCAGCGCCGGTCGGCTACATGCCTTGGTTCCACGTGCCCGGCCGCGCCACAGCCAACACAGTAGTCGCCTTCGGCCACTGGAGCACGCTCGGCTTGATCAATCGCCCGAATCTGATCGCTCTCGATACGGGATGCGTGTGGGGCGGCTGTTTGTCTGCGATCCGAGTGGATCAAGGCAGACGAGAAGTTGTGCAAGTCCAGTGCGAACAGTCTCAGAAGCCTCAAGCTGAAGTCTTAAGGGATTGAAGCTCGTCTGCGCTGAGCCAGCGCCATTGACCAGACGGCAAATCATCACCCAGAACCATGCTGCCGATTTGCGAACGATGTAACGCGACGACATGGTTGCCAACCGCCGCAATCATGCGTTTGACTTGGTGGTATTTGCCTTCCGTCAAAGTCATGGCTAGCGTTTTTTCGCCGGTCTGAACGGCGGCTGCGGCTTTGACGGGTTTTGGGTCGTCATTGAGCACTACGCCGTACAGCAGCTTTTCGATGTGCTGTGCTTCAACTGCGCGGTCGGTGGTGATTTGGTACACCTTGGGCACATGGTGCTTGGGGCTGCTCATTTTGTGGAGGAATTGGCCATCATCGGTGAGCAGCAGCAAACCTGTGGTGTCTTGGTCTAAGCGGCCAATCGCTTGTACGCCTTGCACCACGCCTTTGGTGGGGCGCTGTCGCAGCGGGGCGGGTAGCAGGCTGTAGGCGCTCGGCCAAGCTCCGGGGCGATGGCTGCATTCGAAGCCGGCAGGTTTGTGGAGCATCAGATAAGCGCGCTCGTGATACTGCCAAGCCTTGTCTTGTACGGTAAATGGCAGGCCATCGCTTACTATGATTTCAGTAGCATCCTGCGCAGATTCTGTGCCGGCTAGGTGCTCAAAACCCTTCACAAAACCTTGCTGAATCAAGCCTGCGCAGACGCGCCGCGTGCCAAAGCCTTGGCTAAACAGCAGATCATCCAACCGCATACAAAACTACGCGCTGGGCGAGGTTAAAGGCAAAGCGTTGTCGATCGACGCGGGCTGCGCAGAAGTTTCAGCAATAGATTCGCCCGCTTTAAACAACGCAGCAACTCTTTTTTTGCTTTTGATATTGGCTGATATGCGCGAGCCGGTGGAATTTGACGCAGCCTTTTGGCCGTTGTCCCAAGAAGGATTCGCGTTCAACGGTTCCTCATAGGGCTTGTTGAAGAATGGATCAGCAGGTGGGCGAGCAGGGCGACTTGCGTAGCTAGACCGTCTTTCACCAGCGCGGTCATCGCGCCTCTCTGCGGGGCGATCATCTCGGCGCGGCGCGCTGCTATCTCCGCCATCTTCTCCCCAAGCGCGTCGGCCTGAATTGAAATGGCTGCCGCGTGGCGGTTGCTCATTCTCAAACTGGAATTCAGCAAACTCAATTTTTTTCTTGATCAACTTTTCAATATCGGTGATCAAGCGCTTGTCATCGCCATCGACAAAACTCATTGCCAAGCCAGACGCGCCAGCGCGGCCTGTGCGGCCAATGCGATGAACGTAATCTTCGGCGTTGTAGGGGATGTCGTAGTTAAACACGGCAGGCACGTCTTTGATATCCAGCCCGCGCGCAGCTACATCAGTGGCGACCAGTAGATCGACCTCGCCTTTTTTGAAGGATTCAAGTGCTTTCAATCGTTCATCTTGGCTCTTGTCACCGTGCAGCGCGGTGGTGCGTAGGCCATCGCGCTCCAGCGAGCGAGCCAAGCGGGCGCAGCCCAGTTTGCTGTTGCAAAACACAAAAGCTTGTGTGATGCCGCGGTCGCGGATCAGCTGGCGCAGCACGCGGCGTTTGTCATCCTCTTGCACGCTGAAAAACAGCTGCTCCACGTTGGCTGCAGTCTCATTGGGTCGCGCTGTTTCCACCAAAATCGGATTTTGCAAATAACTGGCCGACAGGCGCTTGATCTCCGGCGAGAAGGTCGCTGAAAAGAGCAAAGTGATGCGCTTCTTGGGCAAATAATTCAGGATGCGCTGCAAATCGGGCAGGAAGCCAATATCGAGCATGCGGTCTGCTTCATCAAGCACCACATATTCCACTTGGTTAAGCACAGCGGTTTTGGCTTCGATGTGGTCAAGCAAGCGACCGGGCGTGGCTGTCAAAATTTCCACACCTTTGCGCAGTGCGGCCATTTGCGGTTTGATATCGATGCCGCCAAAGACCACGGCGCTACGAATTTGCGTGTATTTAGCGTAAGCCGCGACATTTTCGTGAATCTGATCGGCCAACTCTCGTGTGGGTGTGAGGACAAGCGCCCGCACGGGGTGGCGCGCAGGCGAGGGCGAAGGCGTCTCGTGCTTGAGCATGCGCTGCAAGAGCGGCAGCACGAATGCTGCTGTTTTGCCGGTGCCGGTTTGCGCAGCGCCCATCACATCTCGGCCAGCTAGCACATGCGGGATAGCCGCTGCTTGAATCGGACTCATTGTGGTGTAGCCCTTTTCGGCCACAGCGCGTAGGATGGTGTCGGCCAAGCCAACGGAGGAAAATGGAATGTTTACGGGTTCTGTCATGTAGGGGTGTATTGTCGCACTTACCCTAGACACACAAGTGACAACCCTAGAGACCTTAGCTCAGAACTGCCTCCACAATGGAAATGACATGATTTCAGACGAACCTATCCTCTCTCAAGACGAGCGCGAAGCGATTAACACGGGGCGCTGGTTTTCCAGCCTCTCGCCCAGCCTGCGGCACGATATCTTGCGCTATGCCTATGTAAAGCGCTACCGCGATGGCGAGCTGATTGCAGCGCGAGGCGAGCGGCCGGACGAGTGGGTGGCTTGTGCGAAAGGCGCTGTTCGTGTATCCAGTACTTCGGTGTCTGGCAAGCAAGTGACGCTGACCTATGTCGAGCCGGGTATTTGGTTTGGCGATGTGGCGATTTTTGATGGCGACCAGCGCACACATGATTGCTATGCCCACGGCGAGAGCACGATTGTGTGTGTCTCGCGCAATGATCTCACCAAGATTTTGGCCGATCACACCGAGCTTTATGAGGCTCTGCTGCGCCTCAATGCTCGCTTGATTCGACTGCTTTTTGGCTTGGTGGAAGACTTAAACACGCTGCCACTGCGCGCGAGGCTGGCCAAGCAGCTCGTGCATTTGGCGCGCAGCTATGGCGTGACCAGCCTTTCGCATCAGGACGAGACGCGCATTGGCCTGCATTTGGCGCAAGAAGAATTGGCGCAGCTCTTGGGCGCATCGCGCCAGCGTGTGAATCAAGAGCTCAAGCAGATGGAGCGCGAGGAGCTGATCCGCGTCGAGCCTAGTGGCTTGGTGGTGCGCAGCCGTGATGGCTTGAAGCGCATTGGTAACGGGGATCAGGAATGAGTGGCTTTGATCATTTCGTTGGCACTCGGGCGGTATCTGACCAGCATGCCTTTGACTCAGGTGCGTTGAGCGCTTGGATGGCTCAGCATGTGCAAGGCTTTTCGGGTGAAGTGAAGGTGGAAATGTTCAAAGGCGGGCAATCAAATCCCACGTACAAGCTGATCACGCCGAATCAAACTTATGTCATGCGCGCCAAACCTGGCCCCGTGGCAAAGCTGCTGCTATCGGCGCATGCCGTGGAGCGCGAGTTTGCAGTGATGCGCGGGCTAGCAGGCACGAGCGTGCCGGTAGCGAAGATGTATGCACTGTGTGAAGACGAATCAGTCATTGGCCGTGCTTTTTACATCATGGAGTTCGTCCAAGGTCGCGTGCTTTGGGATCAAGCATTGCCGGACATGAGCACAGCCGAGCGCGGCGAGATCTATCGCGAAATGAATCGTGTGCAGGCTGCTTTGCACACGGTGGATTTTGCAGCGCAGGGGCTAGCAGGCTACGGCAAGCCCGGCAACTTTTTCGAGCGGCAAATCGGCCGTTGGACGAAGCAATACCAAGCATCGATCACGCAGCCGATCATCGAGATGGACAAGCTCATCGAATGGTTGCCCGCTAACATCCCCGCCAGTGGCCGCGACGAGTCCAAAGTCAGCATCGTCCATGGCGACTATCGCTTAGACAACCTGATCTTCCACCCCACCGAGCCGCGCGTGCTCGCGGTGCTCGATTGGGAACTCTCAACCTTAGGCCATCCACTGGCAGACTTCAGCTACCACTGTATGGCTTGGCACATCCCGCCCGGCGCTTTCCGAGGCATCGGTGGGCTCGATCATGCAGCGCTTGGCATCCCCAGCGAAGCTAAATACATTCGCCTCTACTGCGACCGCACGGGGCTGGCCACGCCAGAGCAGTTGAGTGCTGATTGGAATTTTTATCTTGCCTACAACCTGTTCCGCTTGGCAGCGATCTTGCAAGGCATTGCCAAGCGAATTGAAATGGGCACAGCTTCCAGCGCGCAAGCAATTGCCTCTGCTGCGGGGGCGAAACCGCTCGCGCAAATGGGCTGGCGCTTTGCGCGGGCTGCTTGAAATTTAATGATTTAAGACAGAACTGCCGGACGCAGAAGACGCAAAGGTTACGCAGAAGACGCAAAAAAGAAATACCAAAAATGAAAAAACTGTCGGTTGATATCACTCTCAGTTTTCCGAAATGAATTCTTTGGTATTTCTTCTGCGTAACCTTTGCGTCCTCTGCGTCCGGTCCTTTTCTTTAACCTACTAACCCACTCACCGGAGACAAACACCATGGATTTTTCTTACTCACCTCGCGTGCAAGAGTTGCAAGCTCAGTTGCTCAAGTTTTTTGATGATCACATCTACCCAGCAGAAAAAGCCTTCGCTGATGAGATCGAAGCCAACACCAAAGCAGGCAAGCGCTGGACGCCTTTGCAAACGATTGAAAAGCTTAAGCCCGTCGCGCAAAAGCTTGGGCTTTGGAATCTTTGGCTCCCACGCGATACGGCAGAAATTGCAGGCTTCGGTGGCGATCCACAATTTGGCGGTGCAGGCCTGACCAATCAAGAATACGCGCCTCTCGCTGAAATCATGGGTCGCGTGGTTTGGGCCAGCGAAGTGTTTAACTGTTCCGCGCCCGATACCGGCAACATGGAAACACTTGCGCGCTACGGCTCGCCAGAAATCCGCAACCGTTGGCTCAAGCCTCTGCTGCGCGGCGAAGTGCGCTCAGCCTTCGCCATGACCGAGCCTGATGTGGCATCAAGCGACGCAACCAATATCGCCACAAAAGTAGAAAAGCAAACCGACGACACCTATCTCATCAATGGCCGCAAATGGTGGATCTCTGGCGCGGGCGATCCGCGTTGCGCGGTCTACATCGTCATGGGCAAGAGCGATCCAGAAGCACCGCGCCACAGCCAGCAAAGCATGATCGTCGTGCCCGCAGATGCGCGTGGGATCAACGTAGTTCGCCCGCTCACCGTGTTTGGCTACGACGATGCGCCGCATGGCCATTGCGAGATGACGTTCACCGACACACGAGTGCCGGCCGCCAACATGCTGCTCGGAGAAGGCCGTGGCTTTGAAATCGCCCAAGGCCGCTTAGGCCCCGGGCGAATTCACCATTGCATGCGCTTGATTGGCCTGGCCGAGCGTGCGTTGGAGCTGATGTGCAAGCGTGCTAGCAGCCGCACGGCATTTGGCAAACTGGTTTCTCAGCAAGGCGTGACGCTGGAGCGCATTGCAGAAGCACGTTGCAAAATCGATCAAGCCCGTTTGCTCACGCTGCGTACTGCGTGGCTCATGGATATGGGCGGCAACAAACTGGCCAAGAATGACATCGCCATGATCAAAGTCGTTGCGCCCACGATGGCTTGCCAAATCATTGATTGGGCGATGCAAGTGCATGGTGGCGGCGGCATGTGTGATGATTTTCCGTTGGCGTATTCGTACACCGCTGCCCGTACCCTACGCTTTGCTGATGGCCCGGATGAAGTGCATCGCAATGCGATTGCTAAGAATGAGTTGGGGAAGTCTTCGGTTTAGCATTCTTGGCGCTCTTTAGCCTTCGATGAGCTTGGGCGCTTGGGGTATCCCACTGCGCTCGTGTCCTCCGCGCTGGCCTGCGGCTGGCGCTCCCCCTTTACCTCGCTACGTGAGATACCCCAACCGCCCAAGCACATCGAAGGCCGGGGGTAGTGAGGGGAGTTCCAATCTCAAAGCGCGAATATTGCTGGGTGTAGTGACCATGGGCGCGCAAAGACTTTAGCGCGCCTGTGAGGCCTCGGCTGAGCTGGGATGTTTCTCACAGCGAGGTAAAAGGAGGAGCCGAAGGCGGGGGACACGAGCGGAGGGGAACATCCCAAGCGCAGTCGAGGCCGCTTTACGCTAAGAACCAATTTCTTCAGCAAAATATATGCAAAAGTAGCACATTGCCGGCATAAATACTGCGCAATTCGCTATGAATTTAGTAGTGATCAAAGCGTTTAAAATAAAAGCATGCTTGATCCAAACCTACTCCGTAAAGACCTTGATGGCGTCGTCGTCGCGCTGCAAAAGCGCAAAAATCCTCAGCAATTTCTTGATGTGGCGGCGTATAGCGCCCTTGAAACCGAGCGCAAAACCATCCAGACGCGCACCGAAGAACTGCAAAACAAACGCAACACCTTGAGCAAATCTATTGGCATGCTTAAAGCCAAAGGCGAGAGCGTGGATGCGGTGATGGCTGAGACGGGTGCGATCAAAACTGAGCTGGAAACGGCTGCTGCGCGAAATGACGCAATTGCTTCTGAGATGCAAAGCATTCTCATGATGCTGCCGAATTTGCCGCATGAGAGCGTGCCGGTGGGTGCAAGCGAGCAGGCCAATGTGGAAGTGCGTCGCTGGGGCACACCCAAGACTTTCGACTTCGTCGTGAAAGACCACGTTGATGTGGGCACGCCGCTCGGCTTAGATGCCGACACGGGTGCCAAGCTTTCCGGCGCGCGCTTTACTTTCATGAAAGGCCAAATGGCCAAGCTGCACCGGGCGCTGGCGCAGTTCATGCTCGATGTGCAAACCAATGAGCATGGTTATACCGAGTGCTACACGCCGTACATTGTTAACCGCGATGTATTGGAAGGCACGGGGCAACTACCCAAGTTTGAAGAGGATATGTTTTGGGTCAGCCGTGGTGGTGACACCGAGGCAACAAAGCAATATCTCATTTCAACGAGCGAGATTACCCTGACAAATTCAGTGCGTGATTCGATCCTCAATGAGGCTGACTTGCCGATCAAACTCACCGCCCACAGCCCGTGCTTCCGCTCAGAAGCGGGCAGCTATGGCAAAGATACTAAGGGCATGATTCGCCAGCATCAATTTGACAAAGTTGAGATGGTGCAGATCACGCATCCAGATAAGAGCTACGAAGCGCTGGAGGCGATGACTGGCCATGCTGAGGCGATTCTGCAAAAGCTCGGCTTACCGTATCGCGTTCTCGCGCTGTGCACAGGTGATATGGGTTTTGCATCCACCAAGACTTATGACCTTGAAGTCTGGCTGCCCGCGCAAAACACTTACCGTGAGATTTCATCTTGCTCCAACTGTGAAAGCTTCCAAGCCCGTCGCATGCAAACCCGCTTCAAGAATGCGCAAGGCAAGAATGAGCTCGTGCATACCTTGAACGGCTCTGGTTTGGCAGTTGGCCGCACTTTGGTAGCCGTCTTGGAGAACTATCAAAATGCAGATGGCAGCGTCACCGTGCCTGAAGTTCTGCGCTCCTACATGGGCGGGCAGGCGTTGCTCAAACTGTAATTCAACAACCTAAGCTCAAAGCCTGCAAGGTTTTGCCGCTCTTGCTGTCAGTCACCACGAGGTTGATCTGGCGCGGATGCTCTTTGCCAGCGGTGATTGTCGGCGCGAGACTGCTGAATTTCAGAGCTTGCGCGCCAGTGAATTGCCCGAGCGGCACATATTGGCGCACCACGAAATCGTGTCTCAAAGTCTCGCCTTTGTTTTCGCCCGCGCTCACGCGGCTCACATGCGCATGCTCAGTCACGGTGAAATAGGCGCTCCAGTTGGCTCCAGCATCCAGCGGCGTGATCTTCGCTTCAAAGCGATTGGTTTCCAGCTTAGCCAGCGCGATCTCGGCCTTGGCTGTCTCGCTGCCAGCAAGCTGCGCCGCAGGGTTACCGTAATCACGAATCGTGAGGCCGTTTTTGGCAATTTGCGGCGTGTAAATGCTGTTCAAATTCGTGCGCGCCGAAAGCTCGCGCTGACGCTGCGTGTAGGCTGGCGCAGCGAAGCGATCTGTCCAGCCGATGTAATCCCAGTAGTTCACATGAAACGCCTGCGCCACCACCTTGCCTTCCTTTTGCGCGGCCTTGAATTGGGAGAGCCAAACATCCGCTGGCGGGCAGGAGCTGCAGCCCTCAGAGGTGTAGAGCTCAATCACGGGTGTGAGTGTGGCGGCGGATTTGGCGGAGCAGTTTTCCATGCCAAATGCATGGGTAGCCGGCATAAAAACTGCGCAGAGCGCTACAAAAAGAGGAGTGTAGGAATTGCGTGACATGAGTTGCTCCTTTGGGTGGCGTGCATCTGGCGTGCATCTGTCGTGGTTTGATGGCTCGTCCTTACATGCCCTTTTGTAGTTTGCGGCCTACTGCGAGGTCATCGCCTCGAATAGTTATGTGTAGGGCAGCCCGGCCGATGTGGCTTTGCGGCTGGCTCCATGTCCTCCGGCGGGGCGTGGTGTTATGTCCTCCGGCTTGGGTTGTTTCCCCGCCTCCCCCTTTACTTACGCCAGCCGCAAAGCCACACCGGACGGGCATGGGTTCGCGTGGCTCAGCAAGATGCGCGATTTGTGCCAAGCTCGCCAGAGCAGTCGGGGCGGATGGCGTAAGTAAAGGGGGAGGCGGCGCAATCATCTTCCCGAAGACAAACTAACCCTAAACGCCGCCGGAGGACATGGAGCCAGCCGCCCCGGCTGCTCTGGCGGGCGTTTAACCGAAGCAAAGAACCTGTGCAAAAGCTATGAAAATAGTAGCAAGCTAAGCAGCATAGATGAGTGCGAACTGCCTAAAAGATCGAAGATTTAAGCGGAAATCTTATCCTGCGTCCGCAATTCAAAATCACTCGCATCATGGCGCTCATGCAACTGGCTTGAAGCCTCGCCTTGCACCCGGTTAACCATGCGGCCGCGTTTGACAGCGGGGCGGGCATCTAGCTCGTTCGCCCAGCGAAGTACGTTGGTGTAGGTGTGGACTTGCAGGAATTCTGCGGCTTCATACGAGCGGCCTAAAGCCATTTGCCCATACCACGGCCAGATCGCCATGTCGGCAATGGTGTACTCGTTGCCACACACATAGCGGCGATCAGCGAGCAGGCGGTTGAGCACGTCCATTTGGCGCTTGGTCTCCATCGAGTAACGGTCAATCGCGTACTCGATTTTCTCGGGCGCATAGGCGTAAAAATGACCGAACCCGCCACCTACAAACGGCGCGCTGCCCATTTGCCACATGAGCCAGGAGAGGCATTCAGCGCGTGCAGCTGCCTTGGTCGGCAAGAATGCGCCAAACTTTTCCGCCAAATGCATCAAAATCGCGCCAGATTCAAAAACCCGAATCGGCTCCTTTCCGCTTCGGTCCATCAACGCTGGAATTTTTGAATTCGGGTTGATCTCTACAAAGCCGCTGCCGAACTGCGCGCCTTCGTTGATGCGGATCAGCCAAGCATCGTATTCCGCGCCAGTGTGACCCAGCGCCAGCAGCTCTTCCAGCATCACAGTTACTTTCACGCCATTGGGCGTACCCAGCGAATACAGCTGCATGGGATGCTGGCCTATGGGCAGCTCTTTTTCGTGTGTCGCGCCTGCTATGGGTCGATTGATATTGGCAAATTTTCCACCGTTTGATGCTGGTGGATTCCAGATTTTTGGAGGGGTGTAAGTGTTGGGTGTTGTCATGCATCCCATCATGCCTCAGAACAAGTATCTGGGCTAACAAAAAAACAGTGCCAACTGCAAAGCCTGCGTTCGCCAGCGCACAGAAGTGCGCCCTTCAAAGGTGCAGAGTCTGGCTTTTACAGCAAGCTCTTAATCAGTTTTTAAGGATTTAACCATGCAATACCGACGTCTTGGCCGCAGTGGCTTGCAAGTCAGCGAACTGTCTCTTGGCTCATGGGTGACCTATGCTAACCAAGTCAATGTCAAAGCGGCAAAAGAAATGTTGGCGCTGGCGATGGACTGCGGTGTTAATTTTTTTGACAACGCTGAGGCTTATGCCAACGGCAAAAGCGAGAAAGTTATGGGTGATGCTCTTAAGGCTTTGAAGTGGCCGCGTTTGAACTATATCGTGTCGACCAAGTTTTACTGGGGCCTCAAAAACGCTGACAGCACAGCGGTCACCGTCAATTGCAAAAACACGCTCAACCGCAAATATTTGATGCAGGCGATCGATGGCTCGCTCAAGCGCATGGGCTTGGACTTCATTGATCTGGTTTACTGCCACCGCCCGGATGCGCAAACGCCGATTGAAGAAACAGTGCACGCCATGAGTGACATGATCGGCCTAGGTAAAGCGCTGTATTGGGGCACCAGTGAATGGTCTGCCGATGAGATTCGCGCTGCGTGGTGCATTGCTGACAAACATCACTTACACAAGCCAGTGATGGAGCAACCGCAGTACAACCTGTTTCACCGCAAACGGGTTGAAGAAGAATACAAGCGCCTTTACGATGACATTGGCTTGGGGCTGACCACGTGGAGCCCGTTGGCAAGCGGATTGCTGACAGGTAAGTATAAAAAGGGTGTGCCCAAGGACAGCCGTGGCGCACGCAAGGACATGGATTTTTTAGTCAAGAGCCTGACGGACGATACAAAAAACACAGCAGTCGCTGAGCTTGAGGTCGTGGCCAATGAGCTAGATTGCACGGTCGGTCAACTCGCCATCGCGTGGGCGGCATCCAACCCCCGCGTGAGCACCGTGATCACTGGCGCATCCCAGTTGAGGCAACTCAAAGACAATTTAGGCGCAGCTGACGTGATCGCTCGCCTGTCGCCAGAGGTGAAGGCGCAAATAGACAAGTTGACCAAGGGTTTGGCAGATTGACGTGGACGATCGCTCTTTTTACTTCGGCATCGGCCTCAAGGAATTACGCTTGCCTGACGTGTCCCGTCATTTTTTCTTCACTGCTCCAACATACCACTGATGGAAATGTCGCATGCCGTCTTCCATTGGGCTTTGGTAGGGGCCGGATTCGCTGTCGCCGCGCTCGTACAGGGCTTTGCGGCCTGCATCCATGCGCAGCGCTATTTCGTCGTCCTCTTCGCAGGTTTCCATGTAGGCGGCTTGCTGGGCTTGGATGAAGTGGGGCTCGAATGATGCGATTTCTTCAGGGTAAAAGAATTCGACGATATTGAGCGTTTGCTGTGGGCCTTGGGGATAGAGCGTGCTCACGGTGAGCACATGCGGATACCACTCAATCATCACCGTTGGATAGAGCGTGAGCCAGATCGCGCCATGCGCGGGCGGCTGGCCACCTCGGTAGCTGAGCACGGCATCATGCCAGCGCTGATAGACGGCGCTACCGGGTTTGCCTAATTTATCAGCCACACCCACGGTTTGCACGCTCCATTGCTCGCCGAATTCCCACTGCAGTTCTTCGCAGGCCACGAATTGGCCTAGGCCTGGGTGAAAAGGGCCCACATGGTAGTCCTCTAAATAAACTTCGATGAAGGTTTTCCAGTTGTAGGCGCATTCGTGATGAATCGCTTTATGGAATTTGTAGCCTGAAAAGTCGAGGTCTTTCGCGGCTTTCATGCCTTTGAAAAGCTCACCCAAATCGGTGCGCTGCGTGGATGCAGCGTCGAATTGCAAACCATTCCACGATTGCAGGGCGTAATTGTTAAGGTGAAGGCAGGGGTCTTGCTCGAAATGGGGTGCGCCAATCAATGTGCCAGTAGGTCGAGTGCCTGAGGTGTCATACGTCCAGCGGTGCAGGGGGCAAATGATATTGCTCTGCTCCTGATGCCCACGGCCATGCAGCATGACCGCTTGGCGATGACGGCAAACGTTGGAGATCAGCTCTAAGCGCGAGCCGCCTTGGCCATCGGGCGTGTGCATGAGTACGCGGCCCTCGCCTTCTTGGGGTAGGGCGTAGTAGTCGCCCATATTGGGCACGGCAAGGCGGTGCCCGACGTATTTCGGCGATTGCGAGAAAATGCGCTGTTGCTCAGCTTCGTAGGTGGCAGGGCAGAAATAACTAGAAACCTGCAGCGGAGCGTTGCTCTGGGGCGAGGGTGGTTGCAAATGTTTTGCGAAGCTCAGGTCGGTCATGTTTGGCAACCCAATACAAAGATGGAGATAAAAACGGCTACCCAAACGTAGCCGAAAAGCGAATTTTACCCCTCACCTCGCCTTCACTTCATGAGTGGATAGTTACACCGCCTAAAATCAAGGTTTCGCCATCTATTTATGCCTAAAACTATTCCTTCCGCCAACGATGCCGATTTGAGCTACGAAGCCGCTTTGCAAGAGTTGGAGGCGCTTGTGGTGCGCATGGATTCTGGCCAGATGCCGTTAGATGATTTATTGGCCAGCTACCAAAGAGGCGCGGTTTTGCTCAAAGTCTGCCGAGATAAGTTAGTTGCGGTTGAGCAGCAAATCAAGCGGCTTGATGCCAAAAATTCAGAACAATAAGGCGGCGGATGACTCATTTTGATTTTTCTGCTTGGAGCGGCGCCCATCTGGCGCGTGTGGAGCAGGCGCTGCAAAAATGGGTGCCTTTGCAGGCGCCCGCTAGCTTGGGCGAAGCGATGCGATATGCGGTGCTGGGTGGCGGCAAGCGGCTGCGGCCATTGCTGGCGCTGGCCGCTTGTGAGAGCTTGAGCGGTCATGCGAATGCTGCCCTCAGAGCAGCTTGCTCGGTGGAGCTAATTCATGCGTATAGCCTCGTGCATGACGACATGCCTTGCATGGATAACGACGTACTACGCCGCGGCAAGCCCACTGTGCATGTGAAATTTGGGCAAGCCACGGCTCTGCTTGCGGGTGATGCCCTGCAAGCTCTGGCTTTTGAATTGCTGACTCCGCAAGATGGCAGCGTGCCAGATGCTATACAGGCCAAGCTGTGCGCTTTGCTGGCTCGCGCAGCAGGAGAAGCGGGAATGGCGGGCGGCCAAGCGATTGATTTGGCCAGCGTGGGTAAGCCGTTGAGCGAAGCTGAACTCAAAAATATGCACGAGCTTAAAACCGGCGCATTGCTTCAAGCAAGTGTGATGATGGGAGCTGCTTGTGGATCGGCCACACCGGAGCAAACGCAAGCGCTGCTGACCTATGGTCATGCGATGGGTTTGGCCTTTCAGGTGGTAGACGATATCTTGGATGTAATTGCAGATTCCGCTACTCTAGGCAAGACGGCTGGTAAAGATGCCGAGGCAAATAAACCCACCTATGTTTCCATTCTCGGTATGCAGCGCTCGCAAGACTACACACGGCAGCTGTACAACCAAGCCACTGCCGCGCTGGATGACAAGCTGCTGGCCAACACGACCGCCCTGCGCTCTCTTGCAGACATGGTGGTACAAAGAGTCTATTGATTTATGGCAAAACTAGGCATTAGCCGGCATAAAATCTGCACAGTGTGCTATTAAAAATATAGTGAACCCCTTTTCGATCATGAACCAATCCGGCTTGCTCTCTACCATCAATTCGCCGTTTGACTTGCGTAAGCTCTCTCGCGCCGATCTCAAAATTCTGGCTGATGAGCTGCGCGAGCATGTGCTGCAATCAGTTTCTAAAACGGGCGGGCATTTGAGCTCGAATTTGGGAACAGTAGAGCTGACTGTTGCGTTGCATTACGTTTTCAACACGCCAGAAGATCGCTTGGTGTGGGATGTAGGCCATCAAACCTATCCTCACAAAATCTTGACTGGCCGGCGCGATCAAATGCACACGCTGCGTCAGAAAGGCGGCATCAGTGGTTTCCCGCGCCGCGATGAAAGCCCGTACGACACCTTTGGCACGGCGCATTCATCCACGTCAATTTCTGCCGCGCTGGGGATGGCTATCGGCGCGAAGAATCAGAATGTGATGCGACACAGTGTGGCCATCATCGGCGATGGCGCGATGAGCGCTGGCATGGCGTTTGAAGCGATGAACAATGCAGGCGTGCAGCCTAATCTGCCTTTGCTTGTGGTGCTCAACGATAACGACATGAGTATCTCTCCGCCTGTGGGCGCTTTGAATCGCTATTTGGCGCAGCTCATGAGCGGGCGCTTTTATGCTGCAGCCAAGAATGTGGGCAAGCAAGTTTTGAAGCCTATTCCTTCACTGTTTGAATTGGCCAAACGCGTGGAAGAGCAGGCCAAGGGTTTGGTCGTGCCCGCCACGCTGTTTGAAAAATTTGGCTTTAATTACATCGGCCCGATCGATGGCCATGATTTGGATTCACTCATTCCCATGCTGGAAAACATCAAGCAATTGATGGAAAAAGGCTCAGGGCCGCAATTTTTGCACGTTGTCACGAAAAAAGGGCAGGGCTACAAGCTGGCAGAAGCTGACCCGGTGGCCTATCACGGGCCCGGTAAGTTTGATCCAGCCATTGGCCTGACCCAACCGGCGACCGCTCCCAAGATCACGTTCACGCAAATCTTTGGCCAATGGCTTTGCGATATGGCGCAGCAAGATAGTCGCTTGGTGGGCATCACGCCCGCAATGCGCGAAGGCTCAGGTATGGTGGAGTTTGAAAAGCGTTTCCCGGATCGCTATCACGATGTCGGCATCGCTGAGCAACACGCAGTGACATTTGCCGCTGGTTTGGCATGCGAAGGCATGAAGCCAGTGCTAGCGATTTATTCCACGTTTCTGCAGCGTGGCTACGATCAACTTATTCACGACGTAGCGATTCAAAATCTGCCCGTGGTGTTTGCACTGGATCGCGCAGGCTTGGTGGGCGCAGATGGCGCAACACACGCCGGCGCATACGATATCGCGTACCTGCGCTGCATTCCCAATATTTCTGTGGCATGCCCTGCTGATGAGGCTGAATGCCGCGCACTGCTAACAACCGCTTTCGAGCAAGATCACAGCGTGGCTGTGCGCTACCCGCGTGGCGCAGGCGCAGGCAAGCTGCCTTCGAAGGATCTCACAGGGTTGCCATTTGGCAAAGCGCAAGTGCAGCGCCAAGGCAAGAAACTAGCCATCCTGAGCTTCGGCACGATGCTCTATCCCGCGTTGCAAGCGGCAGAAAAATTGGATGCTACGGTGGTCAATATGCGCTGGGCCAAGCCGATTGACATGGACACATTGCGAGAGATAGCCCTCTCCCATGAGAGCCTCGTCACCCTAGAAGAAGGGTGCCTGATGGGCGGCGCGGGCTCGGCGGTACTGGAGGTTTTGCAGCAATTGCAGATCAGTAAACCTGTGCTCAGCTTGGGTTTACCCGACGTTTTCATCGAACACGGAGACCCCGCCAAACTGTTGTCCAGCCATGGCTTGGATGCTGTTGGCATCGAAGCAAGCATCCGCAACCGCTTTAAATAAATTCATCTGCACTGACAACAATCTGACAGAAGTCTGAAGCATTTGATTTCTTGGGTCAATGTTGAGGGAAAACCCCCGCGCTTCTGCACAGTGCGCTCCCTACAATCCGAAGTGACTTAAACAGTCCTTGATCGCATCGCAGATACAGCAGTGCGTGAGAGATGTTCAACTGACTGAACGCCGCAACAACGGCCTCAAGTCCTCAAGGAGATTCCCTACATGGATCGTCGCGTAGCCCTTAAAAACGCCGGTATCGCCGGTGTCCTCGCTGCTGGTGTTGCACCTGCAGTTCATGCCCAAGCCGCAGTGCGTTGGCGCCTGTCGTCCAGCTTCCCTAAAGCGCTGGATACCATCTTTGGCGCAGCCAACACGTTTGCTGATGCCGTCAAAAAGATGTCTGGTGGCAAATTTGAAATTTCGGTGCATGCCGCTGGCGAAATCACCCCTCCATTTGGCGTGGTTGATGCTGTGCAGCAAGGCTCCGTGGAGATGAGTCACACAGCGCCTTACTACTTCTTCGGTAAGAACGATGCATTTGCCCTCGGCTGCGCTATTCCGTTCGGCCTCAACAGCCGTCAGATGTCTGCATGGATGCTTGAAGGCAACGGCATGAAGCTGATGCGCGAGTTCTATGCTGGCTACAACATCGTCAACTTCGTTGGCGGCAACACGGGCGCTCAAATGGGCGGCTGGTATCGCAAAGAAATCAAGACCGTTGCCGACATGAAGGGCCTGAAATTCCGCGCTGGTGGCTTTGCCGGTAAGGTGCTTGGCCGCATGGGTGTGGTGCCACAAAACATTCCTGGTGGCGAAATCTACACGGCGCTTGAAAAAGGCACGATTGATGCTGCTGAGTGGGTTGGCCCGTATGATGACCAAAAGCTTGGGTTTAACAAAGTGGCCCCGTTTTACTACTATCCAGGCTGGTGGGAAGGCGGTCCAGAGCTTGATTTCTTCATCAACGACAAAGCCTTCGCTGCTCTGTCTGCTGAAAACAAAGCCATCGTTGAAGCTGCTGCTGCACAAGCTGCCAGCGAAATGCAGGCTAAGTACGATGCACGAAATCCAGGCGCGCTCAAGCAACTCGTCGGCAGCGGCACCAAGCTGCGTCCGTTCCCCAACGACGTGATGGCTTTGGCCTTCAAAGAAGCCATGGCCTTGTATAGCGAGCTCAACACGAGCAATCCGCAGTGGGCCAAAATCTACGCGGATTACAGCAAGTTCCGTGCTGATGCTAACCTGTGGTTCCGTTTCACAGAAGCACGCTTTGACAGTTTTATGCAATCGCAAAAACTGTAATTTCAGTTGTTTGTGGTTCCGTAAAAAAACCGCCTTCGGGCGGTTTTTTTATGTTGATCGGATTCATTGGAGACGACGAAACAATTCCAATTCATCTCGTAGTCGTTCAAATTCACGAATCATGGCGGAATCACATGCGTAGAATACGGAAAATTTACCCAACAAAGTACGGCAATACAAGCGCGGTGCAATCAGCCAATCCAGCCCTGGAACGCGAATGAGTTTTACATACGCGAGGTCGCTCAGCTCTACATGCTTGTTCCAGACAAAACTTTGATCCAAGCTGGTAGCACTGAGCGTTGTGATGCTCGTCTGTATGCACCAAAGTGTGTAGAGCATTAGCGCCAAAGCAGCCAGATACCAATACAACCCTTGGCTCGCTAAGCTGCCCTTGGCTGCACTGAAATGTCCTGTTGACCACAAAGCATAAAGCCAATAAGCACAGCTTGCTACGATAACAGTCGCCAGCGATTGAAAG
>JAYWHR010000038.1:0-12196 GCA_043777675.1 Comamonadaceae bacterium | reverse complement strand
TGCTCAGCTTGGACTTGGGAGAAACGTACGGTGTCGAGCGCGGCGACAGTGTGGCTCTGAGTGAATTGCAAAAAGCAAAATTGGGCACACCCATCTTCTACCCGTTTCAGCTAGCAAGCAATAGCGCCTTGCAGGCCACGGGCCAGAAAGGCGTGCGCCTGTGGGGTGGCTCGGGCAATGACATCATCTATGGCGCTGGTGACAGCGACAAACTCTATGGCCAGGCCGATAACGATGTCTTGGTGGGCTTCGGTGGCGATGATGCGCTGTATGGCGGGGATGGCAAGGATGAGCTATCAGGCGGCGATGGGCGCGATTTCTTGGACGGCGGCGATGATGAATCTGCCGACGCTTTGTTTGGCGGTATGGGCGCTGATGTGATCCATGGTGGCGACGGCGACGACAAGCTCGTGGGTGATTTGCCTTATCTGAAAGGCGCCAACGGCTATCCCCCGGGCACGGATACGAAGCTCATGGGAGGCGACTATTTATCCGGTGGCGCTGGCAAGGACAAGATCTGGGGCGATGCGGGCGATGATTACCTGGATGGCGGCACGGGCGACGACAAGTTGTATGGCGGCTTGGATGACGATCATCTGTTTGGGGGCGAGAACGCTGATGATCTCAGCGGCGGAAAGGGAAATGATTTCCTGGATGGTGGCGCAGGAAAAGATAATCTCTTTGAACTTGACGAAGATGGAGAAGGTGCAGACATTCTCTATGGCCGCGCTGGCGACGATACCCTAGATGGCGGCAAAGGTGACGACATTCTGGATGGCGGTGATGACAACGATGTGATGACGGGCGGCGATGGTAACGACATCTTGCGCGGCGGCGATGGCATCGATACGCTTTATGGCGATGGCGGTGCGGGCAAGCCTGGCGATGATATTTTGGAAGGCGGCGTGGGTAACGACAAGCTCAATGGCGGGGGCGGCAGTGATATGTATGTCTTTGCCATGGGCGATGGGCAAGACAGGATTCAAGACGATGGATCGAGCGGCTCGCGCAATACGATTGTTTTTAAATTTTCATACAACGAGGTGCATCGCGTCCAGCGCACTGGCCTTGATTTGGTGGTGTCGTATGGCGCTAACGGCGCAAACAGTGTGACTGTTGCTGGCTTCTACGGTGGGGGCTTTGGCTTAGGCTATCAGCCAGGGGGTATCACGACGCAAATGGAAGTTGCGCCACAGGCTGCGATTTCAATCATTTCTTTTGAAGATGGCGAGATCTGGGATGAGGCGAAGATCCTCTTACTCGCGCCAGCGCCTGCAGAGAGTGAAGTGGAGCCAGATCCTTTTGAGCAAGCGAATTTGCCGTACTTCGTGAATGCTTTGCTGGAGCGCGAAAGCGTGAAGGCGGCGAATAAGCATGCCTTGACTTACTCGTTTGCGCAAACGGGTGATTCCAGCGGCTTTGCGCTTTACACAGCGGAGCACAAGCAAGCCGTGCGTGCGGCTCTGGCTAAGTACAGTGATGTGTTGGATTTGAGCTTTACCGAAGTGGCGAGCAGCGAGAGCGCTGATTTGCAATTCTTCATGGATGATTTGACGTCAGAAGACGCAGGCGCTTTTGCTGGCTATGCCAGCCCCAGCAGCGGCGAGATTCACCTGAACAGCAGGCTCTTTGCAGTCCAGTATTTGGATGAATTTGGCAACTCCGCGAGTAAGCAATCTCTTAGTGTGGGGCAGAGTGGCTTTGAAGTGCTGTTGCATGAAATCGGACATGCGCTGGGCTTGAAGCACCCGTTTGAATCACCGCAATTGCCTTACGCTGAGAACTCGAACGCGAATACGCTGATGTCTTACACCCGCACGCAAGGGCCGGCGACTGAGCTGGCGATGTTTGATGTGGCGGCATTGCAGTATTTGTATGGCGTGGCTACAGACAAACAGTTGGGTGATAACAGCTACACGCTGGATCAGCGCTATATTTCTGATGCATCGGGCATCGACACTCTGGATGCCAGTGCGCAAACGCAAGATGTGTTTGTTAATTTACAAGCGGGTGGCTGGAGCCATGTGGGCGAGAAAAACGAAAGTATTCTGGCCGCTGGGCAAAGCTTTATTGGCTTTGGCACGATGATTGAGAACGCCATCGGCGGCTCGGGCAACGATACGCTGGAGGGCAATGACTTGGTCAACACGCTGACAGGTGGCTTAGGCAATGACACTTTGTTTGGTGGCAAAGGCAACGATCAACTGATCGGCGGCGAAGGCGCTGATCGGTATGCATTCAATCTGGGTGATGGCAAGGATGTGATCACTGACAGTGATTCGACAAGCACTCTAGACATCAGCGGCGTTAGCTTGGCCGATATTCATTATGGGCGTGGCGTGCTGCTCTATGGTTCGCAGGGCGATAGTGTTCGCGTTGACATGCAGTCCATCAATTCATTGGTGCTTGGCGACAGGACTTATACGAAGGATGAACTAGTAGACATATTTGGCGCGGCTTCTGTAGATGCTGATGTTGTATTGTCATATCAGCAAAGCGAAGGCCAATTGCTTGGCGCCAGCGATTGGAGTCTCACAGGAAATCGTTTTGAGAATAACTTGCTCGGCAATGCTGGAAACAATACTTTGGATGGCGGCGCGGGCGATGATGTGTTGATTGGCGGCGAAGGCGCAGACAGCTACATCTTCAAGGAAGGGGATGGAAGCGATGTGATTCAAGATTTTGCTGGCAACAGCAAAATAGTGCTTGAAGATGTTGATGCCAATACGGTGTATCACGATGGCGAGAACCTGTATTACGGCGATGGTCTGGATAAAGTCAGCATCAATGCACAAGAGATCAGTGAGCTTGTGATCAATGGCGTTTCGTATGACGAATCACAAATTCAAGCGCTGTTCGGCGCAACAAGTCTTCAAACTTCAGATTCTGGTGACTTAACGCTACGACGCTACATTAACCATGGCGAGTTGTTGGGAAGCGGAGATTGGACGTTGACCGGTAATGATCGCGACAACACGCTGACTGGTAATTCGGGCAACAACATCATCCATGGCGGCGCTGGTGCAGACGCCATGTTGAGCGGTGCGGGCGATGACACATACCTAGTCGCTCAAACGGGTGATGCGATTGTCGAAAATCTGAATGAGGGCAACGATACGGTGATGGCCAGTGTGGATTATTCGTTATCTGCAAACGTAGAAAATTTGGTACTGACAGGCTCTGCGCAAAATGCGACAGGCAATGAGCTGAGCAACAAGATCACCGGTAACGCGCAAAACAATCAGATCGATGGTGGCTCGGGAGATGATCAGCTCACAGGCGGGCTTGGTGATGATCAGCTAACAGGCGGCATCGGTAGTGATTTGTATATTTATAGGCCGGGCGATGGCAATGATGAAATTATCGATTTGAACAATGATTCGCAGCAAACGGATGAATTGCGCTTAACTGGCGGGATTCTTGCATCGCAAGTCTCGCTGTTGCGTTTGAATCAAGACATATTGCTTAGCGTTAATGGCTCCAATAGCATTCTTTTGCGTAACCAGGCCATGGGCTCAGGCCAAGGTATCGAGCGCATCACTTTTGATAGCGGTGAGCATTGGGATGCGGCACAAATATTAGATCGAGCGACAGTCATTGATTCTGTTGAACGCTTTCAGATCGGTACAAATGCGGGTGAAACCCTGCAAGGCTTCGCTGGAAACGATGTGCTGCTTGGTAGATCCGGAAATGATGTATTGATTGGAGATTCAGGTAATGATCAATTGATGGGCGGCTCTGGTAGCGATGCGCTCTACGGTGGCGATGGGGATGACAACCTGATTGACAGTGATGGTCCGAGCCTCATGGATGGCGGCGCTGGCGACGACACCTATGCGATTGACACTTCGCAGGCTGCGACCGAGATCAATATTCGAGACCTATCTGGCACAGATAAGCTGGTGCTGAATTGGGCGCGCGATCACATCATTGTGGATGCAAAAACGCTCACCCTCACTCACCGTATCACAGGCCAGATCGTTAAGTTGCCCGGCTTAGATCAACAGCAAGGTGGCACCGGGCAGCAGGATGCGAGCGCGATCGAAACGATCACAGTGCTTGAGGGTGATGGAACAAGCCTGCAGCAACAAACGCTGAGCTGGCATCAACTGTTTTTAGGAGCTGATGCGGTCGTATTGGGAGATACCCAAAATAATCAAACAACACTAGGAAACTCTTCTGCCAGCACAGCATTGCTGGGCATGACAGGTGATGATGTGTTAACAGGCGGCGCAGGAGTGGAGATTTTTCGCCCGGGCAGTGGCAACGACCGAATGGAAGGCGCCGCCGGCGATGATCGCTACGATGTGATTGGCAGCAGCGGCAATAAAATTATCTTAGACACCCATGGCAACGATAGCTTGGTGCTGGGATGGAATGCTGAGGATTTAGATTTTGATCTACAAACTTCAAGCTTTTTCAACAAGTCAACTGGCCAGCGAGTCACACTTGAGGGCTTTGATTTAATGCAAGATCCTCCCGTCTGCCCAATAGAGCACATTCAATTGGCAAACGGGGAGACGATCAGTGCAGCAGAATACTTTACACGCACATTTCCAGCTAGCAGCAGAGCGGTTGATGGCTCGCTGATAGGCACTGGATTGAATGAAGAGTTCATCAGCACTGGGCAGGGTGAGAGAATTTTTTCTGCAGGTGGAAATGATCGGCTAAACGGTAGTGATGGCGATGATTATCTGGATGGTGGCACGGGCGCGGACTTGATGAAAGGCGGCAGCGGAAGCGATACCTACATTGTTGACAATATTGGCGATCAAATTATTGATGTGAAGCCAACTTGGAGCCGATCATCGAGTACTTTCTCAAACAATCTCAATGAGTTAGATACAGTAATAAGCTCTGTTAGCTTTAAGCTCGGAGATGGATTGGATAACATCGTACTGACGGGCAATGAGGCTATCAATGCGACCGGTAACTGGCTGTCGAATACGCTCACTGGCAATTCAGCTGACAATATTCTTATTGGCTCTGCACTTTCCTTAAGTTTTGAATCGTTTGGAGATATAAGTAATTTTTACAATAACGGCAGTTCTTACACAGGAACTTTGTATCAAAGGCCTGGCGGGAATACTGGCAATACCGATCTGTATTATGAAGGTGAATCATCCTATAGCATACGCGGATTTATCGATACGAACAGAAATTATTTCTTAAACGGTATTTACGATTATTGGGGAGCATCAAACAACGTATTTGGTTACTTTTCTTTGTTAGTTGATCCAAATATTAACTACGAGATCAGTCCAAATGGAACGTTAGCAATAAGTCAGTACCAATTGCCCCACCTAAGTTTGCTAGGCGATACACTTTATGGCGGAGATGGCAACGACAAACTGTACGGCGACATTGATGACGATACGCTAGACGGCGGAGCGGGCGATGATTTGCTAGTGAGTGGCGGTGGCTCTGATGTCATGATTGGGGGTGCTGGGGACGATGTGTATGTATTGTCAAATGATCGTCTTAATGGGCAAGCCGATGTCGTGCTAACAGAGCTTGCTAACGGTGGATCAGATACCGTGATCACTAACGGCGATTGGACGCTCGCCGATAATTTTGAGAATTTGGTATTGGGATACAACCCGGCTACATACGATCCTTATTTCAATATCTTGTACGAGCAATTCGGTGAGCCTTATCCAGATTTAAGCTTGATTGGTTCGGAGGGTTTATATCGCTCCTACAATTCATACCGCACCAGTCCAACAGGTAAAGGCAATTCCCTAGATAACCAAATTATTGTGAATAACTCGGCCTATTCAATAGTTTATGGATACGCTGGTAACGACACCATTAATAATCCGTGGGGAGCTAGCTATGGCGGAGATGGTGACGATCAGATTGACGGTTCATTTGCTTATGGTGAAGCGGGTAACGATACACTTCGCGGCTGGAATTTGGACGGAGGTCAAGGCGCGGATTTGATGATCGGCTGGGAGGGTTTTGGTAATACATATTTTGTGGATAACGCGGGAGACGTGATAGTAGAAAACGAAGATGAGGGTATAGACACCGTCCACACAATGCTAAATACCCCTGCGCTACAAGCACACATAGAAAACTTAGTTTTAATCGAGGGGAGTACGGCCACAGTTGGAGTTGGCAATGAGTTGAGTAATCACATTAATGGTAATTCTTTAGACAACGTATTGGATGGCGGTGATGGCGGTGACGATACGATTTTTGGTGGTGCGGGTAATGACACATTGACAGCTGACCGCGGAGACGATTTTTTGGATGGTGGATCGGGTGAAGACAGCATGTATGGCGGGCGCGGTTCCGATACGTATATCGTAGATAACACCATGGATCAAGTCATCGACGATGCCACTGACTCTGGAGTAGATACCGTTAAATCAGATGTGTCATGGACATTGAGCGATGGTGTTGAGAATTTGCTGCTCGACGGTCGAAATGCGATCAATGGCACCGGAAATGCCTTGGGCAACTACATTTCCGGCAATGAAGCTGACAACGTCATGAGCGGACTTACTGGGAATGACATCATTTTGGGCTTGGCTGGCAATGATGTGCTGGATGGTGGCGATGGCGATGATCGATTGGATGGCGGCACCGGTGTTGATACGATGAGTGGAGGTCGGGGAAATGACTCATTCATCGTGGATTCATACTCTGATGTGATTATCGAAGAGGCGAATGCGGGACATGATCACATAGACGTTTACAGCGCATACGTCATGTCTGAAAATATTGAAGATGTGACGCTACATTCTGATTATTTGATTGCCAATTCTTCTGCAAACCAGATCACTGCCAGTGCTGGAGGGTATAACTATATCGAAGGCCGTGGCGGCGATGATGTCATCTATGGGGGCGATGACGCGCTAACCAGCGACTACTATGGCGGCACAGTATTGGCGTATAACGATGACACCTTGTTTGGAAACGAAGGTAACGATGTCATAGACGGTGGCTCTGGCAGCGATTATCTCTACGGCGGCGATGGCAACGATGTGTTGATCGGTGGCGCAGATAGGGTGAGGTTGGATACTTCAGCTTATATACCGCCAGCCCAAGAGCAGCTTAATAATGGCGCCGATCCTAGACCACTAGAAGAGTTGATCGTTGTATTGGGTGTATTGCCTAACGATGATTACCTAGATGGTGGCGCTGGCATTGATGAGATGCGCGGTGGCACGGGCAATGACACTTATGTTGTTGACGGTGATTTCATTCTCAACCCCGATGGCAGCAATAGCAGCATCAATCTTTGTGATGAAGAGCATCGCTTCGGCATGGATCGGGCTTCACGCGGCCAATGGATCGCTGATACGGTGATTGAGCTGGAGGATCAGGGCTATGACACGGTATATTCCTCTGCGAGTATTGATCTGTCGGCGCAATCTGTGGAACGGGTTTATTTGGATGAGATGCATCCTGCAGGCGATTTGCGCAACGACTTGAGTGCGTCCACGGGCGCGGGCGATCAGATGTTGATTGGCAATTCCGGCAATAACCGCTTAGACGGCGGGCTCGGTGCAGACTTTATGGCCGGTGATCAAGGTGACGATACCTATACCGTGGATGATGCGGGTGATCGGGTGGTGGAATACCAAGGCGCAGGCTTTGATACGGTGCGAACCACACTGAACGATTACACGCTCGCTGCTGAATTGGAAGGCTTGGTGCTGGAAGGCGCAGCTGATCTGAACGGTTATGGCAACGATGCAGATAACGTATTGATTGGCAATTCAGGCGCGAATATTTTGCGCGGCGGCTTGGGCAACGACACACTGGCAGGCTGGCGTGGCAATGATGTGCTGATGGGCGGACAGGGCAATGACACTTACGGCTTCAGCAGAGGTGATGGCGTAGACCGCATTGTGGACAGCCAAGGCAATAATCGTTTGCATCTGAGTGGGGAGATCACTCAAGCAGACTTGCGCTTCCGTTTGAATGGCAATGATTTAGTGATTACTCTGACGAACGATCAAGGCACTTTAAGCAACGATTCAGTGATTCTGGAAAACTGGGCGAATACAAGTATCACCGCGGGCGAGACCCGGATCAATCGCATCACTTTCTGCGGCGGCGCTAGCATTGTGCTAGATGAATCGATGCTGAACCAAGCGCCCGTGGCGGTGGATGACGTGGCGCAGATCTTTGAAGACGGTGCGGCTGCATCGGGCAATGTGCTCACGAATGACAGTGATGCTGATGGCAATGCGATTAGCGTTGTCAATGCCGGAGTATTCCAAGGTCAATACGGGAGCCTCACCCTGCAAACCGATGGCAGCTACCTGTATACATTGGACAACAGCTTGACTCAGGTGCAGTCCTTGGGTTTGGCGCAGACGCTGAGTGAAAGCTTCTCCTACGCCGTGGCGGACAGCAGTCCTTCAGGGGCACTGGCTGACAGTGCGAGCTTGAACATCACGATAGTGGGAACCAACGATGGCCCTGTCGCGCAGGTCGATATGGCTTCAGTGCAAGAAGAGGGCATCGTCACCGCCATCGGTAACGTGCTGACCAACGACAGCGATCTCGATGCCGGTACGGTATTGGCTGTCGCCAACGGAGGCAGCTATCAAGGCACTTACGGTAGCTTGGTCTTGCAAGCCAATGGTTCGTACAGTTATACGCTGAACAACAGCTCCTCGGCTGTCCAGAGTCTGCGAGCAAGCCAGCAAGTCAGTGACGTGTTCACCCTGCAAACCACCGACGGCTTCGCTACGGTGGCTAGCAGCTTGACACTGAACATCACAGGAGCCAACGACGGCCCCGTGGTGCAAGCAGACGTTGCTACAGCCTCTGAAGATGGCATCGTCACTGCCTCGGGCAACGTCTTAACCAACGACCGCGATGTCGATGTCGGTGACACGTTGAGCAGCGCCAACGCTGGCACCTACCAAGGTACTTACGGACAGCTGGTCTTGCAAGCCAATGGCAGCTATGCCTACAACTTGGCCAACACCAGCTCAGCAGTGCAAAGTCTGCGAGCCGGCCAGCAAGTCTCAGATGTCTTCACCCTACAAACCACCGACGGTATCGCTACCGTGGCCAGCAACCTAACTGTGAGCATTAGCGGCAGCAATGACGGCCCGATTGTTCAAGCCGATGTTGCAGCCGTCTCCGAAGACGGGATCGTAACCGCCACCGGCAACGTGCTCACCAACGACAGAGATATCGACAGCGGCGCAGTGCTCAGCATTGCCAATGCTGGGACGTACCAAGGTACCTACGGCAGCCTGACTCTGCAAGTCAACGGCAGCTACAGCTACAGCTTGAACAACAGTTCCAGCGCTGTGCAAAGCCTCGCCGCCGGCCAGCAAGTGCAAGACAGCTTTCAATACACCGCTACCGATGGGCAAGCCAGTACCGCATCACAATTGGTCATCACCATCACCGGCAGCAACGATGCACCGACCCTGCAAACGGCTATTGCAGACCAGACTGCGCAGGCCGCCCAAGTCTTTACCTTGGATCTGCCAGACACCACCTTCAAAGACATTGATCAAGGCGATGTGGTGTCCTATGGCGTGCGATTGGCCAATGGATCAGCCTTACCAAGCTGGCTGAGCTTCAACCCCAATGGCTTGATCTTCACTGGCACACCGCCTCAGGCCTTCGCAGGCCAAAGCTTGGACATCCAAATCACGGCAACGGATCGATCTGGTGCGAGTGCTAGCGATACCTTTAATGTACGTATCGAGGCTGACGGTGGTGTGTGCGTGGGCCTGACATTGGTGGGCACCAGTGGAAATGATCGGCTCCTCGGCACGGCTTGCAACGACACGCTGGATGGTCGTCAAGGCGCTGACACCATGTTGGGCGGCGCAGGCGATGACCTGTATTACGTGGACACCTACTACGCCAGCTCCGGCAAAGGCAATGAAGGTGTGGGCAACGGCGAAGACCCGCCCCCGCCCGGCCACGATACCAATTACAACGATGGGCCTGGCACTTCGCCCGGCAACCCAGGAAATGGAAATGGAAATGGAAATGGAAATGGAAATGGAAATGGCGGTAATTCTTACGCCTCCGACATCGTTTCTGAGTACCTGAACCAAGGCTATGACCGCGTGATTGCCACGGTCGGTTACGTGCTGCCCGAACATGTCGAAGCCCTGACTTTGGGCGGTAGCAATAGCATCAACGGCACAGGCAACACACTGGACAACTGGCTGACCGGCAACAGTGCCAGCAACAGCTTGGACGGCAAAGAAGGCAATGACCTGATCAGCGCTGGCGCAGGCGATGACGATCTTTATGGCGGCACAGGCAATGACATCTTGGAGGGGCAAGACGGAGCTGACTGGCTCGAAGGCGGCGATGGCCGCGATGCCCTGTTTGGCGGCGCTGGTAACGACACCATCAAGAGCAACGCAGGGCGTGGCTTCTTGGCAGGCGGGCGTGGCAATGATGCCTTGTATGTGGGCACCGAGGCCACCGAGATTGCCTTCAACAAAGGCGATGGCAGTGACACCGTGTATTTGAGTGGCTCCAGCCCCATCACCCTCAGCTTGGGCGGGGGCATCCGCTATGAAGACATCAGCATCCGCCGCAGCGGCTCAGATCTCTATATGGATTTCAACACCCAACGCACTGACAGTTTGCGCGTGGTCGGCTACTACAGCCTGAGCAGCAACAGCCGCCCCAGCTTCACCCTGCAAATGTTGACTGAGGCCAGCGGTGCATTCAATGCCAACAGCACGGATGTGTTGCGCGATGACCGGGCAGAAATCTTTGATGGCACCCGCCTGATCCGCAGCTTTGACACGGCTTATGCTGCCAGCAGCAGCTTGCGCAGAGGCAATCCGTGGGCCGTGATGAACAGTCTGCTGGATGCGCATCTGTATGGCAGCGACACAGCAGCACTGGGCGGTGATCTGGCCTACCAGTTTGGCAGCCAAGGCAGCGCCAGCCTTGCGGGCATGGGCATGGCCGCTGCAGGCTCTGTGATCAGTGACACCACTTTTGTTACGGGCTTGCAGACTTTGAACCGTCCGCCAGCGCTGAGCAGTGGGCCTAGGTTGGCGGGCTAAAGGGCTCAATGTTCTATGGCGCCCTCAACTCTGTATCTTTTCTGAAAGAACTGCACAGAGTTGAGTGTTCGAGCGCTTCCCACTTTCGTTTTCTAAACTGTTCGCCCAAAGAATTGCTGACAGATCGAATCACTCTTTGAATATTGATGTACTACCAACTCGAAATCACAACACGCTGCAATTTCGATTGCTTTTATTGTGCAGGACGCGACATGCCACAGCAGGACATGAAGTGGGAGACATTTACGAACATTGTCGAGCGCATCAACACGCCATCTGCGACTGTTTCCTTGCAAGGCGAAGGAGAACCGAGTCTGCATCCCAGATTCTTCGAGATGGCTCAATTCTTACGGAATCGAAATTTGAAACCTTACACCATTCTCAATGGTAGTCGTGTGGATGTCCCGATGCTGGATGCGTGGTTTCCCACTTTTGGGGTGTCGGTGGATAGCTTGGATGAAGCATGGGCCAAGCGCATCGGATGGCACAATTTGCCCAAGGTGCTCCACAACATCGACACCTTGGGCAAAACGGTGAATCCGAAACGGATCACCATCATGACAGTGGACATGGGGCAGCCCTTAGATGAGTTGCGGTTGTGGGTCAAAGACAGGCATTTTGGTCGCCATATCGTCCAACCCTTGTCTCCCAAAGCGGACTGCGCTAGACGCTATACCATTCCGATTGTGCAACACCAACCCTCCCCACCAACTCCCAAGGCATGCCAGTACCTCGAGAGAACGATAGCTCGCTTTTATACATGGCAAGGCATCGAGTTGCCTTGTGTGTTCATGAAGAAGACAACAGACTTCGTTTCGATAGAGCACCTACGTGCAACTCATCGAGTAGGACAGTTCATGCCATGCTGTGATGGTTGTCAATACCTCAGACCGATTGCCAGACCTGTTGCTAGAAGCACATGGCTGGATAAAGCAACTCCCAACATACCCGTTCCATGACCATTCAACCTGCCATTCCTGCGTCCGCCCCGCTCGACCGACTTGACCCGCTAGCACGCGACTTCCGAGCCGACCTGCTCACCATCCAGCAAAGCCCGCCGGCTCGATGGCCGTGTGGATTATTGCTGGCGATTTGCGGCTTGGTGGGCTTGCTCATTCTCTGGGCCGTGTTTGCCAAACTCGATGTGATCGCTACTGCTCAAGGCCGGCTGG
>JAYWHR010000037.1:0-45089 GCA_043777675.1 Comamonadaceae bacterium | reverse complement strand
CCTCGGCCGAGCCGAACACGCTGGTGATCTGGGAAGCGCAGTTCGGCGATTTCGCCAACGGTGCGCAGGTCGTGATCGACCAGTTCATCGCCTCGGGTGAGGTCAAGTGGGGCCGTGCGAACGGGCTGACGCTGATGCTGCCGCACGGCTACGAAGGGCAGGGCCCCGAGCACTCATCGGCACGCCTCGAACGCTTTATGCAGCTCGCCGCCGACAACAACATGCAGATCGTGCAGCCGACCTCGGCCAGCCAGATCTTCCACGTGTTGCGCCGCCAGATGGTGCGCATGTTCCGCAAGCCGCTGGTGATCCTGACGCCGAAGTCGCTGCTGCGCGCGAAGGACGCGGCGTCGCCGCTCAGCGAGTTCACCAAGGGCGAGTTCCGTACCGTCATCGGCCCGGGCAACCCGGACATCGAGCCGGACAAGGTCAAGCGCGTGATCGCCTGCTCGGGCAAGGTGGCCTACGACCTGCGCAAGCGCCGCGATGCGAAGAAGCAGAACGACACCGCCATCGTGCTGGTGGAGCAGCTGTACCCGTTTCCGCACAAGGCCTTCGCGGCGGAGCTGAAGAAGTACCCGAATGCCACCGAGATCGTCTGGTGCCAGGATGAGCCGCAGAACCAGGGCGCGTGGTTCTTCGTGCAGCACTACATCCACGAGAACATGACCGAGGGACAAAAGCTCGGTTATGCCGGGCGTCCGGCGTCGGCCTCACCCGCGGTGGGTTACTCCCACCTGCACCAGGAGCAACTGAAGTCGCTGCTCGACCAGGCCTTCGGCAAGCTCAAAGGCTTCGTGCTCAGCAAGTGACACACGGTTCGGCCACATGTAGCGCCGCGTCTGGCGCCGCATGCCCAACCCCGGCTGGTCACCTGATCACACCCCCACATTCACAGAACAGATTCGCCTTCTGCCTGCGCGGCTGGGGTTTGAAATCGAAGAAAGAAAATCATGTCCATCGTTGAAGTCAAAGTTCCGCAACTGTCTGAATCGGTGGCCGAAGCCACGCTGTTGCAGTGGAAGAAGAAGCCTGGCGAGGCCGTCGTCATGGACGAGATCCTGGTCGAGATCGAAACCGACAAGGTCGTGCTCGAAGTGCCTGCGCCAGCGTCCGGTGTGATGGCGCAACTGGTCAAGAACGACGGCGAGAGCTGCGTGGCTGAAGAGGTCATCGCGCGCATCGACACCGCTGCCGTGGCGCAGGTCAGCCCGCTGGAAGTCAAGGTGGTCGCGCCCGATGCCGTGACGCCGCCACCGACACCGGCGCTGGCGGCAGGTGCCGCCAGCGGCGTCGCGATGCCGGCAGCCGCCAAGATCATGGCCGACCACCAGATGGACGCGGGCTCGGTGGCGGGCACCGGCAAGGGCGGTCGTGTCACCAAGGGCGATGTGACTGAGGCGCTGGCCGCCGGTCTGCAGGCGCCCGTGGTCGCTGCGGCCCCTGCTAAAGCGGCCCCGGTTGCGGCGGTGGTGGCGCGCGCCCTGCCGTCGGTGCCCGCACCGGTCGCTGTGAACCTGGGCGATCGTCCGGAGCAGCGCGTGCCGATGTCGCGCCTGCGTGCGCGTGTGGCCGAGCGGCTGCTGCAGTCACAAGCCACCAACGCAATCCTGACCACGTTCAACGAAGTGAACATGGCGCCGGTGATCGAGATGCGCAAGCGCTTCCAGGAGAAGTTCGAAAAGGAGCACGGCGTCAAGATCGGCTTCATGAGCTTCTTCGTCAAGGCGGCGGTCCATGCCCTGAAGAAGTACCCGGTGCTCAATGCCTCGGTTGACGGCAACGACATCGTCTACCACGGCTACTTCGACATCGGCATCGCTGTCGGGTCACCGCGCGGCCTGGTCGTGCCCATCCTGCGCAACGCTGACCAGATGGGCTTCGCCGACATCGAGAAGAAGATTGCCGAGTACGGCCAGAAGGCCAAGGACGGCAAGCTGGGCATTGAAGAGCTCACGGGCGGCACCTTCAGCATCAGCAACGGCGGCACCTTTGGCAGCATGCTGTCCACGCCCATCATCAACCCGCCACAAAGCGCCATCCTGGGCGTGCACGCCACCAAAGACCGCGCGGTGGTGGAAAACGGTGTGGTGGTGGTGCGCCCGATCAACTACCTGGCCATGAGCTACGACCACCGCATCATCGACGGCCGCGAAGCCGTTCTGGGCCTGGTGACGATGAAGGACGCGCTGGAAGACCCGGCCCGCCTCTTGTTCGACATCTGAGGGCGCCCACATGAGCAAACAATTTGACGTGGTCGTCATTGGTGGTGGCCCTGGCGGCTACATCGCCGCCATCCGTGCGGCGCAGCTGGGATTCAACGTCGCCTGTGTCGACGAATGGAAAAACGACAAGGGCGGCCCGGCGTTGGGTGGCACCTGCACCAATGTCGGCTGCATCCCGAGCAAGGCCCTGCTGCAAAGCAGCGAGCACTACGAGCATGCCGCGCACAGCTTTGCCGATCACGGCATCGGTCTGAAAGACCTGAGCATCGACGTCAAGAAGATGCTGGCCCGCAAGGACACAGTGGTCAAACAGAACAACGACGGCATCCTTTACCTGTTCAAGAAGAACAAGGTCAGCTTCTTCCACGGCCGGGGTGCATTCACCAAGGCGGTGGACGGCGGCTATGAGCTCACAGCGGGCGCTGAGACCTTGGTGGCCAAGCAGGTCATCCTGGCCACGGGTTCCAGCGCACGGCCGCTGCCCGGAACCCCATTCGACGAAGAGCAGATCCTCAGCAACGACGGCGCTTTGCGTGTGGGCGCGGTGCCCAAGAAGCTGGGCCTCATAGGCGCTGGTGTCATCGGTCTGGAAATGGGTTCGGTGTGGCGACGCCTTGGCGCCGAGGTGACGGTGCTCGAAGGCCTGCCCACCTTCCTGGGCGCGGTCGACGAGCAGATCGCCAAGGAAGCGCACAAGGCCTTTGTCAAGCAAGGCCTGAAAATTGAGCTGGGCGTGAAGGTGGGTGCCATCCAGACCTCCAAGAAGGGCGTGTCGGTGGCCTACACCACGGCCAAGGGTGAAGCGCAGACGCTGGACATAGACAAGCTCATCGTCAGCATCGGCCGTGTGCCCAACACCACGGGCCTGAATGCCGAAGCTGTGGGGCTGAAGATCGACGAGCGCGGTGCCATCGTGGTCGACGCGGACTGCCGCACCAACTTGGCCGGCGTGTGGGCCGTAGGCGACGTGGTGCGCGGGCCGATGCTGGCGCACAAGGCCGAAGAAGAAGGTGTAGCGGTGGCCGAGCGCATCGCCGGCCAGCATGGGCACGTCAACTTCAACACCGTTCCCTGGGTCATCTACACCAGCCCCGAAATCGCTTGGGTCGGCCAGACCGAGCAACAACTGAAGGCCGCCGGCCGAGCCTACAAGGCCGGCACTTTCCCCTTCATGGCCAATGGCCGCGCGCGGGCGCTGGGCGACACCACCGGCATGGTCAAGTTCCTGGCCGACGCCGTCAGCGACGAAATCCTGGGCGTGCACATCGTGGGACCCATGGCCAGCGAACTGATTGCCGAAGCCGTGGTGGCCATGGAGTTCCGCGCCAGCGCTGAAGACATTGCGCGCATCTGCCATGCCCATCCGTCCTTGAGTGAAGCCACCAAGGAAGCCGCTTTGGCCGTGGACAAGCGAACCCTGAACTTCTAAGTGGGGGTCCGGCAGCTATACGAAGCCGAGCTGCTGCAGCGCGGCTACCGCAGCGACGTCGCCCAACTGGGCGCGGTGGCGGCGCTGGAGCGCTGCGAAAACGAGTGGGCCGACTACAAAGCCCGGCGCAGCAACGCGCTGACCAAGCTGATCAGCCGGCCACCCATTCCGCGCGGTGTGTACATGCATGGCGGCGTGGGGCGAGGCAAAAGCTTCCTGATGGATTGCTTTTTCCAAAGCGTGCCGCTGACCCGCAAGACCCGGCTGCATTTTCACGAGTTCATGCGCGAGGTGCACCGCGAGTTGGCTGACTTGCAAGGCACGGTAAACCCGCTTGATGAGCTAGGCAAACGCATGGCCAAGCGCTATCGGTTGATTTGCTTTGATGAATTTCATGTGGCTGACATCACAGATGCGATGATCTTGCATCGGCTGCTGGATGCGCTGTTTAAAAACGGCGTGGGCATGGTCACCACGAGCAACTTCACGCCCGATGGTCTTTACCCAAATGGCTTGCACCGTGACAGGATCTTGCCGGCGATTGAGCTGCTGAAAAGCCATATGCAAGTGATCAGCGTAGATAACGGCACAGATTACCGCCGACGCACGCTAGAAAAAGTGCAGATGTATCACACGCCTTTGGGCGAGGCGGCAGATGCGGCGATGAACCAAGCCTTTACTGAACTGGCCGAAGCCAAAGATGAAAGCCCTGTGCTCACCATTGAATCGCGCGAGATCAAAGCGCGGCGCAAAGCAGGCGGCGTGGTGTGGTTTGATTTCAAAACGCTTTGCGGTGGGCCGCGCAGCCAGAATGATTATTTGGAGTTGGCCACGCAGTTTCATACCGTGATGCTCTCGGATGTGCCGCAAATGTTTATCAGACATGCCTCGGAGGCGCGGCGCTTTACGTGGCTCGTTGACGTGCTCTACGACAGGCGCTGCAAGCTGATCATGAGCGCAGCAGTCGCGCCCGAATCGCTCTACACCGAAGGCCCGCTCTCGCATGAGTTCCCACGTACGGCTTCTCGTTTGAATGAAATGCAAAGTGCAGAGTTTCTGGCGTTGGAGCGGCGCATGGTTGATACATGTATCACGTGATGTGCGTCACGTGATACATTGATGCCATGCTTGCTTCCTCGTTTGCTCGACTCCCTCCAAGTTTTTTCGCTTCTTATTTGATAGCGCTCTGCGCAGTATCTATGCCGGCGTTAGGTCAAAATACGTCTCAAAACGGCTCAGAAAATGTGTCTACGACCATGCAATCAGAACAAGCCGAGCGGGCGCGTATCAAGCGCGAGCGTACATCGGCAACGCAAGAGCTTGCAGCGCAGCGGCAAGCTTGTTATCAAAAGTTGGCTGTGACGCCTTGCTTGAATGAGGCGCGCGATGCGCACAACGAGAAGGCGCGCGATCTCAAGCGCCAAGATGTGGCTCTTAATGATGCGCAGCGCAAGCGTGCCGCAGCAGATCGCGTGAAAGCACTTGATCAGCGCAATTCGCCTGAGGCTCAGTTAAAGCGTGCACAAGAGCGCGGCAAAGCCCTCGATGCTTCAGCGCGCCGAGTAGAAAGCCAAGCGCAGCGCCAAAAAAACCAAGAAGTCAAAATCGCCGAGGCGGCTGCCCAAGCTAAAGCAAAGCCCCCGTCAACTTCTTCTTCTTCTTCGAAACAGAACGGCGTGCCTGTGCCGCAGCCGCAAGGCAATCCGCGCTTTCAGCAAGCGAAAAAAGTAGCGCCTGCTCATAGCGCCGGCCAAGCGGAGCGCTCGGCCAAAAGTGCGCAGCAAGCCGCGCAGCGAGAGCGAGCTGCGCAGTCGCGCCGTGAAAAAGCTGCTCAGCGCGAAGCCAAGCGGAAGAAGCCTGCTGCCGCTGGCCTGCCGGTGCCAGCAGATGCAAAATAAAGCTCAAGCGCCCATCACATCTTTGCGGCGCGAGGATGGTGAGGCAGATAAGCCATGCTGGCATGACAGGCGGTCAGGGCAGAGAAATGTTCCCCGCGCTTTGCCAATCGCCTAAAGCACAGTTTGCAGCAGGGCACCCTTAAATAGTACCGGCCCAGTTGGGCCGCCACTGCTGGGCACGCCGCCTTTGGGCTCGAGGCTGATTGCCAATGTGGGCACGTTTATGATCTGATCAGGCGCAGCCGTGAGCCGCAGCACTTTGTCGCCGCCCATCACGCCCAGAGATTGAGGTGCTTGGCCAGGCGGTAAAGCCCAAAGCTGGAGCGATTTGTCAGCGGCCTCTTGGTAGCCACCCACGCGCTGAAGTACCAAGCGTTTTTTCTCAGGATCGAACGTGACGAGGACGGAGGCATCGGCTTTCTCATCTGAAAGCACAGCGACGTATTGCACTTGTTGCTGCGCGGCTTGGTTTTGCAATCGCTTTTCCATCTGGGCGATTTGCTGATCACGGCCTTCGATGTTTTGCGAGGCAGTCAAAGAAAACAAGCTGCCAGCTACAGCAGCAATTCCTGCAAAGGCCGCGCCAGCGCGCCACCACACAAGCTGTTGGCGCAGGCGAGTGAGCGAATTTTGAAGTTGCTGCCACTTGGGTGTGGCTTGCAACATCCGCTGTGGCAAGGCGTGCAAGCTGTTTTCAATGCGTTTCCAGACGTTGGGGCTGGGGTGAACGGACAAATTTGAGGCGGGTGATAATTCCATGAGAGATGACATCCTTTCCTGCCAAAGCAAGACGTTTGCACGCACGGTCGCGCTTTGGCGAGAGTGGCTTTCGAAGCGACGGCGCGCACCGCCACGCATCACGCCCACCGCGTAGCGCACGGCTAGTTTGTCAAGCAATTCGGGGTATTGAGCAATATTCATTTATGCAAACCGATTCATACAGGTACGCAACTGATCCAAGCCCCGGCGCATCCAGGTTTTCACAGTGCCCAGTGGCAGTTTGAGTTGCTCAGCCAGCTCGCTATGACTCAAATCGCGAAAGTAAGCCATCGTGACAACTTGACGCTGCTTGACCTCGATTTTGCGCAAGCATTCGTGCAGCGCCCACGCTTGTTCGCTGGCCTCTTGCGTGTCCATCGGGCTGTCTTGATCTGCTGCCAGCGTATCAGCCATGTCTTCAACGCTTTGGCCAGCTAAGCCGCGCTCTGCTTTACGGCGGCGCAAAAAATCCAATCCCCTGCTGCGCACGATCACGCCCAGCCACACCATCGGCGGGCTAAGCGGTGCTTTGTAATCACCAGCCACGCGCCAGATCGTGAGAAAGGCTTCTTGCAACACATCCTCGGCATGCTCCACATTGCCCACCACGCGCATGGCAATTGCATAGAGCTTGCTGCTGGTCGCGTCATAGAGCTGGCGTAAGGCGGTGCTGTCTTGGCTGGCGATACGTTCAAGCCAATCGATCAGTTGGTCGTCGGTGAGTGTGGCGTTCATGATGCTTAGATGCTTTTAAAGACAATTACTTCGGTGCAGACAAAGTGGCTAAATAAGCCACCACATCCGCACGCTCTTGCGGCAGTGATAGGCGATAACCCATGCGCTGGCCCGGAATCACTTTTTCTGGATCAGTGAGCCAACGCTCTAAGTTATCGCGACTCCATATTACTTTGCTTTTTGCAAGAGCTTCTGAATAATCGTAATCTGTGGCTTTGCCTGCGCGGCGGCCAAGCACGCCCGCGTGCGCAGGACCCACGCGAGACTCGCCAACGCTGTGGCAAGCGCTGCATTTGGCAGTGTAGATGGCCAGACCGCGCTGCGCAGCAGTTTGGCTTTGCGCATTTGCACTGCCAAAAAAAGCACTCAGCCCTGTACCCACAACGACAGAGCCGAGTGCTAAGCCTGCTTTTGAGGGCAGGCCGTGCATCAAAGTGGTGATGCCAGAGCGCATATCAGGCTCCGAAGCTCAAAGCGCCTGCTGGTAGTGGGCGGCCTAGTGCGTTGGTGAGAATAGTGAAATGCATCGTCTCATCCGCAGCCAAGCGCGCAGCCACTTTAGCCAGATCTTTGCTCATAAAAGCGGGAATCACGCCCAGATAAGCGTTGGTTGCACCTAACTCTAAGCGTGCTGCGAGATCAAGCACATCGGCTTGGGTTTTCAGCATATCTGCCTTCAAAGCTTTGGCATAGTCGTCAAGCTTCTTTTCTGCGACAGGGCGAGCGCCCAGCTTTTCAATCGTGGCGATCAAAGCATCGCGGTGTGCTTTGTGATGCGATTGGAAGTTCACAGCAATATCGAGCACGGGCTTTTGCAGCAAGCCGCTCAGTGCGCCGAGCTGATAAGCATTGATGGCTTCATGCTCGAGGCCGAGCGCCACATTGAGGATGCCAGCATCCTTGGCCGCATCGCCAGCCATGCCTTGCGCCATCGCAGCATTGCCGCCCAGCAAAGCCAGACCGAGGGCGGAGAGCTTGCCGGTGTTGCCCATGAAGCCACGGCGTGAAGAGGAAAGGTTCATTGAAAACTCCAAAAAAATGGTAAGAAAGGGATGAGTGTCTAGACCATTGCAATACGGCTGGTTGAAGCGCTTAGATTCAAAAACTCGGAAATCTCCGTTTTGAATCCAAACCTTGTTGCTCCGCGTAAAGAATTTGTTAGCGCTCAAAAATAGGAAGATTCATGCATCACGCAGCAACCACATGGCGATCACAAGCTACTATGTTTTCTATAGCACTCTGCGCAGGTTTTATGCCGGCTATTGCTTATTCTGAGACTGGAAAGCTGCTTCTGACAGGCGGAGTCAACACAGTCGATGGCGCAGCCGGCGGCGGGCTCACGCCTTGGGCTGTGATCGGGAGTTTGGCCACCGAAGGCGAAATCGGCTTCACGGCTCACGCCACCCGCGTGAACACGAAAGATTATGGCCTGAGCACCTACGGCGCGGCGATTGGCTGGAATGAGCGCGTCGAAGTCTCGCTCGCCAAACAAGACTTCGACACGGGCATCACAGGCGTATTGCTAGGCGCGCCCGGGCTGCGCTTGAAGCAAGATATTCTGGGCGTCAAAGTGCGTGTGGCCGGCGATGCGGTGCTGGATAGCGATTCGCTCATGCCAGCGATTTCAGTGGGCTTGCAAGCGAAGAGCTTGGGCAGCACCGCGCTTGACCCGACGCTATCCGCGCTCGGCGCAAAGCGCAGCGGCACAGACTTTTATGTGAGTGCGACGAAGTTGTTTCTTGCGCAAGGCATTTTGGCGAACGCTACGCTGCGAGCAACGAAAGCCAATCAAAACGGCTTGCTTGGCTTTGGCGCAACGGCGGGCGGCGCTCGAAACAGTTATGAGGTGCTGCCTGAAGTCTCAGTAGCCTTTCTGCTGCGTAAAGATTTAGCGGTAGGCATGGAGTACCGAAAAATGTCTAGTCGTTTGCAGGCGGCAGGCAATGCCGCAGGCTTGGCCGATGGCCTGAAGTCTAGCGACTGGAAAGACATTTTCATCGCTTGGCAGCCCACGAAAAACTTCTCGCTGACCTTGGCCTATGTGGATCTCGGCCTGATCGTGCCGGCTACCACTGCCAAGCGTCGCCAAACAGGCACGTATCTCTCAGCGCAAGTTGCTTTCTAAGGAGTATTCATGAAAAAATTTCTCTTCGCCTTGATCGCTACAATTAGCTTGATTGCCATCCCCGCCAAAGCCGACGACAGCCTCTACAAAGCCTTCGGCGAACAAGCCGGCATGTCTGCCTTGATGGATGAATTTTTGAAGGATTTACTGGCTGATAAACGCATGCAGCCCTTCTTTGAAAAAACCAATCCCACGCAATTTAAAACGGGCTTAGGCAACCAAATGTGCCAGCTCGCCGGCGGTCCTTGCCAATACAAAGGCCCTGATATGAAGCTCGCTCATAAAGAGATGGATATCAACAAAGCCAATTTCAATGCGCTGGTCGAAGTGCTGCAAAAAAGCATGGCCACACGCGGCATCGCATTCAGTGCACAAAACCGCATGCTGGCCTTGCTCGCGCCCATGCATCGGGATATCATCAACGTGAAATGAAGAAAGTATTTACTATGAAATTGATAGCTGAACGCGCAACATTTAAGCCGGCTAACTGTCTATTTGGCTTGATATTTATTGCCTGTATGGCATTATCTGCACACGCAGGCACAGTACAGGTCAGCGTGGTTGATCGTGATGGCAAGCCCGCGCAAGATGCAGTCGTCGTGCTTGTGCATGCCACTGCGCGCAGCGCATTATCCAATGTGCCTATGCAAGCCACGATTGCTAATGAAAAAATGCAATTCCTCCCCGCTGTGACCGTTGTAGCCAAAGGCGCTAAAGTGCGCTTCGTGAATAACGACCCATGGGATCACCATGTGCGCGGTGCACCCACGGCCTCCGTGTTTGCCAATACACCTGAGGCCTACGCTGCTGGTCGTAATTTGGGCGGTTTTGAGCTACGTCTGCAAGGTAAAGACGAAGGCAAACCCGCCAAATTTCAAGATGTGACGATGGATCAAACCGGCCCGCAAACCGCAGTTGGGCTCGGCTGCTTCTTGCACGGATCGATGCGCGGCAGCGTGTATGTGAGCGATTCGCCGTGGGCTGCGAAGACCAACGAGCAAGGCATCGCCAGCTTCGACAACGTGCCCGATGGCGCAGTTCAAGTACGCGTCTGGCATGCGGATCAGTTGGTGGATTTGCCTCTGCAGACTGTTCAGGTCACGTCTGCGCCGCTGCAAGTTAAATCGCAATTGCAGATTACACCGCGTCGTCGCCGCAGTTGATTTTTAAGGCAGCATATCGTGCGGTTTGCGTCTATCACGACTGCTAAACTGATTGAATGCTTTTCTCATTTACCGATTCAGCTCTCGTGCGCCGCTATGACTGCGAGGGCGGCATGCATGTGCATGACCACGCGCAGGTGCTCTTGGGTGTGGATGGCGGTCTGCATGTCGAGGTTGAAGGGCGTGGCACTTGGATCGATGTGACTTGCGGCATGATCGTGCCTGCTGGCGCTGCGCATACCTATTGCGCCACGGGAACGGCGCACGTGATGGTGCTTGATGATTTGACCGGGCCAGTGACAGAGCGATTGCGGCGCTTCGCACTCCCACAGGGTTGGCAACAGCGCTGGCGTGATGCGAAGCTAGACGCGGGCATGTTGGCGAATATGCTCATGGATGCATCGACACTCCATGCTCGGCGGCGGATAGACCTTGACGCGCTGGCCGAGCGCATTGACGCTGACTTGGCGCACCCTTGGACAGTGGCAGAGCTTGCTCTGGCGTGCTGCCTGAGTGCGCAGCGCTTGCGTTCGCGTTTCTCGCAAGCTCTCGGCCAGTCACCGCTGGCTTTCGTGCGAGCGCGACGGCTCAAGCGCGCCGAACATTTGCTGCGGCAAGGATTTTTGCTAGACGCAGTCGCAGCACAGGTGGGTTACGCTAGCGCCAGCGCCCTGTCGTTCGCGTTGCGACGTGAGCGCAACAGCGGCGCACGTGAGCTTCGCCAAAGACGAGCGTTTCTCGAAAGTTAGCCGACCTAGACGCATCACAATGCGGCTATGAAAGTTACTTCACGTCCGCTTCTTGGTGTGATCTGCGTCGTTTGCGCCGCCATGCTTTGGGGCACCACCGGCACATCACAGGCCTTAGCCGGGGGCTCGCTGCCAGCTTTGTGGTTTGGTGCTCTACGTCTGTTGTTTGCAGCGCTGTTTTTCTTAGTCTTTGCTGCGATGACAGGTGGGCTGGCGCGCCGTGCGTGGCATGCGCTACCGCTGGGTGCTGCGGTAGGCGCTGGGCTGTGTATGGCGGCATACAACCTGACTTTCTTCGCTGGCGTGAAACTCACTGGCGTGGGCGTGGGTACGGCGATTGCGCTGGGCAGTGGCCCGATTTGGGCAGGCTTACTTCAGGCCGTATTTCAGCGTCAACCGCCAACGCTTGCATGGTGGGGCGGCACGGTGGTAGCAATCGCTGGTGGCGTATTGCTGTCGGTTGGGGGTAGTCAGCTCACGCTTTCGTTGATCGGGGTGGCGCTCTGCATCACATCGGGCTTGTCATACGCGATATATACCTTGCTGAACAAGCGCATGGTGGGGCATGCGCCCGCTGGCACGATCACACTGGCAGCGTTTGCAGTGTCAGTGTTTGTTGCGCTACCGGCTGCCGCACTCCAAGCGGATTTGCCAGCTTTGAGTACGCGAGACCTTATGGCCACCGCGTACACGGGAATCGTGACTGCTGGGCTCGGGTATCTTCTGTACAGCTTTGCGCTTAAGCATATTCAGAGCGCTACCGCTGTGTCATTGGTGCAAACTGAGCCGGTGGTCGCCTTCGGTTTAGCTGTACTTTTACTTGGCGAGCCCGCAAGCATTGCGGCGCTTGCAGGATTGGCGCTCGTTGTGGTCGGCGTGTTGGGCGTGGTGCGCAGCGAGCTCATTTCTCAACGCGACTCCGACAAACAAGCGCCTTAGAGAAACTGCCCGATGTTTTAAGGAAATCGGCTTGTAGCCGGCTTAAATACTGCGCGGAGTGCTATGAAAAACAGAGTGAACAATGCTGCACTGTTAAACGATAGCCGCCCACTAATCGGTCTGCTTTGCAAATTTACTGCCGCGCAGATCGAACATTAAGCGGCAAAGCCTGCGGATAGCTTGTGCGAAACGGATTGATATCCACGCCGCCACGCCGTGTGTAGCGGGCAAACACTGAAAGCGTGGTCGGTTTGCAATGCTTCCAAATATCGGTGTAAATCCGCTCCACGCATTGCTCGTGGAATTCGTTGTGATTGCGGAAACTCACGATGTATTGCAGCAAGCTGCCTTGATCGATTTGCGGGCCACTGTAGTTGATTTGTACGCTGCCCCAATCGGGCTGGCCAGTGACCAGACAATTGCTTTTGAGCAGATGGCTGACCAGTGTTTCTGTGACGGGCTGCTCGTCTGTGGCGGCGTGCAAGAGCTGCGGCGTGGGCGTGTAATGCGTGCATTCCACATCCAAGCGATCTAGCAATACGCCATCGAGCTCTTGCACATGCTCATTGGAGAAAGCATCCACATTGATCATGCGCACGCCAACTCTTCTCTCGCCGCGTGGCGTGCCAAATACCGCTGCGCCAATGTCTATTGCAATCGCTTCGCGTACCTCATCCGCGCCATGGTTGCTGCCGGCGAAGCGTGTGTTGTTGAAGCTGTTGAAGTAGAGCTTGACGCTTTTGCTCTCTACGATGCATAGCGATTCGCAGGGAATCGTGACATGGCAAATGGACACCTGCGGGCGGCCTTTGCTGTTGAGCCAACTAAGTTCAAACGCTGTCCATAAATCTGCACCCATGAATGGCAATGTAGCGGTGATACCGATCTCGCTGCGCTTCTCGGAGCGCGCTATTGGGAAGAGCAGTGTTGCATCGTATTGGTCGATGTAGGCGCTGGCCTTGCCCAACTGGGACTGTTCAGGTGAATTCATGGTGCTACGTGTTTCAATAAATGGGGAAGCCACTGGGCGACTGCACCGGGCGCAAGATCGTGCCCCATGCCTTCGATACCGACGAAGCGCGAGCCGGCGATGCGCTGCACGGTGTCTCGCCCATGAACGGGCGGCACGAGCACATCTGCGAGGCCATGGATGACGAGCGTGGGTGCAGTGATACGTTTAATCAAATTATGGCGCTGCCCGTCAGCAGCAATCGCCACCATTTGCCGCAAGGTGCCATCAGGATGGTGGCTGCGCTCAATGCCCTCTCGAATGCGCTCACGCAGCAATTGCGGCTCAATCGGAAATGCTGGGCTGCCGATCACGCCAAAAAATTTCACGTAGTACGCTGTGATGTCATCGACGGATTGACTCTTTGGGCGATTCAGAAGAGCGCGAATCACGGCAGGCTTGGCATCGGGCAAACTAGGCGCGCCGCTGCTGCTCATGATGCTAGTGAGCGATACAACCCTCTCGGGCGAGATGCTAGCCACGTGCTGCGCGATCATGCCGCCCATGCTCGCCCCGACGATGTGTGCTTGCTGGATGCCCATTGCATCGAGAACGCCGAGGGCATCACGCGCCATGTCTGCCAAGCTGTAAGGGCTTTGGATCGTCCAGCCCAGCTTGCGCTTGACGCTTGCCCACACGATGTTCGGTTTACCCGCCTGATCAAAATGCTGCGAGAGGCCGATATCGCGGTTGTCAAACGTGATCACACGAAAACCATGACTCACAAGGGGCTCAATCACAGCCGGCGGCCAAGCGATCAGTTGCATGCCCAAACCCATGATCAGCAACACAGCAGGATGCTCACGATGGCCATGTTCTTGCACTTCTATCGAGATGTCATTTGCTCTATATTTCATAGCACTCCGCGCATATTCTATGCCGGCAACATCTCCATTTGTTATAAAAATTCAAGTAAATTTTCCTTCACGTAGCCATTTGGTAGCCACCCATTTCTCACCCCTCACCACAGGCTCTCCGCCATGCAAGCTTTTGCTTGACGGGAGAGGGCGGTCGTAGCTGAAAAAGACAGCGTTGCCCTTCTTGGGTGCGACGGTGAGGCGTACATCTGGGAATACCGTGCCGCCCCCTGCTTCTGGCTCATGCAAATACATGATGATGGTCGCCACGCGTTGACCTCCGCGCTTCAAAATCGTAGGCGTGCCGGGCTCATCCGGATCAAAGTAATCGTAGTGTGGTTTGTATTCTGCGCCGGGGCAGTAGTGCAGAATTTGCAACCCTTCACCGTTTTCTACCGGCCAGCGGGTGAGCTGAGCCAAGCGCCGCTCGATACGGGCAATCAGCTCGTTTTCAGCGCGGGCGTAAAACATGCCATTGCTGGTGCGATCTGCATTCAGCTCTTCACCGCCAGTTTGTGTTTCAACAGTCAGCGAGCGTGCCATGCGCGGCTTCGCCCCTTCAATGAGGCCATCGCATTCCTCGTTAGATAAAAAATCGCCAATCACCACGATGCTTGGATGACTCATGGTAGAGAGCACAGTCACGCGGCGGTCTTCGAGCTGCAAATAAAGCGGTGAATCTTCGATGGCCAACTCTGGCACAGCTACCGGAGCGGGCTGTTCGGCCGCAGCTTGCGTGGTTTGCAGATGCTCTTGCAGCGTAGATTCCAGCGCAGCAATCGCCACGTCCTCCGTCCAGCCAGCATCGAGCATGGATTTCAGCACCGCATCTGCAGCAAAGCCCGCCTGAGCCTGCGAGATGATCCATTCACGCAATTGCGGTGTGATGGTTTGACTCATACTTTCCTCCGAAATACCAGCCGATCCGCCGAACTGAGTTGTGCGTTGAACACATAGCCTTCGCTATCGAAGGCTTCGAGTTTGTTCACATCCTTGATGCGCTTTTGAATCGCGTATCTCGCCATCAAGCCGCGTGCGCGCTTTGCAAAAAAGCTGATCACTTTGTAATCGCTTCCTTTGAAGTCTTCAAACACGCACTCGACGACGCGCGCTTTGAGCGATTTACGGTCTACAGCTTTAAAATATTCGTTGCTGGCAAGATTGACAATCGTGGGCGCTTTGTCTTTTACGAGTTGTTGGTTGAGATGCTCTGCAATGGATGCTCCCCAAAATTTGTAGAGATTATTGCCTGCAGGGCTTGCGAGTTTTGTACCCATCTCTAATCGATAAGGCTGCATCCAATCAAGCGGACGAAGTAGGCCATAAAGGCCACTCAGGGAAGCGATGTGTTGCTGCGCCCATTCGAGGTCTGTGGTTTTGAGCGTTTTGGCGCTTAAACCCTCGTATACATCGCCATTGAAAGCCAAAATGGCCTGCTTGGAATTCTTGGCCGTGAATTTCGGCTTCCAAGTTTGATACCGGGTCACGTTCAATGCGCTGAGCTCATCGCTCAAATCCATCAGATCGGCGATCTGCTGCGGACTTTTTGGGCGCAGCAGATCAATGAGCTGCGCCGATCGGGAGATAAATTGCGGTAGCGTGTGCGGCAGCTCAGGCGGGGCTGGTGTGTCGTAATCGAGCGATTTGGCAGGGGAAAGCAGGAAAATCATGTTGAAATTATGCTGCATGCAAAAAGTGCTATAGTTTCGGTACTGCGGATCCCCAATCATTTTGACACCGCCCCTATTTCCCGGCCTCGGCATCTGTCGTTTTCCGGTTTCTACCTCCCCTTGTTTTCTTAAGCTCCCGATTGGAGCTTCCTTTCAAGAGTTTTTATGCACTTAAACGATCTTAAAGTCCAACACGTCTCAGCCTTGGTGAATGAAGCTGAAAGCCTTGGCATTGAAAACCCTGGCCGCTTGCGCAAACAAGAGCTGATGTTTGCCATCATCAAAGCGCGCGCCAAGACGGGTGAATTGGTCGAAGCCGATGGCGTATTGGAAGTGTTGCCCGATGGCTTTGGCTTCTTGCGCAATCCCGAGGCAGACTACACCGCCAGCACGGATGACATCTACATTTCCCCCAGCCAAGTGCGCCGCTTTAACCTGCATACGGGAGACATGATCGAAGGCGAAGTGCGCATACCGAAAGAGGGCGAGCGTTACTTTGCACTGAACAAGCTTGATAAGGTCAATGGTGATTTGCCGGAGAAAAACAAACACAAAGTGATGTTTGAAAACTTAACGCCGCTGTTTCCCAATGTTCAAATGAAGCTTGAGCGCGACATTAAAAGCGAAGAAAACATCACTGGTCGCGTGATTGATCTGATCGCGCCGTTTGGTCGCGGTCAGCGTGCGCTGCTGGTAGCCTCTCCCAAGAGCGGCAAAACCGTGATGATGCAACACATCGCGCATGCGATTACCGCCAATTATCCCGATGTGCATTTGATGGTATTGCTGGTCGACGAGCGCCCAGAAGAGGTGACTGAGATGCAGCGCAGCGTGCGCGGTGAGGTGATTGCTTCGACCTTTGATGAGCCAGCGGCGCGCCACGTGCACGTGGCTGAGATGGTGATTGAGCGCGCAAAGCGCTTGGTGGAGTTGAAAAAAGACGTGGTAATTTTGCTCGATTCGATTACTCGACTCGCGCGGGCCTACAACAACGTGGTGCAAAGCTCAGGCAAGGTCCTCTCGGGCGGCGTGGATTCCAATGCGCTGCAGCGCCCCAAGCGCTTCTTTGGCGCAGCGCGAAATATTGAAGAAGGAGGCTCGCTCACCATCATCGCTACGGCGCTGGTGGATACCGGCTCGAAGATGGATGAAGTGATTTTTGAAGAATTCAAAGGCACGGGTAATTCGGAGGTGCACCTGTCGCGCCGCTTGTATGAAAAGCGCGTATTCCCGGCGATTGATCTCTCCAAATCTGGCACGCGCCGTGAGGAGCTTTTGCTGTCGCCTGAGATTCTGCAAAAGACCCGTATCTTGCGCTCGTTCCTGTTCAACATGGACGAGATCGAGAGCATGGAGCTCATTCAGAAGAAAATGAAAGCAACGAAGAATAATTCTGAATTCTTTGAAGAAATGCGACGCGGCGGATAGATCGGCGTATTCGCCTGCGCTATGCAAGCTGAGTTTGTTGCAAGCGAATGATTTTCTTAACTTGCGGCAGGCAACTGCCGCAATTTGTGCCGCATTTGAGTTGATCCTGCAAAGCGCCGAGTTGCTGTGCATCGTTGCCTTCGCAGACACGTAGAAAGCCAGTGATCTCGTGTTCGCTCACGTTAAAGCATGAGCACACCTGATGGCCTTTGCTTTGAATGGCAATCGGCGCTTTTGCACCGGGTGATAGCAATAGGCGGCCATACGTTTGCGCATCGAGTTGATCTTGCAGCAAGGTTTTGATCCAAGCCTCGGCACTGACATCTCCCGCTAACACGAAGGCTTCAAGCTGCGCTTTGCCGCCGGTCACGCGCACGAGCCGAGCAGAGCGGCGCTGGCCAAGCTTCTTGTCTTCATAGCGCACTGTCTCGTGAGTGGTCAAACCGATGAGGGCTTCGATATGCGTGATGAGCTCGCTGTCTGCTGCATAGTTGGCCGCTGCGCGAAAGAGTATGCCGCGCTTGGCCTCGCTTGCTTCGCCTGCTTCTTCTCTGCCGAAAGGCACGCAGCTCGCATATTCAAAATGGCTCATCAGATCTTGCAATTGCGCGTGCACGATATGAAAGTTGCTCTCAGGCAGCCAAGCCACAGCCAGCAATTTCCAAGGCAGTTCGGCTTTGAGAATCTTCACAGCCGCATGCTTGAGCTCGGGTTGTTTGCTGATCGGGCAATAGCTGCTCGTGGTGATCGCATTCACGCCGCTGATGCGTTCTCCCGCGCTGCTGCGCCCACTTAAAAATTCACTGCCCCAATGCATGGCGATGAAGGCTTGCGTGACGTTCACCTCGCTGCTGGCTTGCACAGGCAGCAAGAGCGAGCCGCGCTTGCTCGTGACGTGCACCAGATCGCCTTCTTTAAGCAGGCGGCGGCTCATGTCTTGCGCGTTCATCTGCACCACGGGCTCGGGTACATGGCCAAACAGGCGGCCTAGGGTGCCGGTGCGGCTCATGCCGTGCCATTGATCCCTGAGCCTTCCTGTCGTGAGGCTGAAGGGGAAGCGCGATTCACGCGGCTCGGCAACGGGTTTGTAGGCATGCGCTACGAATTTTGCTTTGCCATCTGGCGTGGGATAGATGCCATCTTCATACAGGCGCTCTTTGCCTTGCGTGTCGCCCGGCAGATAAGGCCACTGCTGCGGCGCTTGATCGAGCAGTGCATAGCTCAAACCTGTGATGTCTAAATCGCGCCCAGCCGTGGAGGCTTTGTGTTCCTCCCAAATCTGTTCTGGAGTCGAGTAGTTCAGAAAATTAATTGGGGTCAGAACCCGATTAATTTCGTCGGGCGCGGAAATTAATTGGGTTCTGACCCCAATTAATTTCTCCAAGCGCTGGGCGAAATCTTGGGTGATTTGCCAATCGTTGCGCGCTTCGCCGGGCGCGGGTACGGCGGCTCTCACGCGGGTGATGCGGCGTTCGCTGTTGGTCACTGTGCCTTCTTTTTCGCCCCAAGTTGTGGCGGGTAGCAAGAGGTCGGCATAGCGAGCCGTTTCTGTCGTGATGAAGGCTTCTTGCAACACGACGATTTCGGCGCGTTCTAGAGCGCGGCGCACCGTGGCTTGATCGGGCATGCTTTGCGCCGGATTGGTGCAGGCGATCCAGAGGGCTTTGATTTCGCCGTCTGCAGCGGCTTGAAACATTTCTACGGCGGTTTTGCCGGGTACGCTGGGTACATCTTTCACACCCCAAAGCGCAGCCACTTCTGCGCGGTGCGCAGGGTTGGCCATATCGCGATGTGCGCTAATGAGATTGGCTAAGCCGCCCACTTCTCTGCCACCCATGGCATTGGGCTGGCCAGTCAGGGAGAACGGGCCTGCGCCGGGTTTGCCGATGTGTGCGGTGGCTAAATGCAGATTGATGAGTGAGGCGTTTTTCGCGGTGCCGCTGCTTGATTGATTGAGCCCTTGGCAATAGAGGCTGAGCGTGGCTGAGCTGGTTGCAAATAGCTTGGCGGCTGCAAACAAATCTTCTTTTTTGATACCGCAAATCTGGGCCACATGGTCTGGTGTGTAGTCGCGCACCAGAGCTTTGAGTTCGTCAAAGCTATTCGTGTGAGCAGCGATATACGCAGAATCCATCCAGCCTTCCCAGAGCATGATATGCAGCATGCCGTTGAACAGCGCCACATCTGTGCCGGGCAAGAGTGGCAAATACAGATCAGCTATTTCAGCGGTATCCGTTTTCCTCGGATCAGCAAAAATGATTTTGAGCGCCGGATTGTTTTTCTTAGCTTCTTCAATGCGGCGAAACAAAATCGGATGCGCATAGGCCGTGTTACTGCCGACGATGAAAATGCAGCTGGCGTGGTTTATATCGTCGTAGCAAGTGGGCGGTGCATCCGCGCCCAGTGTTTGCTTGTAGCCAGCCACCGCGCTGCTCATACACAGGCGCGAATTGGTATCAATGTTGTTCGTGCCGATTTGGCCTTTGACGAGTTTGTTGAAAACGTAATAGTCTTCCGTAAGAAGTTGGCCGCTGATGTAAAAGCCCACCGCATCAGCGCCATGCTCTGCAATGATTTGTGCAAATGAGTTGGCGGCGAAATCTAAAGCATTTTCCCAGCTCACTGCTTTCGGCTTTTCGCTGCGATGCTCGCGTCGCATGGGCTGCAAGATGCGCGTTTGCAAAGTAATCGGCGCGCTGGCCGTGAGCGCCAGTGTCGAACCTTTGGTGCAGAGCTTTCCAAAGTTCGCCGGATGATCCGGATCGCCGCGTACACCAGTGATTTGCTCGCCCACACTTTCAATGATCACGCCGCACCCCACGCCACAATACGGGCAGGTGCTTTTTGTTTCTTTCATGTGCTTCAAGCAGGCACTGAGCGGCGAGCAGGCCCTGCAATGGGCCGGGTTTCATCCATCGCATGAGAAGCGAGCTCAGTGGCATCTAAATACACCTCGCCATCTTTTACCTGAACAGCAAACTTCGGCGTGCAGCCCTCATCAGGTGCATTCGCGCAGCCGTCAGCCAAGCCAATGTTCCAGTTGTGCAAAGGGCAGGCCACCGATGTGCCATGCACGATGCCTTGGGAGAGCGGCCCGCCTTTGTGAGGGCAGCGATCCAACAGAGCGAAGACTTGATCCTCGCTATTGCGAAACACGGCAACATCCATGCCTTGCGTGCGCGAGATACGACGCGAGCCGAGCATGGGGATGTCAGTGACGAGGCAGATTTTTTTCCAATTGTTCATTTGGTTTGCAGTGAGAAAAAGAGAATACCGGACGCAGAAGCCGCAAAGGTTACGCAGAAGGAATACCAAAAAGATAAATACAAGAGTTCGATTCTTTCAAATCATTTTGCATTTTTCCTCTGTCTTTTTTTGCGTCTTCTGCGTCCGGAAGTTCGAATTTGAATTTGAATTTGAATTTCTAAACCGTTAAAGCCTCAAACTGCCGCGTGTCCACAGCAGCCTTATCAAATTCAAACCAAGGATCGGGCTCACCATCGAGCGCGAATTGCAGGCGCTCCCAAAGTGCCTTGCGCCCTTCATGATCATCTAGAATTTTCTTCTTCACGTAATCTAAGCCCACACGCGAGACGTAATGCACCGTGCGCTCCAGATACCAGCCTTCTTGGCGGTACAGTTCACAAAATGCGCCGGTGTATTCGAGCACTTCCTCTGGCGTTTTGAGCTTCACGAAAAAGTGAGCCACTTCGGTTTTGATCCCTCCATTGCCGGCCACATACATTTCCCAGCCGCTATCTACACCGATGATGCCCACATCTTTGATGCCTGCCTCTGCACAGTTGCGCGGGCAGCCGCTGACTGCGAACTTAACTTTGTGCGGGGCATACATGCGCCACATGGCGCGCTCTAGATCTTTGCCCATTTGCGTGGAATCTTGCGTTCCCATGCGGCACCATTCGCTGCCCACGCAGGTTTTCACGGTGCGCAGTGCTTTGGCATAGGCATGGCCGGAAGGCATGCCGATATCTTTCCACACGTTGACCAAATCTTCTTTTTTCACACCCAACAAATCGATACGCTGACCACCTGTGACTTTCACGGTTGGGATCTTGTATTTATCCACCGCGTTGGCAATGCGGCGCAGCTCATCCGCCGTCGTCTCGCCGCCCCACATGCGGGGGATCACGGAATACGTGCCGTCTTTCTGAATGTTCGCATGCGAGCGCTCATTGATGTAGCGGTTTTGTGGATCATCTTTGGCTTCTTTGGGCCAACTGCTGGTGACGTAGTAGTTGAGCGCTGGGCGGCATGAGCTGCAGCCATTGGGCGTTTTCCATTCTAGGAATTTCATCGTGTCGCCAACGGTGAGTAATTTGTTGCTGCGTATGGCATCGCGCACCGCTTGGTGGCCATGATCAGTGCAGCCGCACATGGCTTTGAGTTTTGGTGTGGCAGAGTAATCACCGCCCGCAGTGAACATCAAGATCTGCTCGACCAGGCCGGTACAAGAGCCACAGGAGGCGCTGGCTTTGGTGTGCTTTTTCACTTCATCCAAAGTGAATAAACCCTTTTCGCGGATGGCTTTGCAGATCGTACCTTTGTTCACACCATTGCAGCCGCAGACTTCATCAGAATCGAGCATGCTGGCCGCTTTGGTGTGGCCTTGGTGACCGACATCGCCAATGCCATTGTTGATAGCCGCTTCGCCAAACATCAGCTTGTCGCGGATATCGCTCACGTTTTTGCCATCACGCAGCAGCTTGAAATAGTAGGTGCCATCGACAGTGTCGCCATACAGGCAAGCGCCTACGAGCTTGTCGTCTTTAAGCACGAGTTTTTTGTATACGCCGCCAAAGGGATCGCTCATCACGATCTCCTCAAAACCTTCGCCGCCCGTGAAGTTGCCAGCGGAAAACAGATCAATGCCCGTAACTTTTAGCTTTGTAGATGTGAGCGATCCGGTGTAGCGCCCAATGCCAAACTCCGCCAAGTGATTTGCCGCCACTTTGGCTTGCTCAAACAGCGGCGCAACCAAGCCATAAGCAATACCGCGATGCGCCGCGCATTCGCCCACGCTGTAAATCCGCGCATCGGTCACGGTTTGCATCGTGTCGTTCACCACGATACCTTTGTCGCAATGCAGGCGCATACTTTGCGCGAGCTCCACATTAGGGCGAATGCCCACAGCCATCACCACCAAATCGGCGGGAATTTCCTTGCCATCTTTGAATTTCAAGACCATCACACGACCGTCTTTGTCCGGGATGAGTTCTTGCGTCTGCGCGCCCATCATGAAAGTGAGCCCACGGTCTTCGAGCGATTTGCGCAGCAAGCCGCCCGCCACATCATCCAATTGCCGCTCCATCAGCCAAGGCATGACGTGAATCACGGTCACATCCATGCCGCGGAGCATCAGGCCGTTTGCTGCTTCCAGCCCGAGCAAGCCGCCGCCAATCACCACAGCTTTTTTGTATTTCTTAGCCGCATCGATCATCGCGTTCGTATCGGCAATGTCGCGGTAGGCTATTACGCCTTTCAAATCTTTGCCGGGAATGGGCAAGATGAAAGGGTTCGATCCTGTACACACCAGCAAACGGTCGTATTCCACTTCCGTGCCGTCTTCCGAGCGCACGATGCGCTTGATGCGATCGACTTCCACCACTTTTTTGCCGGCATGCAAAGTGATGTTGTTATCGGCGTACCACTCCCAAGAATTGAGCACAATCTCATCGAGCGTTTGCTCGCCTGCGAGCACGGGGCTGAGCAAAATGCGGTTGTAGTTAGGATGCGGCTCTGCACCAAACACGGTCACGTCATACAACTCTGGCGCAATTTTGAGCAACTCCTCAATGGTGCGCACACCTGCCATGCCATTGCCAACCATCACTAATTTCGATTTTTTCACGCTGCAAACCTCCGAGTACTTACCTAAGGAGTGCAAGGGCTGTGCCAGCGAGATCTAACTTTGTTGCACCACATCAGTGCTGTGTGCACTTTAAAACAGCTCACACAGTTAAACTTCTCTCATGCCAACACCACATACGACAAACGAGCCCATCCGCCTCGCCAAACGCCTTGCAGAGCAACTCAACTGCTCGCGGAGCCAAGCAGAGCAATACATTGAAGGCGGCTGGGTGCGCGTAAACGGCGTGGTGCAGGAAAGCCCACAGCATCGCGTCTCAAACGAGCGCATTGAAGTTGATCAACATGCTTCATTGCTAGACAGTTTGCCGATGACGATATTGCTGCACAAACCGCCGGGCTACACATGGGATGAGCCGCAGCAAAAAGGGCAACAAAATGCGATGAGCCTTCTCGTTGCCGCGCAGCGAAGCAATGCTGATTCATCGGGCGTGCGCTTGCTGCAAAGGGATCTGAAAGCGCAAACTTGTTATACGCCTCTCGAGAGCGGGGCAAGTGGTTTGCTGGTGTACAGCCAAGATTTCCGCATTCAGCGCAAGCTCTGGGATGATGCCAATACGCTGGAAAATGAGATGATTGTTGATGTGCAGGGCACGGTCAGCGAGGATATTTTGCAAGCTTTAAATCGCCCTTTTGTGCGACGAGATCGCCTGTTGATTCAAGCCAAAGTCGCACTGAGCAAAGCCAACGATCAAGTGACCGGACTGCGTTTTGCTGCCAAGGGCGCTGAGCCTGGGCGCATTGCGCTGCTGTGCGAGCACCACGGCTTGCAAATTGTCGGCATGAAGCGCATTCGCGTGGGGCGTGTGCCATTGGCCGATCTGCCGCTCGGGCAATGGCGGTTTCTGCAAAACCACGAACGGTTTTAAAGCGCTGAAAAGTTGTATTCCTCACAACAGGGCACAGAGATTGCGTAAACTGGTGCATGGCATTCGATATTGACATTGGCTTCACCTCGCTCATCGGCAAAAAACTCACAAATGAGGATTTTTGTGCAGCGATGCTGCCTGAGCCAGGGCAGGGCGGTTTTGGTGCGATTTGCGCGATTGCCGACGGCGTAAGTACCGGCGGCAAAGGCAAAGAAGCTGCGCAAACCACGGTGATGAGCCTCGTGCAAGATTATTTCGGCACGCGAGAGACTTGGAACACGACTGTGGCACTCGATCGCGTGATCATGGCGCACAACGACTGGCTTGCTGGTGTGAACCGCAAGCGCACGGCAAGAGATGAATGCGGCCTCACCACGCTCACAGCTCTCGTGCTGCGCGGGCAGACGTATACAGTGGCGCATGTGGGGGATTCACGCGCCTATCTGCTTCGCGCAGGCAGCATGCAGTTGCTCACCACCGATCATGTGGTGGATCATCCAGATTTCAAGCATCAATTGATCCGCGCGATTGGCGCAGATGAGCGCTTGTTGGTGGATTACAGCCAAGGTGATTTGCAAGTGGGCGATGTGTTTATTTTGCTGACCGACGGCGTCCATGGTAGCGTCTCTGAGAGCAAACTGCGCGTGTTTACGAAACAGGGCAGCTCGCAAGATATTGCAGATGCGCTAGCCACGGCTGCGCTAGATTCTGGCAGCCTAGACAACGCCAGCGCCCTCGTGGTCCGCGTGCTGGGTTTGCAAGAATCGCATTTGCGTGATGAGGAGCTCATTGCGCACAACTTGCCAGTGCCCGCGAAGCTCAAAATTGGCGATGTGATCGATGGCTTCACTGTGACGGCACTCGTTGCTGATAGCGGCGTGAATTTGCTTTACCAAGTGCGCGATACCGCTTCGCAAAAACTCTATGCCTTGAAAGCGCTGCATCCCAGCCGCGAGAAAGATCTCGATGAACGCGCCATGCTCGCGCACGAAGCTTGGCTGGCCAAGCGCATGCAAACCAGCATGGCCTCCGATCATTTGGTGCATTTGCATTCGCATCTGCAATTGCCCAGCGGGCAGCTGGCGAGCAGCTTTTATTTGCTCTACGACTGGCATGCCGGGCAAACGCTGGCGCAGGCTCTAGAGGCGCGTGGGCGGCTGGATGTGCCGCAGGCTGTGCAAGCGGCGATGCAAGTGCTCAAGGCACTTTGCGCGATGCATCGCCAAGGCGTGATTCACCGCGACATCAAGCCCGCCAATTTGCACCAAAGCGAGGCTGGCATGCTGCGCCTGCTGGATCTGGGCGTGGCGCTCAGCGGCCATGAGCCTTTGACTATGCGCGATCTGCATGCAGGCACGCCCAGCTACATTAATCCCGAGCAATTCGGCTATGCGCTGCAAGGCGAGGGCGAGGAGCAGAGCGCCAATGCAGGCAGCGATTTGTATGCATTGGGCGTGACGCTGTATCAACTGCTCACTGGCAAGTTGCCTTATGGCGAGGTGTTGCCTTATCAAACTGGGCGCTATTTCCGCGATCCGATTGCGCCTAGCCGCATGCAGCCGGAGGTGCCGGTGTGGCTGGATCATGTGGTGCTCAAAGCTGTGGCTCGGGATCAAAAGCAGCGCTTTGAAACCGCGGAGGAATTCTTGCTGGCGCTAGAGCGCGGCGCTTCTCGCCCCTTGAGCGCCTTGCGCCCCACGCCTTTATTGCAGCGCGATCCGGCTTTGCTTTGGAAGCTGGGTTTGGCGGTGAGCTTGCTGTTTAACGCGCTCTTGGTGATGTGGCTGCTCTTCTTGCCAAAATAACAAGTGCTATGAAAATTATAGCATTTAGCGCATATTCTATGCCGGCTATATGCCATTTTTAATGCCAAATAAGTCAGAAGATCAGCGTCGCTAGCCTATCTGTTTTTAAGGCGATTGCGGTGTGAAGGTAGGGTGCTCGCTCACTGAGATCAAAGGCACCGGCATGGTGGCAGAAGACAATGCAGCGATCGCCATGGAGGTGAGCGATTGCAGTACATCATTGCCCTGCGTATCCGCATGAAGATTGAGCTTGGCCATCGTCTCGCTGGCATAGATGGGCTCTTTGACAAAGCGCGCCAAATCAAATGGATGGCCCGCTTTGCCCGCTGCCATGAAAAGCTGGGAGGCGATATGCATTTGTTTGCTATCGAGTTTCATAGTGTTCAAGCTCAGGCGATCAAGCGTGCGCGGCCACCTTTCTCAGCCCAAGTGCGCGTCCAGCGGCCTTGCATCATGCGCAGCATGATCAGCATGGCCACAGAGAAGCTTGCAAAAAGTAAAAATCCCCAAAGGTAAGAGCCTGCATATTGCTTCGATAAGCCCATCGCATTGGGCACAATGCCGCCTGCTAACGCGCCGATCTCGCCGATCATGCTGCCCGCCACAGCGGTGGTGGTTGGCCAGCGCAGAGGCACAAGTTGAAAGAGAGCGCCGTTGCCAGCGCCAAGAGCCGCAAAACAGAATAAAAAGAGCAGCGTGGTGAGGGTGAGCGAGCCTTGTGTGAATCCGCAGAGTGTGAGCGTCACGGCGACCACGATGAGCACCGCCGTGAGCGTGTTGATTCCGCCCCAATGATCCGAGAGCCAGCCGCCCATGATGCGCAGCGCTGCGCCCATAAAAGCCACCATCATCGTGAGCTGCCCCGCTTGCACCTTGGTCACGCCAAATTGATCATGAAAATAGCTGGGTAAAAACGTCGTTAGCCCGATGAAGCCCCCAAACGTCACGCCATAAATCACGCTGAAAGCCCAGCCATCTTTTTCAAACAGGCAAGCAATGTGATCCCGAAAGCTGGCGTGCTTGTCTACATCTGGCGGCTCCTGCGCAAACACAATCATCACAATAGCAGGCAGCAACACGCCAAGTGCCGCAAAGCCATACACCGTTTGCCAGCCATAGCGCTGCGCCAGTATGGGCGCAAGCAGAGCGCAAACTGCAGTGCCCACATTGCCTGCGCCGACCAAGCCCATCGCCAAACCCTTGTAGCGCGGTGGAAAAGAGCCTGAGCCCAGCGACAAAGCCACGCCAAAGCTCGCGCCTGCAATGCCCAGCAACACGCCCATCGCCAGCAGCGTGTTGAAAGAATTGACGAAGAAATAGCCATAGATCAGAGCTATGGCAATGCCGCCCATCTCCACCAGCGTTGCGTTTTTACGGCCAATGTATTGCGAAAGAATGCCCAGCGGAAAGCGCATCAGCGCGCCCGCAAAAATAGGCACAGAAAGCATCACGCCCTTTTGCGCAGGCGAGAGTTGATAAGCCTCGCTGATAAAAGGCGCCATCGCTCCATTGATCACCCAGACGCCGCAACAAAATAGAAAATAAAAAAACGAAGCGCCCAAGGTTGGCGCGTGTCCGCTCTTCAAAAATGTGCCTATGCCGGCCATGTGTGTTCCCTTTTTGTGCTTGTTTCTTCACAATAAGAGTGCGAGAACCGTGCCAAGGATTTGCGCGTCAGGCGCGCTATTTCCGCACAGGCATGGTGCGTAAATTACTCAGCTGGTGCGCAAGGCCATCAAGCGGCTTGTTTTTCGACGTGCGATTGCCGGTTGTAGAGGAAATCAAGCACCGTACGGCGGTATTGCACGTATTCACCGTTTTGCGCCAGCTCAATGCGGTTGCGCGGGCGCGGCAGCTCCACGGGCAAGATATCGCCAATTGTGGCCGCTGGTCCATTGGTCATCATCACGATGCGGTCTGAGAGCAACACGGCTTCGTCTACGTCATGCGTCACCATCACCACCGTGCTTTTGGTTTTCTGCACGATCTCCAGCAGCTCATCTTGCAGCTTGGCTCGGGTCAGTGCATCCAGTGCGCCGAAAGGCTCGTCCATCAAGAGCACTTGCGGCTCCATCGACAGCGCGCGAGCGATGCCCACACGCTGTTTCATGCCACCAGAGATTTCGCCGGGGCGCTTGTGCAAAGCATGCGTGAGCCCCACCATCTCGAGCGTGGCTTCTGTGCGTTTTTTGAGCTGGGCTTTGCTCTCGCCTGCGCGATTCGTTGTGGTGCTGCCAAAGACGCGCTCTACTGCGAGATACACGTTCTCATAGCAAGTAAGCCAAGGTAGTAGCGAATGATTCTGAAACACCATCGCTCGCTCAGGGCCTGGGCCTTTGATCTCGCGGTTGGCGCAAAGCAATGCACCCTCGGTGGGTGTGGTGAGCCCGGCGATCAAATTGAGCAAGGTCGATTTGCCGCAACCCGAATGCCCAATCAAGGTCACAAACTCGCCTTTGCTCACGCTCAAGTTAATGTCTTTGAGCGCAGGGAACAAGCCTTTGGTGGTTTTGAAGGTTTGGGCAACACCCGAAATATCGATGTACTTTTCCATGATGAACTCCAAAAAATCTTAAGAATGAATACAGAACTTCCTGACGCAGAAGACGCAGAGGTTTCGCAGAGGACGCAAAAGAAGACAAAGAAAGACAAAAGGCAAAAGTAAATTGAATTCAAGAAAAACTCTTCTTAGCATTTCTCTTTTTGGTATTCCTTCTGCGTAACCTTTGCGTCTTCTGCGTCCGGTATTTGCATTTGTATTTGTATTAAAAATCTAAGCCTTCACTTCTTCAAAAGTAAACGTACCCGCCAGCTTGATCAGCGCCGCTTCCAAAATCAAGCCCACGATGCCTATCACGAAGATGGCGATGATGATGTTTTTCACGTTGAGGTTGTTCCACTCATCCCACACCCAAAAGCCAATACCCACGCCGCCCGTCAGCATTTCGGCAGCTACGATCACTAGCCATGCTGTGCCAACGGCTAAACGCACACCGGTCAACATGTAAGGCAGCACCGCAGGGAATAAAATCTTCGTGATGATCTTCCATTCAGACAGGTTGAGCACACGAGCCACATTCATATAGTCTTGCGGCACGCGCTGCACACCCACAGCCGTGTTGATGATCATCGGCCAAATGGAGCAAATGAAGATCGTCCAGATCGCAGCAGGATGCGCGCCTTTGAACACCAGCAAACCAATCGGCAGCCAAGCCAATGGCGAGACCGGGCGCAGCAGGCTGATCAGCGGGCCAAACATGCGATTTAAAAACGTAAAGCGCCCGATCATGAAGCCCAGCGGGATGCCCACGAGTGCAGCCAAACCAAAGCCTACCGCCACGCGTTTGAGTGAGCTCCAAATATTCCAGCCTATGCCTTGATCATTCGGCCCTTTGCTGTAAAACGGATCAGAGAAGATGCTCACCGCTTGCACGGCTGTTGCAGATGGTGTGGGAAATGCGCCTTTGCTACCCATGGCAATGAGCTGCCAAATGCCCACGAGCAGCGCCATACCCATGACGGGCGGCACGATTTTGAGCCAGAGGCCGCGCCAGTCAAAAGGCATCTTTTTTGAGGTTTTTTCAGAGTCTTTTTGGTCAGTAGCCGGCATAGAATCTGCGCGAGGTGCTATGGAATTCATAGCATCACTTACCATGCCGTGAGCCCGTTTGGGGGGCACAGAAGCATCGGGCAGAGGTTGGTGAAAGACGGCTGCAACCATGGTGAGCTCCCTTTTGGTATTGACTTTTAGTGTTGATTCAGGCCTTGATCTTGAAACCATCGGCATACTTGGAAGGATTGCTGCCATCCCACACCACGCCATCGATCATCTTGCTGCTGCGCATATCCGATTTCGGAATACTGACCTTGGCAGCAGCGGCTGCTTGCTTGTAAATATCCGTGCGGTTCACGGCTTTGGCAACGGCCAAATAATCAGGGTGATCTTTGAGCAAGCCCCAGCGCTTGTGCTGCGTGAGGAACCACATGCCGTCAGACAGATAGGGATAGTTCACCATGCCACCGTTGAAGAATTTCATGTGGTTCGGGTCATCCCAAGTCTTACCCATGCCATTTTGATAGCGGCCCAAGATGCGTTGGTTGATGACATCGACGCTGGTGTTCACATAGGATTTATCAGCAATCGTCTCAGCCATCTTATTTTTGTTTTGCAAGCTTGCATCGATCCATTTGCCAGCTTCAATGATGGCCGCCGTCACAGCGCGGCAGGTGTTGGGATTCTTCTTGGCGAAATCAGCGGTGACGCCCAGCACTTTCTCAGGATGGTCTTTCCACACATCTTGCGTCGTGGCAGGCGAGATGCCGATGCCATCTGCAATCGCACGATGATTCCAAGGCTCGCCCACGCAATAGCCATCCATATTGCCCACGCGCATATTCGCCACCATTTGCGGCGGCGGCACAGTGATCACTTTTGTATCCTTGATGGGATCAATGCCCGCTGAGGCCAGCCAATAGTTCAGCCACATCGCATGCGTGCCAGTGGGGAAGGTTTGCGCGAAGGTGTATTCGCGTTTTTCCGACTGCATCAGTTTGGCGAGTCCAGCCAAATCGGTTGCGCCCTTGTCTGCAAGCTTTTTGCTTAAAGTGAAACCTTGCCCGTTGTGGTTGAGCGTCATCAACACATTCATATCGCGCTTAGGCCCGCCGATGCCCAGACTGATGCCAAACGCTTGGCCATAAAGCATGTGCGTCATGTCGTTTTCTCCCGACAGCAGCTTGTCCCGCACACTTGCCCAGCTCGCTTCTTTGCTAGGAATGATCTTCACACCGTATTTCTGATCAATGCCCAGCACAGAAGCCATCACGATGCTTGCGCAATCAGTGAGCGGAATAAAACCGATCTTTACTTCTTTCTTTTCTGGTGCATCCGAGCCTTGCGCATAGACCACGCTGCGCAACGCGGGCGAAATACCCACGGCGCTCACAGCGCCCAATTGCAGTGCGCGGCGACGGCTTAATGTGGTGAACAAAGGTGGGTTGATATCTGGCATGTTGACGGCTCCGAGTGAGAAAGCAATAAAAAAAGCGCCCTTGGCTACATGCCGCTCAGCACTCAAGCAGAGCAAACAGTGTCCAAGAACGCCTTCGTTCTTTGTGATTGGGAATGCATGCGCCTTTGCATGCATCTGTCAATCGAGTGGTCTTCGGTGACCTTGAGCTTCTATATGCGAGAAGCGTGCCAACTTATCTCTTCGTTGTCAGCCATCGGCTGAGTAGCTCGTTCACCAATCCAATATCGACCGGCTTGCGCAGTACCAAATAGCCTTCATTTTCGGCTTGCACCAATGCAGGCGAGTTAAACTCGCCGCTGACTATCGCGCCACGTGCATCAGGTAGTCGCGCCATCAACGCTTTAAGTAGTTCAAAGCCGCTCTCGCCCGCTCGCAGCCGCTCATCGCAAAGAATCGCTTGGGGCGCAAAGCCTGCTTGCAAACAAGCAAAAGCCTCCAATGAATTACTAGCAATACGCACTTCTACGCCCCATGAGTGCATCAGCGCTTGCCAAGCGCGGCCAACTTGTGGATCGTCCTCAACGATCAGGCAGCGGCCTTGATTGATCGGCTGCAATGCCCCGTCATCCAGCATCAGGTTGGCAAAATCCGCGTTTTCCGAGCCCAGCGGAGCATCGGCAGTCATGTTGGGAATCTGAATCCAGAACCGAGAGCCGCGCCCCAGGCGAGAGGCCATATCCAAGGGCGATTTCATCAATAAGGCGCATCTAGCCACAACGGACAAACCCAAGCCATGTCCCTCAGAATCTAAGCCCCACGCATGCTCCTGCCGAAAATAGGGCAAATAAATATCCGACTGCGCATCTTTGGCAACACCAATACCCGTATCGCACACCTCAATTTGCCACTGGTTCGCACGTTTGCGCACCGCAAGTAATATGCCGCCCTTCTCGGTATAACGCAACGCATTCTGCGTCAGATTAAGCAGCACTTGGCGCAGCAAATTCGGATCGGTTTGAGCGAAGGCGGCTTGCTTGGGCAAATGCAGGCGAAGTTGCAGCTGACGATCACGCGCATCTTGTTCAAAAAGCCGAGCGATATCTTGCAAAAAAGCTTGCAAGTGAATGCGCTTGCGCTCAATTGCAATCACGCCAGATTCCAGCTTAGATAAATCAAGCAATGAGTTGAACATCAAATTCATAGCGCGCAGGCTGGAGCGCAGGTCGATCAGTGCGGGCGTGAGGCAGGCATCTTGATTGTGCTGCGAGATGGCTTCAATCAGCATACTCATGGCATGAACAGGCTGGCGCAAATCGTGACTTGCCGTAGCAAGGAAGCGATTCTTAGCCTTGAGCGCATCTTCGGCCGTTTCCTTGGCGATTTTGAATTGTTCTGCCAAGCGATTACTGCTTTCTTCTAGGCGAACTTGCTTAAGGAAAAACTTGTGTGCAACCAAAGCGTGGCGATAGAAACCAGCAGTAAAAAAAATCAATAAGGGCGTCACGTAGTACCAATTTTCGGGAAAGGCCAATAGCGTATAAAAGCAAACGATGCAGAAAATTGAATTCAAAAATCGAATGAAAATACTGAGCACTGCCGTCTGAATTGAGGCGTTAATTGCGACGATGCCAGCAAGAACTAAGTACCAAACTACATTAAATTCGTAGCTAGGGTCGAACGCAGTAATAAATAACGGCATGCAAAGACCCATGCCGTGCAAAGTCACGATGCGCTTGAGTTTGGGCACCCAACGAGCGATGAATAGTTCAGCACTTAAATGAGCTGAATCTTCTTCAAAAAATCTTTGTAGACGTTTCCGATACATAGAAGCAATCAGATATCCAAGCGCCCATATGCACATGAAAGTCATATCGTGACTGCGGCCATAGAAAAATGCTCCTAATGCCGCCGTCACAGGAATGACGCGCAAGCTAAAGATTAAGGAGTCAAACGCTATGTTTAGTAGTTGTACATGCTTTTCAAGGCTGACATCGCTTGCAAGCTGCATGTAGCTTGCGTACTCATAGACGACATTTGGTGGTTTGATCTTACTCATCCATGCTTTAAACATATTGCGATCACCACGCTTGATAACTGCGATCTTTAAGCTTCGCAATCGCTTCGACGCGAGTCTTCACGCTGAGCTTCTGCAAAACACTTGTGACATGTTCTTTCACAGTAGCTTCAGTCACGTTTATGTTTTGTGCAATTCTTTTGTTGGGCAGACCTTCGAGAACCATGCCCAAAATTTGCCCTTGCCGAACCGTCAAGCCCAACTCGCGCGCGCTGATCGGCCATTGGTTCTTGCGGATCGACGAGACACTGGCTTGATCATTCAGTGGCATAAACCAACGCAAGCCCTCGATCAAAGCTGACACAGCTTCACGAATCACGCCGGGCGAAGCTTGCTTGCTGATGAAGCCCTTCGCGCCCCATTGCTGGCATTTGAGCTGCACCACCGGATCATCATCAGCACTCATCATCAAAATGGGCAGATCAGGCCAATGCAGGGTGAGTTGCTGGATCAAATGCTCGGAAGCATCGTCTGCGAGCCAAAAATCGGCCACCACAATCGCTGGCGTGCCATGCGCAGCAATGTATCTCAAACACTCGATTTCTGAGGAGGTGCAAACGCTGGTGTCTAAAAAGGGATGGTCTCTCAAAAGCTCGCGCAGGCCACTACCGACCAAAGGATGGTCATCACAAATCAATGCATAGCTGTTCAGGGGCACGGTTTTTCCTTTGAGGCTTGTGTTGTCAGCTCGATGTGCATTTGCAACATATTCAATTATTGCCGAGCTCTATTTAACTTTCAATGCTAGGAGTGGATTGAACCACTCGTCCGTCTCTTTGAATCATCACACCCGACCAGAGTAGGGTGTCTGGCAATTGATTTTTGACGCCCAGCAAAGCATTGCTACACAAATAGCATCACTGTCCCTACACCTGTAGGGTTGTTTGTAAAGGGCTTTGCCTCAACACTTGCAGTTCTTAAATCCTTTTACTGTTTTGAGCAAAGACCTTATGTTTTCCAAACTCTTTTGCGTGGGCTTGTTACCACCCTTCATTCTTGCAGCGACTGCATCGGCGCATGCGCAATCTTTTCCACGTGAGCGGCTAGGCGATGCAGAGCTTGGCTGCCAGGCGCTTTATGACGATGTTAAAGAAATGGATGGCTTGATTGCTGCGAACACGACAGCGCAACCAGTGGCCGCAAATCAGGCGGCGAATGCGGGAAAAGCTATCCAAGATATCGCTCGCGAAACGCGCTCTGCCGAACTGGCTCAACTTGGCAGCTTGTTTGGTCGCTTAGCTTCTGGGCTTGGCATAGATCAACAAAACCAGCAGCAAGCAGAGGCAAATAGAGCGCTTGCACGCGATAGTGCCGCAGCTCGCAAGCAACACCTTACTTCTCTTTTCAATAGCAAAAAATGCAAAGTCAGCGCTTTGCGCAAGTAGACATCATCCCTTCCCTCAACTTAACTTAACTTTAGGAAAAATTCATATGAAAACAACTCGTCATTGGAATAAGCGCCTCGCGCGCTGGGCAGGATGCGTGGCGGTGGTGTCGGCTATCGTCGCATGCGGCGGAGGCGGCGGTGATGGAGGTGTGCCACCGCCGGTACTCGATCCAGTCAACAACGCAAATGCTGTAGACGATGCTTTCCCGGCGATTCAATCAGCAGCGGGCGGCAGCACGACACCCGTGCAAACCAACGACACAGTGACCACCAACGGTACAACTACCGCTGCTATTGTCGGCACGAATGCGAGCATCGCCGCAGTCACGCGAACCAGCGCTGCACCAACATCAGGCTCAATCAGCTTGAACACCAGCACCGGTGTGATCACGGTGGTCGCAGGCACCAGCGCAGGCGCGTATGCTTTCAGCTATCAACTTTGCCGCACAGCTCCGAATCAAACGATCTGTGATGTGGCAACAGCGAGCGGTACTGTTTCTACGACACCGCCAGCATCTGACGTTGCTACGAGGGCAGATATTCTGAATTGCCCGCGTTCTGCATTTTTGATCAGTTCTTCTAACTGGAGTAGCTGCTTGGCGGGTAAGCGTTTGGTGGGCAATGATCCGATCATCACTACACAAACATGCCAGATACGCTATCTTGTGAGTGGCGGTATCGAATACACCCACAACGGCGTGCTGTATGAGCCGAGCGTTAACGGCCCTGCCGACGGCGGGTTGTACCAGAATACGACATTTGAACCAAGCGTCAAACTCATGTTTGGCATCTTGGATTGGAATCTCAGTGGCTCAACGACCCGCAACCGCGTCACTAAAGCCGATTTGTCTGTCAACGTATTTCCTGATACGCAAGATTTGCTAGCTGTCACCTATTTTGACAGCGGCTTGGCAAGACGCACTCTGAATTGCAACTTGACTGGCCTTTAATTCTTAGGCCCTCAAGCTCAGTAGCAGTCCGCAAGGGCTGCTATTTTTTTATCTAGAGTTCTAAGAAAATTGGTGATTAGCGACAAGCTTCGTGGAGCAATATCTTTGATTTTCTGCGAATCAATCACCAAGTCCTGCGCAATTGTTTATAAACAGCTACAAGAAACATTGAGAGCGCGTCGGATTTTTAAAAGGTAGGCAAATTAAATAGCTTTTAATATATTTTATTCGAACATTTACCAAACAATATACCGACTTTAATCGGGTTAAAAAAGTATAGGTATTAACTTAAACTTAAAGAGAGTCTAGCGTATGGAAGTTTCTATTCACAATGAGGCGACCACACCGTGATTCGGAGTTCAATCCATATACAAAGTAACTATCCATGTCAATTCACTTCACTTCCACTTCTTCACACTACGCGTCAGCAGCAGCTAACATATTGGTCATAACCAGTTTATTCTGGATCTCTGGAGCAGCTTACTCACAAGCCATTGAGAAAAAACAGGCTATTCCTTGGAAGGTCTCCGCAGGCTTGGGGGTTGTATCGCTACCTGAATATGAGGGCGCGCGCAAGAGAATCACAAGCTTGGCTCCAGACTTTAACGCCAGCTACGCAACAGACAGCTGGGGCACATTTGGCATAGGCTCTAAGTCAAACGGAATCAGTTGGACAATCGTAGATACACATGCGTATGCTTTTGGATTGAGTTTAGGAGCGGTCCAAGGTCGGGTAGATTCCAAAGACGGAACTCTGTTTAAACCAGGCAGCAAAAGACTTAAGGGCATGGGAGAAATTAAATCCACAGCCGAGTATGGCGTATTTGGCCGCGTGAATGCTGGCGTACCCTTGACCTTTGCATTTAAGAAAGATTCTGCTAACGGAAAATTAAATACCTCAGATAGTAGTTTTGATGGAAGTGGCGGCTCTATTATTGAATTTGGCGCCGAGATTCCTTGGGCGATAAATAACAATCTAGGTCTGTCCCTTTCTCCAAATGTAGTTTGGGCTGATAAAAAACACCATCAAACCTACTTTGGTGTAACTGCAGCGCAATCTGCAAAAAGCGGCTTCAAGACTTACACCCCGAGTGCGGGTATCAAAAGCATGGGCTTAACCTTAGGCGGCAACTACAAAATAGACAACAACTGGTCTGTGAATACAGCTCTTCACCTCAATTTCCTAAAGGGGGATGCAGCGACGAGCAGCTTAGTACAGAAGAAAGACCAGAGTCTTTTGTTCGTCGGCGCATCGTACACATTCTGATTTGCTTGGTCGCAACCGTTCCATAGCTCTAGCTAGATTGCCGGCATAGCTATGCCGGTTGTGATTATTTTTAGAAGAATACAACTTCTTTTCTGCAAATTGCAGTTCAGCAGTTCATCAGTTTTGCCAAACTGCAAAGCTTACGGCTTAGTCTGCAGATAGATTTTTCTGCTTATCCACTCCTCATCTTTTTCACGAGCTAAATGCATCCATACCATGCCAGCTTTAGTTCCCCCATGTAAGGCTTCCCATGCTTCGCTTTTTTTCGCGGCCTACCCCGCTAGTTCTGGCGCTGGCCTTCTTCACCTTCATCCCGATCCTGACGGCGCTCGTTCTCGTGTTTCAGATTCCGTCTGGCACTTACCCCGAAGACAGCGCCCGCCTGGCCGTTGCCCCCATCGCGTGGTTTGCCCATGTCTTGGCTGGAGCAGCATTCGGGATCATCGGCCCCGTGCAATTCGTCCGTGCCCTCTGCAACCGATTTGGGCCGCTGCACCGCGTGTTAGGTCGAATTTTCGTCCTTTCTGGTGCGATCCTTGGCCTATCGAGTCTCTCGCTTCTCGCGCAGGTGATTTCACAAAGAACACCGCTGGTCGACATCGCTCGCGGTCTCTTTGGCCTAGCGCTCCTCATCGCGCTCGCCTTGGCAATGGCAGCAATCCGGGACCGCGATTTCCTCCGCCATCGCGCTTGGGCTATCCGCGCCTACGCTATCGGCATGGGGTTGGGGGCCGTCTCGTTGGTGTTCTTCCCAATTTACATCATCACGGGTCAACCTCCGAATGGCCTAGCCTCCGACATCCTCTTCGTCGCCTCTTGGGTCTTGACTATCGCCTTCGCCGAGGTGGTCATTCGCCGCTCTTCGCGTTCATCCCCACAAATTCCCACATGAAAATCTCCAGCTACGCCGCTCTCGAAACCAACGCCTTCAGTGATGCACCAATCCCCCAACTGCCGAAGAGGTTCTGATCCGATTCTGCGCCGCCCTGGGTCAGCAGGGCGACGTGATCCTTGTGCTGGCTCGACGATTCAAAGGTATTTAGCCTAATAAATCCGCCACATCTAGCATCCGTTGCGCTACATCGGCCAGCTTCAAGCCTTTGTCCATTGCAGTTTTGCGAAGCTTCTCGTAGGCGTCTTGCTCAGAGAGATTTTGGCGTTGCATCAGCAAGCCTTTGGCGCGGTCGATGGTTTTGCGATCTTGCAGCTCAGAGCGTGCCGTTTGCAGCTCTAAGCGCAAGCTTTGTTCATGCTCAAAGCGCGCCATCGCGACATCTAGGATCGGGCGTATGCGCTCGGGCGCTAGGCCGGCCACGATATAAGCATTGACGCCAGCCGCCACGGCATCCTTCACATGCGTCGTGTCTTTGTCTTCAGTAAAAAGCACGATGGGGCGGCGCTCATCGCGTGTGGCGATCACCACATGCTCCAGCGCATCTCTCGCATCGCTGATCGAATCTACAATGATCATGTCTGGCTGGAGCTGCGAGATGCGCTGCTCTAAAAAGCTGTCCGCGGGCAGCACAGCAATCAGGTTGTAGCCGCTCTCAAGTAAGCCAATGCGAAGCTCGCGGCTGCGCACAGCCTCTTGTGCCGCATGCTCATCATTGCTATCAGGGCTGAGTGATTCCGGGGCGACGACCACGATGCGCAAGGGTTGAGCAGTTTCATGGCTAGGCATGCGCAAATTGTCTGCAGCGGGCGCGTGTCGAAGACTCATGGGTTAAGTAGTGCAAAATTCAGGCCAATATGTTGATCTTAGGAATAGAGTCTTCTTGCGATGAAACGGGCGTGGCTTTGGTGCGGGCAGAAGTGGGGGTGGATGCGTCTGCACCACAAGTAAGCGCTGGATCGCCCATTCCGGTGCTTTTAGGTGCGGCGCTCTACAGTCAAATTGAGATGCACCGGGCGTATGGCGGCGTGGTGCCCGAGTTAGCGAGCCGGGATCATATTCGCCGCATCATTCCATTGACAAAAGAGGTGTTAGCCGGCGCAAATATTGCGCTGAGCGCTATAGATATAGTAGCGTTTACCCGCGGCCCGGGGCTGGCGGGCGCGTTGCTCGTGGGCGCGGGAGCGGCTTGCGCATTGGGCAGTGCGTTAGGCAAACCGGTGATTGCTGTACATCATCTAGAGGGGCATTTGCTCTCACCTTTTTTGAGCGCTGATCCGCCTGAGTTTCCGTTTGTAGCGCTGCTGGTGAGCGGAGGCCACACGCAGCTGATGCGGGTCGATGGCGTAGGCGAGTATGCGCTTCTGGGCGAGACGATTGATGATGCCGCTGGCGAAGCGTTTGACAAGACGGCGAAATTGCTGGGCTTGCCATATCCGGGCGGGCCTGAGCTGGCAAGGCTGGCTGATGGCGGCGATCTGACTCATACTGGCAACGCTCTGGCTTTCAAGTTCCCGCGGCCTTTGCTGCACAGTGGTGATTTAGATTTTTCTTTCGCCGGGCTGAAAACGGCGGTGCTCACGCAGATCAAACGCTTGGTGGGCGATGTGCCCGAGGGCGCTACTGTGCGCGGCGCGGGTCTTGAATCCTTGTCTGAGGCGCTGAAGCGTGATTTGGCGGCGAGTATTCAAGCGGCCATTACTGATGTTTTGGTGAAGAAATCGCTCAAGGCGGTGCAGCAATCGGGTTTGCAGCGACTGGTGGTGGCCGGTGGCGTGGGTGCAAATCGAAGTTTGCGGGAGCAGCTCAACGCCGCATGCGCAAAGGCTGGTATTCGCGTGCATTACCCCGAACTGCATTTGTGTACCGATAACGGCGCGATGATTGCCCTCGCTGCGGCTATGCGGCTGCAAGTGGAAAAGGCGCAGCCCTCTCGGAACTACGCCTTTGATGTGAAGCCGAGATGGCCTCTTGATCAGCTTTGAAAAATCAGTTGATCGTTAGCAAAGTTTCGCGGCTTTCTGGGGCGACTTTTACAAACTTCAAAGTCAACACACCATTTTCCAGCTTGGCTTCGCTCTTGCCCGCATCCACCTCGCTGCCTAGCTTGTAAGCGGCTTTAAAGCTGCGTGGTGCATCGTCTTTGGAATGGATACGCACGATGCGGCCTTCGATACCGATGGTGAGCTGCTCTTTCGAGAGGCCTGGCACATCCAAGCTCAGCGTGATCGATGTGTCATCGCTTTCGACTTGGTTGCGCTGATGAACGCCTTCAGTTGCATCAGCAAAAAAGCGATCAAATGCTTCGGAGCGTGACCAAGCGCTGGGCACATAACCGTAACCATTTAAGACAGCACGCGAAATATTTGTTGGCGCACGAGCAGGTGAAAAAAACATAGCAAACTCCTAGTAAACTCGCGGCTCATTTGCTTTTCATCCCTATGATGAGAGCGTTACCGCATGGCTCATATCTGTAGCTCATGCATCAGGTTTCAAGGGAGAAAAAACATGTCAATGGCTAAATATATTTCTAAACGCGGGCTCTTGAAAAGCATGCTGCTTGTCACAACATCAGGCGCATTTTTAGAGGCTTTTGGGTCAGTAGCCGGCATCAAGCCTGCGCAAAGCGCTCCTATAAAGATAGCATTGATCGAAGCCCTCTCAGGTGCATTTGCCAACACAGGCGAAGCTGCGCAGCGCAATCTTGTGTGGGCAACCGAGCGTGTGAACGCACGCGGGGGCATTACTCTGGCTGGCAATACAAAGCGCTTGCTAGAGATGGAGCGCTACGACAGCAAAGGCCAAGTGGAGGAAGCCTTGGCGATGCTGCGCGCCGCGATTGACGATGGCGCGCAAATCATCATGCAGGGCAACAGTTCATCTGTGGCTGCGGCCTTGATCGATGCCGTGAACAAACACAACGAACGCGTGCCTGATAAACGCGTGGTGTTTCTGAATTACTCTGCCGTTGACCCGATCCTTACGAACGAAAAATGCAGCCCGTGGCATTTCCGCTTCGATGCGCATGCCGATATGCGCATGGCTGCGCTCATGGAAGTGCTGCGCGAAGATCGCGCCTTGAAATCGGTGTATCTCATTGGCCAAGACTACAGTTTTGGCCAAGCCGTGCTGCGCGAAGCCAAGCGCCAACTCGGAGCGCAACGTGTAGATATTGCCATCGTCGGCGATGAGCTGCATCCTCTTGGCCGCATCAAAGATTTTGCGCCATACGCTGCCAAAATCAAAAGCAGCGGCGCAGGCGCTGTGATGACGGGCAATTTCGGTAACGATCTCACGCTGCTCATCAAAGCCTGCAAAGAAGTGGGCTTTGATGGCAAGTTTTATACCTTCTATGGCAACGCCCTCGGCGCGCCTGCAGCCATTGGCGAAGCGGGTATTGGCAAAGTCATTGCCGTGGCCGATTGGCTGCCCAATGTGGGCGCGCCAGATGGCATCGTCAAAGGCGCACGTCAACGAGAAGCTGATGCCTTCATGCAAGCGTTCCGCAAACGCTTCCCCAAGCCTGAGGATGATTACGTTCACATGCGCATGCAGCTGATGATGGAAGCCTTGGCGCAAGCGCTGCAAGGCACGAAATCAGAGCAAAGCATTGATGTGATCGCAGTTACACAACGCTTGGCCAAGAGCAATATCAGCCTCTTCGGCCAAACTGGCACCATGCGAGCCACAGACCATCAATTCCAACAACCCCTCGTCGTCGGCCTGATGGACAAAATGGGTTCGCTGGGCGTGAAATACGATGTAGAAGGCTCAGGCTACGGCTTCCGCGTGATCCGCGTGATTGACGCTGCGAAGGCGCAGATGCCGACGAGTTGCAAGATGTCGGCTATGCACTAAGTTGGATTGAAGAGGCTAAGAGAACCTTCCGGACGCAGAGGACGCAAAGGTTACGCAAAAGACGCAAAAAAAGACAGAAGAAAAAGAAAAAAGCAGAGGAATCAAGAATTCAAAAACTCTTTTGGTATTTCTCTTTTTGGTATTCCTTCTGTGTAACCTTTGCGTCTTCTGCGTCCGGTATTTGTATTTCACCCAAGAGCGTCAACAAAATCAATCAAACACCGGCGACTCAACACCCAACACTTTATGCAGCTTAGGCGAAGTGGTGGTGTACTGCAGATGCACCTTTTTATCTGGAAAGATGATGGGCATGGCGCCGAAGGCGGCTAGGGCGCATTCGTGGAAGCCGCTCAAGATGAGTTTCTTTTTGCCGGGGTAGGTGTTGATATCACCCACGGCGAAGATGCCGGGGATGTTGGTGGAGAATTTTTCGGTGTCAACCTTGAGCTGCTTGCGCTCAATCTCCAAGCTCCAGTTGGCAATCGGGCCTAATTTTGGCGAGAGGCCGAAGAAGACAAGCAGCATATCCAGCGGCACGGTGCGCGTCACGCCATCGCCACCGGTGACTTTGATCTGGGTTAACGTGTCGTTATCGGCCGCGATGTCTGTGATTTGGCCAACCATGAATTGCATCTCGAAGGCCTCGCACAGCCCTTTCATTTTTGCCACACTCGCGGGCGCAGCTTTGAAGCCGTCGCGGCGATGAATCAAGATCACGCTCTCTGCCTTATTCGGGCCTTCTTGCGCGAAATTCAAAGCCCAATCCAAAGCCGAATCGCCGCCACCGACGATGACGAGATTTTTATCTTTGAAAACACTCGGGTCTTTTACGCTGTAATGCAACTGAGTTTTGTGAAATACATCGAGGCCATCGACTTTGAGCAAACGCGGCTCAAATGCGCCCACGCCACCCGCTATGAAAATTGTCTTGCTGAGGAATTGCGTGCCCTTGCTCGTCTCAACGAAGAAGCGTCCATCGTCTTGTTTCTGCACTTGCGTAACGGTTTGACCAAGATGAAACGTACCGCCGAAAGGCGCGATCTGCTTCATCAACGCATCAGTCAATTCTTTACCGGTGCAAACCGGAATCGCAGGAATATCGTAAATCGGCTTATCCGGATACAGCTCGATTGGCTGGCCGCCGGGATAAGCAAGGGAATCAATGATGTGCGATTTGACTTCGAGCAGCCCCAGCTCAAACACCTGAAACAAACCCACCGGTCCCGCGCCAATGATCACAGCATCCGTTTGAATAGGCCCGTCGTGGGCATTAGCAGTGTTAACGACTTCTTGATTCAATTGAGGTTCCATGGAATAAATACCTGAATACAAAATTCTCACAAATACAGAACGCAGAAAACGCGAAGGTTACGCAGAAGACGCAAAAAAGACAAAAGAAAAATGCAAAAAAAAGAAGTGAATTCAAAACCGATTTTCGGTATTTTTCTTTTTTTGTATTCCTTCTGCGTAACCTTTGCGTCTTCTGCGTTCGGTATTCGTCTTCAATAACTTCAGCGCTCTAACAAAGCCAACTTGCCAGCTTTGTCTTTCCACTCATCCGCATCAGCCGGTGCTGGTTTGCGCTTGGTGATGCTTTTCCAGCCGGCTTTTTGCGACAGCTCAATGTTGAGCTTGATGAAGTGAATTTGATCGGCTGGCGTGTCTTCTTCGGCGTAGATCGCGTTCACGGGGCATTCTGGGATGCAGACTGCGCAATCGATGCATTCGTCTGGATCGATGACGAGCATGTTGGGGCCTTCGCGGAAGCAGTCCACGGGGCAAACGTCCACGCAATCGGTGTATTTGCATTTAATGCAGGCTTCAGTAACGATGTGAGTCATGGCGTTGCCGGGAATAATGAATGACGGGTGTAAACCCTTGATTTTACTTGGGAAATGAAGGTGTTATGAGAAGAGGGACTCTATTGGAATGCTTATCTCACCAGAGCTGCGCCAGAGGTTTTGTGACTCGCGGTATCCACCAATATCAGCGCACCGAGCACCTTGCATTGGCTGTAAGCCAGCGCGGCGATCGGCTCTTGCAAAGCGAGCTGCACTGTGCCGATTTCGTTGGCCTGCAATTGCGTGGCATCTTGCGGCGCGAGCGAATGAATATCAAAGCGCTGAGTGATCGCGCTGACCTTTGCTTTGACCCAGCGATGCCCGTGCAGCGCGAGATACGTCCGACCAGCTTGCAGAGGCTCTTCATCCATCCAGGCCACAGTCGCTGTGATGCCTCGTTTCGGTTCGAAAGTATCGGGCTCCAGCAGCCAATCGCCGCGTGAGACATCCACTTCACGATCTAGCACGATACCGTAGCTGGTGTTCAAACCCAAATCATTTTGCAATGGCTCTCGTGCGTGATCAAGTAATTGCGAGATGATGGCTTTCTGTCCGCTGGGGAACACTTGCAGCTCTTGGCCAACCTTTAAGCTGCCAGATGCCAAGCGCCCCCAAAATGTGCGGCGACCTTGCGCTACTGATGCGCTGCTCGCATCCTTATCGAGCCACTGAATCGGCAAAGCGGTGGGCACATCGCGCTCATCGCTCAGGGCAGATTGCGCAGGCAGCTGCTCTAAAATTTGCAGCAAGCTCTGCCCAGCATAAAACGGCCAACGCTTGGAAAGCTCGACAACATTGTCACCTTTTAAAGCGGAGACGGGCACGATGGCGTTCACTTCAATGCCAGACTGCTCGGCCATCGCATTCAACGCCGCGCTGATGTTGTTGAAAGCAAGCTCCGCGTTTTCCACAGCATCCAGCTTATTGATCGCAAACACAATGCTCGGCACACGTAGCAAGTGCGCAAGCAGACTATGACGCTTAGTTTGCGGCAAGAGCTGCACCGGCTGTTGCTGCCACACCAGCTTCATGGCATCGACCAATACCACTGCAGCATCAGCGCTAGAAGCCGCAGTCACCATATTTCGTGTGTATTGCTCATGACCTGGCGCATCGCCGATGATGAATTTACGGCTGGCGGTAGCGAAATACCGGTAAGCCACGTCAATCGTGATGCCTTGCTCGCGCTCTGCCGTGAGTCCATCCGTGAACTGCGCAAGATCCATCTCGCCGCTTTTAGAGACGCCTGCGATTTGGTCGAGTAGGGCTGTCTTACTGTCGACGAGCAGGCGGCCAATCAGAGTGGATTTGCCATCATCGACGGAGCCGCAGGTGATGAATCGCAAGGCTTGGTGTTGCTGGATTTGAGTGGCTTGTTGGATCATAGAGTTTGAATACTTTTAATACCGGACGCAGAAGAAGCAAAGGTTACGCAAAAGACGCAAAAAAGACAGAAGAAAAAATAGAAAAAAGAAAATAGAAGAATTTAGAAACTTCAATTGGTCTCATCAAAAATTCTCTCGGTATTTCTCTTTTTGGTATTCCTTCTGCGTAAGCTTTGCGTCTTCTGCGTCCGGTATTGAATTGAATTTCTACCTTTTTAAAAATACCCTTCCTTCTTACGCTTCTCCATCGAAGCTTCAGAAGTTTTGTCGTCCATGCGGGTTGCGCCGCGTTCGGAGATGTCGGCTGTGAGGGTTTCCAGCACGATATCGTGGGCGTTGGCAGCGAGACTGGCCACAGGCGCTGTGCAGGTGATATCGCCCACGGTGCGAAAGCGTACGTCGCGTTGTTCAATGATCTCGCCATCCTTCGCAGGCGTGAGCGGCGTGATCGGTACGAGCAGGCCACGGCGCTCAACCACTGGGCGTTTGTGGGTGTAGTAGATGCTGGGCAACTCGATGTTTTCACGATCGATGTATTGCCACACATCCAGCTCTGTCCAGTTGCTGATGGGGAACACGCGGAAATGTTCGCCGGGGTGAATCTTGGTGTTGAACAAGCTCCACAACTCGGGGCGCTGCGCTTTGGGCTGCCATTGGCCAAAGCGGTCGCGGTGAGAGAAGATGCGCTCTTTCGCACGGGCTTTTTCTTCATCGCGCCGCGCACCGCCGATCAGCGCATCAAACTGAAATTCTTCAATGGCTTCCAGCAGCGTGACGGATTGATTCACATTGCGCGATTCATCTGGGTGAGCCAAGCGCACCGTGCCGCGCTTCATCGAATCTTCCACGCTGCGCACGATGAGCTTGGCGCCGAGCTCAGCAGCTCTCTTGTCACGAAAATCACAGACTTCTTGGT
>JAYWHR010000036.1:0-45273 GCA_043777675.1 Comamonadaceae bacterium | reverse complement strand
GCTACCTCTTCTATGCTCGATTTTCCGCTCTCATCGATCCAAAACTGCATTCGCAAAGTAACCTCGCCAGGCGCAAGTTCAGCTGCAGGCTGAGCCAGAGCCGACAAGGGCAGGCACATGACAAGCCATAGGGCTAGGCTGGCCCATACGCGAGGCCAGACAGTTAATCGATATGCACGATTCATGGTGGGGTGCTTTACTGAGTTCAACGAATTATCGAATTGTGGATGATTTTTTAGGGCTCCATGCCCCAGTTGTTGTGTAGCGGTCTTCCAACCGGTTGAGCCATTCATAGGCCTTAGCATCATGCCCAAATTCAGCGACAGTGTGGTGCAAATTTTTCAACACTTGATCAGGCAAGGCCAATGGTCGAGTTTGATCCATCAGTAGTTTGGTGATTAGGTGATATCCCAAAATGCGTGTGATTAATCGACTGATGGAAAACTTCTTTGAAAAGATTCGCCCGATGGCATCTACACCTCGCACGAGGGCTAGAAGTACAACGAAGATGCAGCGTGTGAACCAAGCGGCTGGTTGCGCAAGCCCAATATCCGTTGCAGTTTGCTCACCCACCAGCCATTGCGTCATGGGAACTGGAAGCCGAGCCACCCCCGGCAACACCAAGCTGCGCGCCATCGCATTGACCAAAGCTTGACCCAAAGCAGGGCGCACATTTGGACGAGCCACTTGAGCGCGCCCCCTCAATTGCATGGCCGCAAACATCCCTTGTGCTTCCTGCATGCTGTGCGCCAGCATATGACTTTGAATACCCAACACATGCCCCATCACATTCCAAGTATGCAAATAGGCCTGCTCATCTTCACGCGAAAGCCCTTGCCCTAAGGTGCGCAAACCTCTGAGAAACACATAACCAAAGGTGAGCAAGGTATAGGCCAGCTCCGACTGGTTACAAGGAAGGCCTTGCCGATCGACATCCCAACCGTGGCGCATGAGTGCGTCGTGCATGCCTCTAGGCTGGGAATTTGTACGCAGCGCAATGACAACGCCAAGCGTCTCTTGCGGCGAGCCCCGCAAAATCAGATGTCGAATGGTGGCGTGGATCAGCCTGACTTTCAGAATCTGTGCAAGGCCATACCCATCCTCAGCCATCAACCCGCCGCGCAGCATCACTGGGAAAATCATGGCTGCTGTCTGCCGAATCCGATGCTCGGTGTGGGCCTCTAATTGCCCGGCGATGTGCAATACATCAGCCAGATTGGGAAGCACATAGCACTCCGGCAAGCTAGCGCAAAAAAGCAGAGTGCAAGACAGCGGGCCGTTTTCTATAAAAATGGTCTCAGCTTGCTCCACCTTGGCACGATCAGCCCAAGCGGGCAGCTCGGTGCCTTGGCTTAGATAGGCTTGCAGCGATTGCGCAACGATTGGATCAGTGCCTTCAGGCGCTTGCCAGTTTCGCAAGCTTGAATTGGTCTCCCAAGAGGCCATGAGGCGATTGACAAGCCCTATGCGCCCAAGCGCTGCAGTATCTAGGTGACTATCAGCGACTGGCCATGCGCCGATGATGGCAGTCATGGTGTCATCAGCTAACGGGTCAGCCAGCATGTCGCTAGCCGCTAGATTGAAGTGCTCGGCATGGCTCATATCTGGCGGTCTTTCTGCCATTGCCACCAAGCAACAGTAGCCGCAAGAATAGGAATACCCATCGCAAACAGAGCAACGGCGCGTGTCTCGATAGGGTGGCCGAAAGCGATCTGAAAAAGCATGCCGCTGGCATACAACGCTATCGGTATGGCGGCGATAAATTTCAGGCGAGGCTGCGATGTGTTTGATGGCGCATCGCGCCTCAGGTATTGAAACGTCAATACGATCACGAATGAAATCAACATCCAGCCCGCAAACCCCTGCAGGGTCTCGCCAAACCAGCCGCCATCTGTTTTTTGCATGATCCACGCCTTAAGAACAAACACAAAATAGGGATCAGCTCCAAGATCAAAGGCGGTGACCAGCATCGCTGCGAGCAATGCTGTTAGGCATGTCTTAGGCAGGCTTTTGTTTGCAGCGTCGGGCGCACGCCACAGTATCAAGTTGGCAAGGCAGTAGCCTATGAAGCACAGCGCAAACCACATCAACGCAATCACCAAAGGCACATCGCCTAAGCGCGGCCCCAGCACATCGGTATAGGTGTATCGGCCAAAAAACCAGCCTCTGCTTGAGCCCATCTGCTCAGCAAACCATCCCAGTGTGACGCCCAAGCCTGCAAATAGCCGCGTGTTATGTGTTCCGAGGAGATTTATTGCCGACCACCCAGCACTCAAAAACAGCGCTACAGACGCCACAACCAGCGTGAGGCTTGTGGCTGAGTAGTTCTTTGCAGTCAGGCTAATGAGTGCGAGCAAAAGCAAGCCCAATGGGGCGACGTTAATCCAACGACTCGATGATTTCATGATGTTTTTTTGTGATGCCGAAGTTTACAGAAATCTGAGCCGTCCGCAATGGTTTGATGCGGGCTAGGAACCTCAGGTTAGCTTTTGGTTAGAATAAAATTGACCACTTCCCAAGGGTTGTGCCATGCAAATGCTCAAAATCACCAAAATTGGTAACTCGCTGTCGTGATTCTGCCCAAAGAAATTCTGGCGCGGCTCAAAGTGGAGAAGGGCGATCAGATTTTTCTGCCGGAAGCGCCGCATGTGGTAGCAGGGCACAACACAGAACAAGTGTTTGCCGATTGGTTTGAACCCCACATTGCACTCAAAGATAAACACTAAATTTTGAAAGACAACAAAGATGGCAATTTACGAACTCGATGGCACAGCGCCAAAAATCGGCAAAGATGTATGGATCGCAGAAACAGCCGATGTGATGGGTGCCGTGGAGCTGGCTGACAATGTCAGCGTCTGGTTTGGCGCAGTCATTCGCGGCGATACGGCGCATATCAAGATTGGGAAGAATTCCAATGTGCAAGACGGTAGCGTACTCCATGCTGATGAAGGCATTGCGCTGGAGATTGGCGATGATGTCACCATTGGCCATCAAGTGATGCTGCATGGCTGCACAATTGGCGATGGCTCGTTGATTGGCATTCAATCGGTGATTTTGAATAGAGCAAAGATTGGCAAAGGCTGCCTCGTGGGTGCGGGCTCGCTCGTCACAGAAGGCAAGGAGTTTCCTGATTATTCGATGATCATGGGCTCGCCTGCGAAAGTGGTGCGCCAGCTCGATGAAGCGACTGTAGTCAAGCTTCGTATGAGTGCGCAGCATTACGTGATGAATGCACAGCGCTTTTCCAAGGGTTTGAAAAAACTCGCCTGAGCCCCATGTATTAAAAATGTCTGAACTCCACAAATTTATTTTCGATGGCTTGCCCGTGCGCGGGGCGCTGGTTCGCTTGACCGACTCTTGGCAAGAAGTCTTACAGCGCCGCGCGGCCAACACGCAAACCGGCGCATACGCACAACCCGTGAGCGAGTTGCTCGGCGAGATGCTGGCCGCTGGCGTGCTGATGCAAAGTAATATCAAATTCAACGGCGCGCTCGTCTTGCAAATCATGGGCGATGGGCCTGTGAAAGTGGCGGTAGCGGAAGTGCAGAGTGATTTGTCGTTGCGCGCCACCGCATCGGTGCAAGGCGAGGTGGGTGCAGGTGCGCGTTTGTCGGAAATGGTCAATGTACTTAACCAAGGGCGCTGCGCTATCACGCTGGATCCGAAAGACAAACAACCCGGCCAGCAACCTTACCAAGGCGTGGTGTCTTTGCATGGCGACAGAAAAGAAAAACTTGAGAAAATCAGCGAAGTCCTGGAGCATTACATGCTGCAATCTGAGCAGCTTGATACTCGCCTCATCTTGGCGGCGGATGACAAAGTGGCCGCAGGCTTGCTGATTCAGCGCATGCCGATGCAAGGCGAGGGCAACTTGGAAAAGTCGCGTGAAGACGATATTGGTTTGGATGAAGCATTCAACCGCATCGCCATCTTCGCGCAAAGCTTAAAGCGCCAAGAGCTGCTTGAGCTGGATGCAGACACGATTCTTCACCGCCTTTTCTGGGAAGAAAAGCTGCTCCGCTTCGAGCCCGATCACCCCAAATTCGCCTGCAGCTGCTCGCGCGAGCGCGTGAGCAATATGCTGCGCAATCTGGGTGTGCAAGAGGTAGAAAGCATTTTGGCCGAGCGCGAGAACGTTGAAGTCGGCTGCGATTTCTGTGGCGCGCAATACCGCTTTGATCCTGTGGATGCGGCGCAATTATTCACAGAGCCGCTGGATCATCCCCCGGCGCCAGATAGCGTTCAGTAAACGCCGCTTTACGGCTCGCCTGTGTAAGCCTCGAGAAGAGCTGATGCTCGCAATCGGCATCCGAGCATTTGTCGCATACCCAAACCCATGCTTGAGTCTCATTTTCTGAGGTGTTTTTAGAGCTGTTTGGGGCAGTAGCCGGCGTATTTATTGCGCGAGGCGCTATTGAATTGATAGTTCCCACTGCTTTCAAGGCGGCTTGCAGGCGTTGCTCATTGAAGCCGTAGATCACTTCAAAGGCGAGTTGGCCGCTTTGCAGGCGCTCGCGCAAGAGTGCGTCAACGGGGGCGCGAACGTGTGCGCCGTCGCGCTGGATGCCGTCTGCTTGCCATGGCATGTCTAGGCCGGTGAGCAGGGTGAGGTGGAAGCTGCGTTGGTAGGTGAGGGCGACGGGTGTGAGGCTGTTGTCTTTGAAGATGAATTCGCTGTAAATCGCGGTCATGAGGGGGGTGGTGTCTGCGATCACGTAGCTGGCCTGATCAGGCTTTGCGGCAGAGGCGATATCGCGCGCGGCTTGCTCGATGCGCAGGCGTTGTGTGAGCGCGATCTCTGCCTGCTCGTTCGGCTGCGGTGTACGGCCGTTTTGTTCGCACCATTCGCGCAGGTATTCGTCAACAGCCGCAGCTTGCGCGCCTGCTTCGCGTAGGTGAGCGGCGAGGGTATGCGCGAGCTGCGTTTTGCCGGTACTTTCTGCACCCAGAAGAGCTATCTTGAACACGGAAGGAGCATTGCTCATCTTAGGTTTGCGCTTTCAAAGCGCGCGTCCAAGCCTGCCAGCCAAATGCTGCCATCACGGCGAAGATGGCATAGAGGCCGACGGTGAGCCAGAGGCCTTTGTAGGCGAAGAGGGCGATGCTACTCAAGTTGACCACGATCCAAGCGGGCCAATTTTCGATGTATTTTTTGCCGAGCATGTAGGTGGCGGCTAAGCTGAGCACGGTGGGCAATGCATCTGCCCAAGGCACATCAGTATTGGTGAATTTTATGAGAAATAGGGCGGTAGCCGTCAAGGATATTGCGCAGAATGCTATTAATTTAAGAGTTATGGCAATATTTAAGCGCTGCACCTTGAGCGCTTGCCCATCGGCTCGTCCACCGATTTTTACGCCGCGCAGCCATTGCAGCCAGCCCCAAACGGCGGTGATGGCGAAGAAGATTTGTAGCGCGGCTTCGCCGTAGAGTTTGGCATCTGCAAACACGACCACATAGAGCAAAGAGCTGGCGAATGCCAGCGGCCAGCCCCAATGGATTTGCCGCATATTGCACACCACCATCGCCACGCCCAGCAACGCGCCGAGCAGCTCCGCCCAGCTTGCGGGCAGGCCGAAAAGATGGAAAGCGGGGGCGTTGAGCAGATCAATCATGAGGCAGTGCGCGAAAAACTTCGATTGTGCCTGCTGATTTCATCGTCTTTCTGCGCCGGAGCAGTTTGAAATACGGGCAATAAGAGGAATAATGTAGTGATTCACCCAACTGGAGCACATCATGGCCAAAGGTCAACAGAAATCAAACAAAGAAGGCAAAAAACCAAAGAAAGACACTTCTCCTCCGAAGGTGCTCACGGGTGAGCCGGTGCGCGCGACGATTGTGACGGCGGTGATGCCGCGCGGCAAAGAGAAAAATAAGCTGAAGTAAAACTTCGGCTTAAAAGCGCGAGAAGTATTCGCGCCTCACCCAATCGATCTTGTCTTGCGCCGCATCATGGCGGGCGATTTCTTGGCGCTTGATGTGTGCGAACCAAGCGATTACTTGTTCGCTGAAACCGGCGCCGAGCGCAGCGTCATCTTGAAGGCCTTCGAGCGCTTCAGGCAGGCTTGAAGGTAGCGCGGCTGCCTTTGCGTGGTCTGCCGGCGGCGGCTTTAAACGGCGTGTGATGCCATCGAGCCCCGCGTGAATTTGTGAGGCGATGTAGAGATACGGATTGGCCAGCGGGGAGCCGATGCGGTTCTCAATGCGCGTGGCTGAGCTTGCGGGCTGTGAGCTTGCGGGTTGTAACTTTGCGGGCTGTGGCTCAGTGGAGATCACGCGCAGCATGCTGCTTCGGCTGTCCAAGCCCCAATTGGCGCGCGTGGGAGCTAGCGCATTGGGGCGGAAGCGCTCATAGGCATCGATGGTGGGGTTGGCCAGCGCGCAAATGCCGTTTGCATGTGCAATCAGGCCGGCGAGCCAATGCTGGCCGGTGACTGAGACCGTTGATGCCGAACTCGATGATGATCCAGTGGCGAATGCATTACCGCCCGTTTTTAAATCCACGAGAGACTGATGCAAATGCCAGCCGCTGCTCATGATGTTGGGCGAGGGCGGGCGACACATAAAAGTAGCGTGATAGCCAGCGCGGCGCAGGGCTTGTGTGGCGGCGTTTCTGAAAAGCGCCATGGCATCAGCGGCGGCCAGCGCATCTTGCACTTCAAACACCGCTTCCACTTGGCTCGGGCCGAATTCTGCTTCGAGCGAGGTGAGCGGTAAGCCTAAGGCAGCGCATGTTTGGCGGACGATCTGCAAAGGCTCATCTGCTAAATCAAGCCAGCGCTCAGAGAGCAAGCGGTAGCCGGGATGAATCATGGAAACGGCGGGCGGCAAGCCCGGCCATGCGGCCAGTTCAGGATCAAGCTGCGGGCGCATGCTTTCAATTTTGTAGATGTGAAACTCAATCTCTAGGCCGCAACGCAATCCGTAACCCTGCGCTGCCAGCTTGGCTAAAGCGCTTTGCAGCAGGGCGCGTGTGTCAAAGGCTAAGGGCATGCCGTTGCTACCCACGAGCTGGCCTTGCAGCCAAGCAGTGTTGGCCGCCCAAGGAAGTTGCTGAAAGCTCTCTAAATTGGGCTTCAATACAAAGTTGCTCGCTTGCGCGAAATCTTTGAGTGCAGGCCATGCATCCATTGCGCCGGGCTCAAACACTTTGAAGGCAGTGCGGTCGCTGGTGTCCTTCAGCGCTTGTGTGCCCACCATGCCGATGCCATCGCGTAAAGCGGCTTCTAAAGAGCGCGGCAAAATGCTCTTAGCGCGCATCTCGCCATGCAAATCACACCAAGCGATGCGCACTTGGCTTATGCCAGCTTCCGAGACGAAGCGAAGGATTTGCTCAGCGTTCATGGTTTGTTGATCCAACTTGCTTTGGCGCGCTTAGCCCTGACGGCATCTTGCCACCAAGCCTGCCAACTCGCCACTGGCGCAAAGCCATCCACGGTGCCCGGCGGCTCTTGCGTGGTTTGCGAAGGCAGACTCTCTGGCGCTTGTGATTTTTCAACCGCGTCTAACGCGCGCAGCAGCCAGCGCCGATACAACACGATGATTTTGTCGCTCGTGGCGAGGTGTTCGCGCGTGCGATCTTGCAGGCCTGCGTTTTGCGCGCCCATACTCTGGCCCATCGACTCAACGGCCCATTGGTCATGCACATTGATGTCGTCTTCGCCCATGCCCAGGAAGGTGCGCGTCATTTGTTCTTCTGGATTGAAACCCCAGCGGTTGTGTGCGCCGGCTTTAGGTGTGTAAGTGGGCAGTTGCGTGTAAGGCAGGCGCTGGGCGCGCATGGCGGCTTGATCAACAGGCGCATCAAAACTTGTGAACACACTAAACCAATATGTGTGTCCGTCGTCTACCGGCAGATGCCATTGCGTGATGGTGAGCGTCTCAGACAGCGGGATGATGAAGGCATGCGGAAGAATAGCTTGCGTGACTCTCACGTGGGTTGTTTGCTCGGAGAGCTGGCGCAGCGCGGTGATGCGAATGCCTTGCCAAGTGTCTGCGCGCACTGCATCGGGGCTGAGCTTGGGGCGATGCAGTTCGCGCATCACCCGCGTCATCGGCCAGCGCTCGCCGTCCGCATCGCCGGCTGCTGCGCTTCGAAACTGCTTACCGCCTGCATTGCTCCCCGTCTCAGCCAAATCAGCGTCTTGCAAAAAACGATGCAAAAACGAAGGATGCGCAGGGTCCATCCCCACTTCAAAACACTGCAGCCAATTCGCATGCCACAGGCCCTTGAACGCAAAGCTGTGCGATGCGGGCGCAGCAAAGCAATCGAGCTCGGGGAAGGGCGCTGGCTCTGAATTTTCTTTGCTGTCGCCCAGCCAAGCCCACACCACGCCCGCCCTCTCCATCACGGGATAGCTGCGCTGCTTGATATGCTGGCAAAGCGTGGAATTTTCTGGCTCTGCGGGTGTGTCAATGCATTGGCCGATGGCTTGGGTGGATGATTCGCCGCTCGTTTGAAATGCCCAACCGTGGAAGGGGCAGCGGATGGCGGTGTGAGCTGCTTTTTCATCTGCTTTTGAAGATGAAATTGGCACTTCCCCGGCATGAATACTGCGCGGAGCGCTCACTATTTCATAGCGACCAAAGCTCAAATCCGCCCCCCGGTGTGGGCAATCCCGATCCATCAGTGCCCAGCTGCCATCATGATTTTTCACCAAAACAAAATCTTGCCCCAGCGCCCGCACCGCCTTGATCAAGCGCGGCATCTCCACCGTGCCCATATCAGGTGCAAGGCGCGGATCAAACTCTTCGGCCAAAGCCACAGGCTGCCAAAAGCGCCGCTGCAGCAAGCCACCCGCCGTGCCGGGGGAGACTTGCGTGAGGCGAATATTCTGTTCGTGATTCATGGTGGTGATGTTAGCCAATGCGCAGATGAACGTCTGTTCGCGTTATCCTTGAGGTCATGAAACTCTACAACTACTTCCGGTCTTCGGCCTCCTTCCGCGTGCGCATCGCCATGCAACTCAAAGGCATGCCCTATGAATATATCTCAGTGCATCTGGCCAAGGGCGATCACAAAAAGCCTGAGTATGCGCACATTGCTGCTGATGGCCTCGTGCCTTTGCTTGATACCGGCAAGGAAAAACTCAGCCAATCTATGGCCATCATCGAATATTTGGATGAGCTGCAACCCGCGCCTGCGCTGCTGCCTGCCGATGCACTCGGCCGCGCCCGGGTGCGAGCGCTCGCGCAAAGCATCGCATGCGAGATTCATCCGCTGAATAATCTTCGCGTATTGAAATACCTTGTGAAAGACATGGGGCAGAGCGAAGAGGCGAAAAATGCGTGGTACGTGCATTGGTGCCGTCAAGGCTTAGAAAGCTTTGAGAGGCAGCTCGCCCAGCAACCGGCCAGCACCTATTGCTACGGAGAAACGCCTACGATGGCTGATTGCTGCCTCGTCCCCCAAATCTTCAACGCCCAGCGCTTCAACACGCCGCTAGACGGCTTGCCACGCACCATGGCCGCGTTTGACAGCTGCATGAAGCTCGAAGCCTTCCAAAAAGCCTCGCCAAAGAATTGCCCGGATTTTGAGGCTTGATATACGATGGCCTTTGAGCGCGGCTCGTCTGCCGCGCTTGAAAGGCCATCCTTATGCAAACCGCCGCTTGGTATTCTGGCTTCGCTAAAACAGCTTCGCACTTTTGCGGAAAGCCGCGCACCTTTGCTTTAGCGGTTGCCATCATCGCCGTTTGGATCTTCACCGGGCCCGTGTTTAACTTCAGTGACACTTGGCAATTGGTGATCAACACTGGCACAACCATCATCACTTTCCTGATGGTTTTCTTGATTCAAAACACGCAAAACCGCGATACCGAAGCTATTCAAATCAAGCTAGACGAGCTCATTCGCGCGACGCAGGGTGCTCACAATGCTTTGATGGATTTGGAGGAGCTCGAAGAAGAAACCTTGCACGCGTTTCGCCGTAAATACCAAGCCTTGGCGAGCAGCGCGCGAGCGAATTTGGCCAGCGGCAGCGCAGATACTGACACGCCGGATGCATAAAGCGCATTCGCTTTTTTTAAGTTGACCGCGAATCAAATTGCCGAAGCCATCAGTTTCTTCACATTCCCCATAGCCGCCATGCCTTGAGCGCGTAGCTCATTCAAGATAGCGATTTTTTCGTGATCGTCTTCCTCAATACTGGCCGTCATTTTGCTGAAGCCATCAAGGCGGCTGCTTGTCATCCAGCTGCGCAGTTTTTTGTCTTGGCTCCAGCGCACTTGATTGGTCATGTTGGTGATGGTCGATGTGATGTAGCCGGCGATATTGCGTGGGAAGGGGACGACCGGGCAGAGTTGGTTTTTCGTGGCATCGTCGGCGTAATGCGCTTCCACATAAGCGCAGACTGCGGCGCTAAATGAGATGAGTGGTGCGCGCACGAGCTTCGGCACGATGAGGCCGGGCTGGAAGATCGGGGCCATCTCGGTTTGTTTGTGACCCGCGTCTACGCCAGAGGCTGTGCAGTTGATATACAGCGTATTCGGCGGCATCGTTACGCGGCCTTCGGCGAGCATCAGTGCATCATTCTCAATCGCTTGCACACGACCTTTGCGGATGATGTTTTTGATTTGCCGCAGGAGCTGCACTTCGCCTTCAGACATTGTGGCGTAGTGAAACATGCTGGGCTTGTGCGAGCGATCAAGGCGTAGCATTTGGCCGGAGGCTTCTAGCTTTTCAAATAAATGCTCCACACTCGTGGCCTCGGCCAAGGCCTTCATTTGCTTGGCTACGCCGCCAATCGAGTGAGCGAAGAATTCTTCAGTCGGCTGCGTCGTGATGCGGTTGACCAGCCAGGAATCGCGTGGCATGACCCATTGAATACTCTCAGGCGCAGCGCCGCAACTGAGTAGCCACACGGCAGCATCCATCGCCGTTTTACCAGCGCCGAGGATGCAAAAATTGCTCGGGCGTGCATCAGCGCTTTGCCAAATGTGCGTGAGCTGCGTGGGCGAGACGAGGCGCGCACCATCTGCCACTTTGAATTTCGGTGCGCTGGTGGCGGGTACTTGGGGCGTGAAGAAAGTGGCATCCACCAGCTTTTTGCGCACTTTGATCTGCGTCTCATGCCCTGAGAGGATGGAAGCCACTTGAGCAACGCGGGCATCACTTGAGCCGTTTTCCATGCCCAAATAATTACTCATCGGCAAATAGCGCACACGAGCGCTCGGTAGCAACACCTGCTGCATGACCTTATGGAAATAACCCGTCACTTCCGCGCCACTGGCCAGCTCAAACAAACCGGCGTTGTGCCCCACAGAATCTTTGCGCCCCACGCCCAGCTCCAGAGAATTCACACCGTAAAAAGCCGAGGGCTGATGCAGCGCAACGAAGGGATAAGCATCGTTCCAATGCCCGCCGGGTTGGGCATGCTTGTCCACAATCGTGATCTGCGCATCACTTTCTTTAAGCAGCGTGTCCGCAAACGACAGGCCGGTGGCTCCAGCGCCGATGATGAGGTAGTCGGTTTCGAGGGTGGGCATGGTGTATCTCGGTGTGGTGAGGTAATGAAAACATCGTAGCAGTTTGATAACCGCCACCTACAATGGAGTGATACCAATATGACACCTCCTCTTCTTCAACCCCATTGGCCTGTGCCACCGCATGTGCGCAGCGCTTGCAGCTTGCGCGCGGGGGGTGTGTCTGCTGAGCCTTATGACGCTTTGAATTTGGGTGATCACGTGGGAGATGATGCTGGGGCTGTGGCTACGAATCGTGCCGCTTATGCAAAGGCGCTGGGAGCGAAGCCGGTTTATTTGAAGCAGGTGCACGGCTGGGATGTGGTGCCGCTTGATGCGCTCACGAAGGATGGCACGGTGGCCGATGCTTGCGTGACCGCTGAGAAAAGCTTGGCCTGCACGATCATGGTGGCGGATTGCTTACCTGTGTTGTTTTGCAATTCAGACGGCACGCTGGTAGGCGCAGCGCATGCGGGCTGGCGGGGTTTGTGTGGCGCGGGCGGAAAGGGTGTTTTAGAGCAGATTTTTAAGCATTTTGAGCATATAGCCCGCATAAATACTGCGCAGAGCAATACTAAATTAATAGCGAATGATATTTTGGTGTGGCTTGGGCCATGCATTGGGCCAAGCGCATTTGAGGTGGGTGCGGAGGTGCGCGAGGCCTTTGTGGCGCATGACGCGCAGGCGGCGCAGCATTTCAAACCGAAGAGCGAAGGCAAATTCTTCGCTGACCTATCAATGCTGGCTAGGCAGCGCCTTCACGCCTTGGACATTACGCAAATTTATGGCAATGATGGCAGCGATGCTTGGTGCACCGTGAGCAACCCATCACAGTTTTTCTCGCACCGGCGGGATCGCATCAGTGGGCGCTTCGCTGCCAGCATCTGGTTGGTATAGAGCGGGCGACAGCGCAGTGGCGCTTGATGAGGCAGGCCCTTTCGCAGCGGTCTCTCTGAATGCTTCTAACTCCGCTTTTTCTCGTGCACGGATGGCTTTGCGGCGCATTGGCGTGCCGATTAAATACATCAAAATCACGCAAGGCAACACGCCGTAGAGCATGAAGGTGACGACCGCGCCAAGCACCGTGCCATTGGGCGCAGTGGCTTCGGCCACACTCATCATCACGACGACATACATCCAAGCGATTGCGACTAAATACATGAGCAGGGGGGGGTTGTTAGGGATAGAACTGCTGGTCAGAAGCGGCTAGGCTATGCCAATGGTTCGTGATGTTAAGTCGAGAAAATTGTTGCGGTGCAGCAAAATATTTGAGATACTCGGGTATTCCCGTAGGAATGACAAATCAAAGAATTTGGAGACAAAGATGAATTTTGAAGCATTTGCGCCATTGCAGTTGGACGCGCAGGCTTTGTTGGCATTGCAGCAAGGCTATTTGAAAGACATGCAGGCACTGGTGAGCAGTGGCTTGCAGTCGCAAGCTCCGAGCGTGGCTGAAAAGCCCGCCGACAGGCGCTTTTCGAGCGAAGCTTGGGGCACAAACCCCATAGCTAGCTTCGCCTCTTCGCTGTATTTGCTCAACGCCCGAACCATGATGCAAATGGTGGAATGCGTGCAGGCAGATGAAAAAACCAAAGCCCGCCTGCGCTTCGCCACCGAGCAGCAAATTGCCGCCGCTTCGCCGTCGAACTTTCTTGCGCTTAATCCCGATGCTTTGAAAAAAGCGGCAGACACACAAGGCCAGAGTATCGCCCAAGGCATGCAAAACATGCTGGCCGATATCAAGCAAGGCCATATGTCGATGACGGATGAGAGCCAGTTTGAAGTGGGTCGCAATGTGGGCACGACGGAAGGCGCTGTCGTCTTTGAAAATGAATTTTTTCAACTTATCGAATACAAGCCGCTAACAAGGCAAGTGCATGAGAAGCCATTCCTCGTGATCCCGCCTTGCATCAACAAGTTTTACATCTTGGATTTGCAGCCCGCTAATTCCATGGTGCGCCATCTGGTGCAGGAAGGGCATCGCACGTTTGTGATCAGTTGGCGCAATCCCGATGAGTCGATGAAGGATAAAACTTGGGATGACTATATCGAGTATGCCGCTATCAAAGCGATAGCGCTTGTGGCAGATTCTATGCCGGCTACTGGCTTAAAACGCTCTAAAACTACGGGAAAAATGCCGCAAAACGCGATCAACGCTTTGGGCTTTTGCGTAGGCGGCACGATCCTCGGCACAGCGCTGGCCGTGCTCGCAGCGCGAGGCGAAAAGCCAGTGGCCAGCGCAACGTTTTTAACGACCTTCTTGGACTTTTCCGATACCGGCATTCTTGATATCTTCATCGACGAAGACAGCGTGAAAAAGCGCGAGCAGCAGTACGCCCAAGGCGGGCTGCTCAAAGGTCAAGAGCTGGCTTCAACGTTTAGCTTCTTGCGCCCGAATGATCTCGTGTGGAATTACGTGGTGGGCAATTATCTGAAAGGTGAAACACCACCGCCGTTTGATTTGCTCTATTGGAATTCTGATGCCACGAATCTGCCCGGCCCGTTTTACGCTTGGTATCTGCGCAACACCTATCTTGAAAATAATCTACGCAAGCCGGGCAAGCTCAACGTGTGCGGGCAAAAGCTCGATTTGAGAAAAATTGATATCCCGGTCTACATCTACGGCTCGCGCGAAGACCATATCGTGCCGATCTCGGGCGCTTACCAGACGACGCAAATCCTGAGCGGCAAGAAGCGTTTCGTCATGGGCGCAAGCGGCCACATCGCTGGCGTGATCAATGCACCGGCGGCCAAGAAAAGATCGCACTGGATCGGCAAAGAAAATGCTTTTCCTGCTACGCAAGTTGAATGGCTAAAAACCGCCAAGGAGCATCCAGGCAGCTGGTGGACAGATTGGTTTGCTTGGCTTAAGCCACAAGCTGGCAAGCTGATTGCAGCGCCTCGGGCTTACTCAGCAAAGGTGATTGAGCCAGCGCCGGGAAGATATGTGAAGGCTAGGGCTTAAGACCGAATTCAAATTCAAAGTCCGGACGCAGAAGACGCAAAGGTTACGCAGAAGACGCAAAAAAGTTAGAAGAAAATAAGAAAAAAGTTGAATTTCAAAATACAAAGATAGATCGATTGAGAATTTTGAGATGAAAGCTTGATATTTTCGATTTTGTGTTTTCTTTTTTGCGTCTTTTGCGTAACCTTTGCGTCTTCTGCGTCCGGTATTACTTCTTCATCCCCAAATCCACTAACCCATCAATCCAAAGGAAAACAAAATGCAAGACATCGTCATCGTCTCCGCCGCCCGCACTGCTGTGGGCAAATTCGGCGGCTCGCTCGCTAAAGTTAGCGCTACCGAGCTTGGCGCTATCGCCATCAAAGAAGCCATTGCACGCGCCAAGCTGAGCCCAGAGCAAATCGGCGAGATCATCATGGGCCAAGTGCTCACTGCTGGCAGCGGCCAAAATCCTGCGCGTCAAGCCATGATGAAAGCCGGCGTCGCAAAAGAAACGCCAGCGCTCACGATCAACGCCGTTTGCGGCTCTGGCCTCAAAGCGGTCATGCTGGCTGCGCAGGCTGTGGCTTGGGGCGATAGCGAGATCGTTGTGGCGGGTGGCCAAGAGAATATGAGCGCATCGCCTCACGTTTTGATGGGCTCTAGAGATGGCCAGCGTATGGGCGATTGGAAGATGATTGATTCGATGATCGTTGATGGCTTGTGGGATGTGTACAACCAATACCACATGGGCATCACGGCAGAAAACGTGGCCAAGCTGCATAGCATCACGCGCGATATGCAAGATGCGCTCGCGCTCGGCTCGCAAACCAAAGCCGCTGCTGCGCAAGCTGCTGGCAAATTTGCTGCTGAAATCGCAGATGTGGTGATCCCGCAGAAGAAGGGTGATCCGATCACGTTTAACATGGATGAATTCATCAACAAGAAGAGCACAACTGAAGCCTTGGCTGGCCTGCGCCCTGCGTTTGACAAAGCCGGCTCTGTGACTGCAGGCAATGCAAGCGGTTTGAATGATGGCGCAGCCGCAGTCGTGGTGATGAGTGCGGCAAAAGCTGCATCGCTTGGCCTCACGCCCCTGGCTCGTATCGTGAGCTTTGGCACCAGCGGGCTTGATCCCGCCACCATGGGCATGGGCCCTGTGCCTGCCTCGCAAAAAGCTTTGCAACGCGCTGGCTGGAAAGCGGCTGATGTCGATCTGTTTGAATTGAACGAAGCCTTCGCCGCGCAGGCCTGTGCCGTCAACAAAGTCCTTGACATTGATCCAGCCAAAGTCAACGTCAACGGCGGCGCAATTGCGATTGGCCATCCGATTGGCGCGTCTGGCTGCCGCATTTTGGTGACTTTGTTGCATGAAATGCAGCGCAGCAATGCCAAGAAAGGTTTGGCTGCGCTATGCATCGGCGGCGGCATGGGGGTTTCCCTGTGCGTTGAGCGCTGAGAATCGCGCTAGAGTCACCGCAAGACACTTCTCAAAGCGTTTTAGGCACTTAGCCGGTATAAAACCTGCGCGCAGTGCTATCAAAGTTGTAGTTATTCGTATTAGAAAGAGGAAACATCATGAGTCAAAAAGTAGCCTACGTCACGGGTGGTATGGGCGGTATCGGCACCTCGATTTGCCACGCTTTGCATAAGCGCAATTTCAAGGTCATCGCCGGCTGCGGCCCGACGCGCGATCACTTGAAATGGATCGCAGAGCAAGCCGCTTTGGGCTACACGTTTCACACCTCGGTAGGTAATGTCGCCGATTGGAATTCCACAACGGAAGCATTTGCTAAAGCCAAAGCCGAGCACGGCCCAATCGATGTGCTCGTGAACAACGCCGGCATCACGCGCGATCGCATGTTCCTCAAAATGACGCGCGACGATTGGGATGCCGTGATCGACACGAATTTGAATTCCATGTTTAACGTGACCAAACAAGTCGTGCCCGATATGGTGGAGCGTGGCTTTGGCCGCATCATCCAAATCAGCTCAGTCAACGGCGAAAAAGGCCAAGCTGGTCAGACAAATTATTCCGCCGCCAAAGCCGGTATGCACGGCTTCACGATGGCTCTGGCGCAAGAGATGGCTGCTAAAGGCGTTACTGTCAATACAGTAAGCCCAGGCTACATCGGTACAGACATGGTCAATGCCATTCGCCCCGATGTGTTGGAGAAAATTGTAGCCACGATCCCTGTTAAGCGCTTGGGAAGGCCCGAAGAAATCGGTGGCATTGTCGGCTGGCTTGCTGGCGATGAATCCGGTTTTACAACCGGCGCAGACTTCTCTTGCAACGGTGGTTTGCATATGGGCTGATGGGCTACTTATCTCGGCGCGGCCAGTAACTCGGTCATGTCTAAATAGCCGAATTCAAGGGCCACATCGACAGCGGTGTGGCCCTTGCTGTTTTTGGCGCTGCGATCTGCGCCTGCAGCGAGCAGGATGTTCACGCCATCAGCCCAGCGCTGGATCACGGCTTGCGTGAGCGCGGCGTTGCCGTTTGCTGCGCGGGCGTTGGGAGAAATGCCTTGGCGGAGTGCTTGGCGCAGGGCGGGGGCGTTGCGTTGCTCGATGGCTGAGAAGAGCGGCTCGGTGGGCAAGATGATGCTTGGCGCTGAAGGCGCGGCTGGTTTTGCGGCAACGACGGGCGCTGCAGCTGGGGCTTCTGCGCGCGATGCCGGGGCTGCTTGCGCTGAGCGTGCGCGCTCTGCTGGTTCAGTGGCTGGGATGGAAGAAGCAGTTGGCGCAGATTCTGCAGATGATTTGGCAGCTGCGTTGTCTTTCGTCATCGATTTGGCGTTTGGCGCGGCGCTGAAGCTGGGCTCTTCTAGTGCAGCTTGCGGCTTGGCCGCTGTGGCCGCTGTGGCCGCTGTGGCTGGCGCGGCTGCAATGGGTTTGTCTACTCGAGATAGCGCGGCTTCGGCGGCCGGGGCGGCAGCAGGAGCTGGCATTGGAGCAGCAGGCGAATTTGTAGCTGGTGTCACCAGTGTAGGCGCAGGTGCAGGCGCGGTCTCAGCCGCAGGCAGCGAGGATTTCGCGGCTTGCTGTTCTTCGGGCGTACCGTTTTCAAATTGCCACCAGAGCAGGGCAGACAGGCCCATGATGGCGAGGCTGGCCACTGCTCGGATGTTCCAGAAACTGTCGTTGGCTGACTCTACAGCTGAAGTCTGATTTTTCAGTGTGTTTTGAGAGCTATTTAGGCCAATGGCCGGCATAGAACCTGCGCGAGGCGCTATGAAAGTGATAGTGTCGGCTTGCTCGCGTGCAGCTTGCATAATGCGCTCGCGCGTGGCGGCGCTGGGGGCATCTGGCAGGCCGTCGGGCAGCTGCGCCTTGGCTTGCTCGTAGCGATCTAGCAATTCGTCGCGCGGCGTGTTGAATGAATTGGGGCTCATGATGATGCCTCCAAAGTGTTGGCTATTGGATGGGGAGACCAAGCGGCAAGCGTGCTTTTGAGTTTGCTGCGGGCATAGCGCAGGCGGCTCTTGGCGGTTTCAAAAGTGATTTGGCAGGTGGCGGCGATTTCATCCACACTTAAACCGCCCTCGGCTTGCAACAAAAAGGCTTCGCGTTGATCAGCAGGCAGCGCTTGCAGGGCTTGCAAAAGGGCGCTGGCTTGCTCGCGGCCTTCGATCTGCTTGACCGGGCCAAAGCCAGAATCTGCGGCTTGGTTGGCGAGCCAGTCGTTTTGCGAATCTGAAAAATCCTCGGTGCTGATTTCGGGCTTTTTCTTGCGCAAAAAATCCACGGTGCGGCTACGGGCGACAGTGAAGAGCCAAGTGCGAAATTGCGCGGTTTGCGTCTCAGACGCAGCGTTTGCTACGTATCGCGCAGCCTGCTGCGTGACGGTGATCCAAGTCTCTTGCATCACGTCTTCCGCCGCTACGCCGTCGCGCAAACTGCGCACGATGAAGCGCCACAGCGCGGTTTCATGCCTTTGGTACAACATCTCAAACGCCGCAACCTCACCTTGCGCATAGCGCTGCATCAAGGCAAGATCAGTTGGCGTTGAATCAGTGATCACGCTGCGATCATAGGCGGCAAATGGTGATTTGCACTCACCTCCAAGCTGGCGGATCAGGCACAAACACTGCCTGCGCACCGGGAAAGGGATTGGGAACTGGCTCTGTCCGTGGACTGGAGATGATGCCTAACGCGACAAGATTGGCATAACTGTCGTAGCGAATGCGGATGATCTCATCAGGCTGGGAGCTGTTGCGCACGAATTGCGTGCGGTTGACGATGGAAGTTTCGCGCTCGCCTTGGGCAGTGCCGAGTTTGGGGCTTGGCATCGGAGCTGGCAGAGCTGATGAGCGCTCCTGCTCAATTGTGGGCGCGGCTTTGCGTGAGCTGGCATCAGCTTGCGCCGCGGGTGCCAGTGGTGGTGCAGCGGCGGTAGCCGGCGCAGGGGCTTCGTGGCGATGCGAAATCACTGGCGGCAAGTAAAGCGCCGCAGGTGGCCGCTCCCGAAACAGCGCCACGCCAATCACGCCCATATCGCGCGGTTTGCCCATGCGCTCAGCGTAGCTGTCGCCGGGCGATGCGGTAAACACAAACGCCGCGACTTGAGAATCACTCTTACGCCAGCCCTCAATGCCGTAGCGTTGCCCGCTTTCAAACACATAACCCGATTGGCCAAAATCCGCCGTTTCGCCTGAGAGCACGTTGAGGCCGTCTACCGAGGTGACAGCTAGCACGCGAGGCCCGCGAGAATTGCGAATTTGAATTGAATACTTGGCGCCTGGCTGACCTGCGATCCAGTATTCGCCGCGATGAAGATGCATCGGCAAAGTTTGCCCCGTATTGCGATCCATCACACTAATATCCGCCACGCGCCCAACTGCACTGGCGCTCAGAGCTGCGCTAGCGAAGACGCATGCGAGGCTGATATGCAAAAAAAGGTGTTTCATACAAGCTCCAAAAAGAAAGGATGCTTGTTAAACGCCGATTGAGCAGTAAACGGGGTTAAACGAGTGCGCGATGCTTGCGTTTAGGGTATTCCACTACAGCGGCTGTCAGCTTGCAAACAGCTATTCATCATTGGAATAAAAGCTATCTTTATCGAGCCTTGTTATAGGCAAAACTATGACACATACTCAGCTAGTTCAATCTGCCTTGGACATTTTTTAACTAGGAGACAAAGATGAAGACTCAGAGCACCCAAGCGACAACTGGCGAGCAACAAAGCAAACCTGCACGCCGCCGCTTTCTGCAAGGCGCAGCTGCCGCCACCGCGATGACTGTGCCCATGGTGGCTACCGCGCAAACGACGACCACGCTGCGCTTCCAAAGCACTTGGCCCGCGAAAGACATCTTCCATGAATACGCCAACGACTTCGCCAAAAAAGTCAACGATATGGCCAGCGGCAAACTCAAAATTGAAGTCTTGCCTTCAGGCTCCGTTGTGCCAGCATTCCAATTGCTCGATGCTGTGAACAAAGGCACGCTCGATGGCGGCCACGGCGTGCTCGCTTATCACTACGGCAAAAACACAGCGCTCGCGCTGTGGGGCTCAGGCCCAGCTTTCGGTATGGATCCCAATATGGTGCTGTCATGGCACCAGCATGGCGGCGGTAAAGCGCTGCTTGAAGAGTTGTACAAATCCATCAATATCGATGTGGTGTCGTTTGTGTATGGCCCGATGCCCACGCAGCCACTGGGCTGGTTCAAAAAGCCGATCGCCAAGGTAGAAGATCTGAAAGGTTTGAAGTACCGTACCGTGGGCTTAGCAGTCGATATCTTCACAGAATTGGGCGCTGCAGTGAATCCGTTGCCGGGCGGCGAGATTGTGCCAGCACTGGATCGTGGTTTGATCGATGCAGCTGAATTTAACAACGCCACCTCGGATCGCCTGCTAGGCTTCCCAGACGTGGTGAAAAACTGCATGCTGCAATCCTTCCACCAAAGCGGCGAGCAGTTTGAAATTCTGTTCAACAAAGCCAAATTTGATGCTCTGCCAGCAGAGCTGAAATCTATCATTAACTACTCAGTTCAAGCATCGAGCGCCGAAATGAGTTGGAAGGCCATTGAGCGCAATTCCAAAGACTACGATGAGATGAAAAAGCAAGGCATCAAGTTCTACAAAACACCTGATGCCATTTTGCGTGCTCAACTTGCTGCTTGGGACAAAGTTATTGCTAAAAAATCTGGTGAGAATGCACTGTTTAAGAAAGTGCTGGATTCACAACGCGCTTTTGCAGAGCGCGCAGGCCGTTGGCAAAACGACTACATGGTTGATTTCAAGATGGCTTACAACCACTACTTCTCTGGCAAAAAATCCTAATCAGTAGGCATTGCGCCAGCTCAGAGCCTACTCAACCTGCCTTGCGCAAGTGCGCGAGGCAGGTTGTTTTTTAGATTGTTTAGCAGAAAAGTTAATGATGTCGGTACAAAAATTTCTACACACCATCGACCACATCAGCACTTGGATCGGCAAAGCGTTTGCTTGGCTGATCGTCGTTTTGATGCTGTTAGTCGTCGTTGAAGTATTCAAACGCTATGCGCTCAATGCGCCCACCGCTTGGGTGTTTGATGCAAGCAATATGCTTTACGGCACGCTCTTCATGATGGGCGGCGCTTACACCCTTGCACACGATGGGCATGTGCGCGGTGATTTTTTGTACGGGAATTTCAAGCCGCGCACGCAAGCAACGATTGATCTCATTTTGTTCATCGTGTTTTTCCTGCCCGGCATTGGTGCGCTCACCTGGGCAGGTTACACCTACGCCAGCGAATCTTGGGTGATCAAGGAGCAAACCTTCAATGCCGATCCGCTGCCACTGTATCCCTTCAAAGCTATCATCCCATTTGCAGGCGCCATGGTGATGCTGCAAGGCATTGCAGAAATTGTGCGTTGCATCGTCTGCCTTAAAACTGGTGCATGGACGCCACGTTTGCCCGATGCGCAAGAGGCCGATGTGGTAGGTCAGCAGCTTGCAGGAAGTGAAACGATTGACGAGGCCACCAAAGCGATGGCCATTGAGCAATCCAAAGGCGTGAAGGGTTAAATCATGAGTAACGCTGCAATGGGGCTGGTGATGCTCGGCATGATTATCGTCGTGATCATGATGGGTTTCCCCACCGCTTTTACACTGATGGGCTTGGGCATGGCCTTTGGCTTTTATGCCTTCTACGATCCAAGCATGCCTTGGCTTGACAACAAGATTTTCAATCTGATGGTGCAACGCGCGTTTGGTGCGATGACCAACGACACACTGCTTTCTATCCCGCTGTTTGTGCTGATGGGCTACATCATGGAGCGCGGTGCTTTGGTGGACAAGATGTTTACCAGCGTGCAATTGGCTTTCCGTAAGTTGCCCGGATCTCTCGCTGTGACCACGCTAGTGATTTGCACCTTCTGGGGCATTGCCTCCGGCTTGGTGGGCGCGGTGGTAGTGTTGATGGGTGTAATCGCGATGCGGCCGATGCTCAACGCCGGCTACGATACGCGGCTCGCAGCGGGCGTCATCACCGCTGGAGGCACGCTAGGCATTTTGATTCCGCCATCTGTGATGATCATTGTGTATGCGGCGGTGGCCGGGCAATCGGTCGTCAAGCTGTATGCCGCTGCGATGTTTCCAGGCTTTTTCTTGGCGTTCCTTTACTTGGTCTATGTGATTGGCTGGGTGCTGATCAATCCAAAGATTGCGCCCAAGCTTCCGCTGGATCAAATGCGTGCGCCAGTGCCGCCTTGGCTGCAAGCCGTCGGGGCCAGCTATTCGCCGCGCATTCTGCCAGCGCTTTTGAAATCGCTGGTATCGCCCGGCAAGGCTATTGCAGCAAATGTTGGCCTGAGCTGGTTCAAGCTCGTCAAGGCTTTAGGCACCAGTTTGGTGCCTGTGCTTTTTGCAGCAGTCACTATGGGTGCGACTTGGTGGTACGTGGTGATTTACTCGCAAGCAGATAACAATGCTGCTGCGCAAACCACGCAGGTCGTAGCATCAGCCAAAAACTCAGCACAGAAAGCTGAAACGACGCAAGCGGCTCAGCCTGCTAGCTCAGGTGGCGTGCAAGAGCCACCGGGCGGCACAGAAAAATCGTCCGGCGGCTCTGGTCTAGAAGCGCCTCCGGGCTCTGAAGATGATAAATCTGCAAAAAAAGAGGCCGTCGATGAGCCCCTCAAGGACATGAGTGCTGGCGAAGCGGTCAATGCACCGAAGACGGAAGCTGTGCCTGAAAATTTCTACACAGGTTTCTGGATTGTCTGCGCTTTCCTTGTGCTGCTACTGGTCTATTACTACTGGAAATTTGACGGCGAGCAGTTCGAAATCCTGCGCATGCTGATTTCTTCCGTGCTGCCGTTGGGTATACTCACGTTCATCGTTTTGGGCGTGATTCTGTTTGGTATCACCACAGCCACAGAATCAGCAGCTGTAGGTGCTGCGGGCGCGTTCCTCATGGCTTGGTCATCAGGCACCCTGAACTTTGAGAAGATCAAGCAAGCCGTGTTTTTAACGGCGAAGACCACCTCGATGGTTTGCTGGCTTTTTGTCGGCTCAGCCCTGTTTTCGGCTGTCTTTGCGATTTTGGGTGGGCAGACTTTGGTGGAGAAATGGGTGCTTTCCATGGATCTCTCACCGATTCAATTCATGCTGCTCTCTCAAGCCATCATCTTCGTTTTGGGCTGGCCGCTGGAGTGGACAGAAATTATTGTGATTTTTGTTCCGATCTTCCTTCCACTTCTAACGCATTTTCAGATCGATCCGATTTTGTGGGGAGTATTGGTGTTCGTGAATTTACAGGCAGCCTTCCTATCGCCGCCTGTAGCGATGTCGGCCTTCTACTTGAAGGGTGTATCTCCGGCACATGTCACGATCAATCAAATATTTGCTGGGATGATGCCCTACATGCTGATCGTGATCCTGTGCATGGTGCTGATGTATATCTGGCCTGGCCTCACGCTGTGGCTGCCACGCTATTTGTACGGTGCTTAAAGGGTAGTCTGATTGACGCGTAACACTGCGCGCACAAAGCCGTGATCGGAGCGAGACCGATCACGGCCTTCTTGTAGGTGATCATTGAAATAATCTACGCGGCGCACATCGCCGATGCTGAATTTGCTGCTTGCCAAGAATTCTTCGCTCACGAAAATTTGATCGAGTGTTTCTGGCGAACCTTGATGTACATGGCTATACGCCACATCGCGCTTGAGCGCCATCTCACCTTGCACTTCATAAGCGTTCCAAAGCGCCGTATCACGCGCGCCTCGGTCGTACACCACTTCTCCTGTAGCAGCGATCATCTGTGTGGTCACACTGTGTGGGCCATCATTGAAATCGCCCATCACGATCAGCGGATCGTGCGTTTGGGAGAGAACATCCGCCACGATGCAGCGCATGGCGGCAGCTTCCGCGCCGCGCATCATCAAGCTGCGCAGTGTGGCCAGAGCCAAGATTTTTGGGTCTTCACGGTCTTCTTGCGGCTCGCCTTTTGCATCTTGCAAAAACTTGGGCCGCTTGCTTTTCATGTGTGCCGTGAGCACGTGCACCACTTGCTCATGCTTCATGCGCAGCGTTGCCAAGAGAGGAGGACGCTCAAATCTCGCATGTTCGCCTAGGCCGGGAATCTGAATACGCAGACCCGCTGGAAATTCAGCAAACGATTGAAGCTTTTCGACTTCAAGCCGCGTAACGATGCCAACGCGCGGTGTGTTTTGCGCACCATGGATACGGTCATTGTTTTCAGCGCCTGGCACAGCCACGGTGTTGTAACGCAAACCCGAGCGAGCCACCGCCGCCTTGATCGCCGCCTCGTCCCAGACTTCCTGCACCGCGAGCACATCAGCATTCAACGCCGCAATCCGCCCACCCAGCCATTCAATCTTTCGTTCAAACTCATTTTGAGAATAAGTATCTTGATTCTCATAAAAGATGCGCCCCGGGTTGGCCAAATTCAAAACATTGGCCGTAGCCACTGTAAGCGTGGTGACGATGCGCTGGTCGCTTTGGAGTGTGTTGTTCATGCCGCATTATGTGCGGACTCGGGGCCTTTAAGATTGCAACTGCCCCGACAGCAATACTGTCTGCCCTGCAACGCCTTTTCGCACTTGCCTAAGCAAGGCAACAGCAACGTCGCTGGCTTGCACGGCTTGGTAGTTTTTGGGGATAAGCGGTCTGAAGACGTTCATCGCTACAAGCGCGATTTTTTCACTCGGCCGGGCGGTTTGCTGCAAGGCTTCGCGGTCGCCGGCGAGCAAGGAGGGGCGAGCGATGGTGACGCTTTTGTAGCCTAAAGCAAGAACAGCATCTTCCATTTCGCCCTTGATACGGCTGTAGAAAACGTTGGATGCGCTGCTTGCACCCATGGCCGAAATCACTCCTATTTTTGTAGCGCCTTGGGCAATACCTATGCGGGCGACTGCCAGCACAGCATCAAAATCCACAGCGCGAAAGGCCGCGTGGCTTCCTGCCGTTTTAATCGTCGTGCCCAAGCAGATATACACCTCATCAATATGTGGCACAGGCACCGCTTGCGCGGATGCCGTCCCCATCTTTGAGAAATCGACCACATGGCTTTGCAGCTTGCCATGGGTTTGCTTGGCATTCTTGCGCACGAGGCTATGCACCTCGCGGCAAGCCGCGTCTTCTATGAGCAGTTTAAGCAGCTCCTTACCGACCAGACCGGAAGCCCCCGCGATCAGAGCCACCGCCCCCGCCGCTTCTGTTCCCGCTGCCACTGTTTCCACGCGATCCACCGAATGAATTGCCATTGCCACCACCTCCAGAGTTGCCTCCAAAACCGCCACCGCCACCGCCGCCGTTAGAGCCACCGCCACCTGAGCGACCTCGGCCACCGCCATTTGAGTTTCCACCACGGCTCGCAAAACCATCTACGCCTGTGCGCAGCGGATCGGGTTGCCCACCGCCACCGCTTCGAGCTCCATACGAGGGTGCGCCATGCGGGGCACGCGGAGCTGCTGAGCGGCCGGGTGCACCGGCAGAGCGTGAAACACCGCCAGCACCACGTCCACCACCACCGGAACCACCACGCCCACCGCCACCACCGGCAGCGCGTTCGCCCTCTTTGCGCGTGTTGATGCGCTGCATCATTTCGCGGCGTGCATTCTTGCCAGCGGCGGACATTTCATCCCGGCTCGGTGCTTTGCCAGCGCCGCCCCAAATGACTTGGCGACCCATCGCCATTGGCTCAGCTTTCTCGCCGAGCACGGGGCCAAATTCAGCCATGTCTTCGCGCGGAATGCGTTGCTTAGTGAATTTCTCGATGTCTTGCATGAAACCTTCTTCATCTAGGCAGACCAAACTCACCGCATAGCCATCTTTGCCAGCGCGGCCTGTGCGGCCAATGCGGTGCACATAGTCTTCACTCACGTTGGGAATTTCGTAATTCACCACGTGTGGCAGCTCGTCAATGTCAATGCCGCGTGCAGCAATATCGGTAGCTACAAGTGCGCGGAGCTTGCCGCTTTTGAATTCAGCTAGCGCTTGCGTGCGAGCGCTTTGGCTCTTGTTGCCATGCAGCGCCATTGCGCTGATGCCTTGCTTTTCCAAATAGGCGGCTACATCGTTGGCGCCAAATTTCGTGCGCGTGAAGGCCAGCACCTGCGTCCAGTCATTTTTCAAAATGATGTGTGCCAAAGCTTGCTTCTTTTTATCGCGGCTGATTAAGCTCCAACTTTGCGTAATGCGCTGCACGGTTGAATTCGCTGGCGTGACTTGAATCAATTGCGGATTCGTCAAGAAGCTTTGCGCAAGCTGTTTGATGTCGTCAGAGAAGGTGGCAGAAAACAGTAAAGTTTGGCGCTGTTTAGGCAAGTGCACCAAGATTTTCCGAATGTCGTGAATGAAGCCCATATCAAGCATACGGTCTGCTTCGTCAAGCACGAGCATCTGCACCGTTCCCAAATCCAACACGCCTTGGCCCACCAAATCGAGCAAGCGGCCCGGTGTGGCTACCAGAATATCCACGCCACGGCGCAACTGCGCGATTTGCGGATTCATGCCCACACCGCCAAAGATCACGGCGGATTTGAGCTGCAAATGTTTGCCGTAGGTCTTGATGCTTTCATCAATCTGCGCAGCCAGTTCACGCGTGGGCGTGAGGATCAGCGCACGTACGCCGGGGTTGCCAAATTTATTGGTTGCGCTACGGCCAAAGGAGAGGCGGTGCAGCAATGGCAGGGTGAAGGCGGCAGTTTTGCCCGTGCCAGTTTGTGCGCCACCAAGCAAATCGGTGCCCGCCATCACGAGTGGAATGGCTTGCGCCTGAATGGGGGTGGGCGTTGTGTAGCCCGTCTCATGCACAGCCTTCAAGAGGGCAGGGGCCAAGCCCAGATCATCGAATGTCATTGGAGATAAATTTTCAAAGCGAACCCGGTGTGTTGAAACATGTATCGGGCGTTTGCGTCGGCTACAGTATTTGTAGCGAGAGAGGCTGAAATTCAATCGACGCGGAGGGATTTCAGTCGTTAGCATTGCGCTAACTAAGCGTAGATTATCTCATGGATAGCTCGCGAGCTTCAACGATGAAGGCTTATGCCAAAAGCGAACTCATTGAAACTTGGGTTGACGTTTTTCTAAAAAAGCGGAAATGCCTTCGCCACCATTGGCGTGATGCAAGTTATTCACAAAGAAATTTCTCTCGGCTGTGAGGTGGTCAGCTAAAGAGTGCTCGGGTGCATCGGCGACGAGTTCTTTGACGGTGGCGAGCACGTTGGGGGCGCGGGCGGCTAGCTTTTCGGCGACTTGCAATGCTGCATTGAGCGCTTGGCCCTTGTCTGTCAGTTGATTGATAACGCCCAGCGCATGCAAGCGCTCGGAAGTGATTCGGTCACCAGTCAGCAAGAGCTCGGTGGCCAGTTGTCGCGGAAGTAGACGAGCAAGTTGCCAACTGCCGCCGCCATCCGGTGAGAGGCCGACTGTGCTGTAGGCCATGACGAAGATCGCTTCGCGGCTTGCAACGATCATGTCGCAGGCCAGCGCGAGCGAAAAACCAGCGCCAGCCGCTGCGCCTTCTACAGCAGCAATCACGGGCTTGCGACAGGCTCGGATAGCTTCGATCCAAGCATGAAGGCCATCAATGCTGTCTGCTTGCACTTGACGAGGCTGCGTCCGGTTGTATTGCAGGCGCTGCAAGTTACCGCCGGCGCAGAAAGTCTCGCCCTCACCGGTGATGATTACAGCGCGTACATCGCGGCTAGCATCCGCGTGATTGAGCGTTTCAATGCCGGCCGCATACATAGCAGGGCTGAGCGCGTTGCGCAGCGTGGGGTTGGAAAGCGTGAGCAGCTTGATCTGGGCGGCTTCGCCCACACTGCTGGCTGTAATCTCGCCCCCGGCGAAGTTAGGTTCTTGGCTCACTACTTAAGCCTCAACATGTAGCAAACTCAGGCCAAGCGCCCCGCGCCTGCGCAGCCAAGGGCTGGCACGATAGCGCGGATCGCCATACACGGTTTGCATGTTGACTAATACTTCCAGCACGCTCGCGCCGCCCACGCCATTGCCCATAGCAAGCGGCCCGGTGGGGTAGCCTAGGCCGAGTTGCACGGCGGTGTCTAAATCTTGTGGCGTACAAATTTGTTGCTGGCACATATCTGACGCAATATTCACGATGGTTGACACCACACGCTGCGTGACGAAACCAGCGCTGTCGCGGATCGTGCTGACCGGCTTACCGTCACTGCTAAAGATGGCGGCGGCAGCAGCGAGCATGTCGGTACGCACAGCGGGGTTACCCATGATCACGCGGCGTTTGGTGACGGCATCGTCGATCAGCATGTCAATTCCCACGGTGCGTGCGGGGTCGTAGCGCTCGAATACGGCGACTGTTGTGACGTCCCAGCCCAATGGGGCAACGATGGTGAGTGCATGAAGTGATGGGCTCTGGCTGGTTTCAATTTTTGCGCCCAACTTGTGCAGCAATTCGAGCAAGGGCACGCGCCGCGCCGCGTTGGGCGAGACCCAAACTGGAGGCCATTCGCTTTTATCAATTGCTACTGATTTAATAGCGTCTTGCGCAGTATTTACGCCGGCTATCCGCTGTTTTTCATCTGAATAATCGTAAAAACCAGCTTTCGTCTTGCGCCCCAACACACCACCCGCTAGGCGCTGCGCTGTGATCACACTGGGGCGATAGCGCGGCTCGTCGAAATACTGTCGATACACCGATTCCATCACCGGATGAGAGACGTCCAATCCCGTCAAATCCATCAGCTCAAAAGGCCCCAGCTTGAAGCCGACCTGATCTTTCAAGATGGCATCAATGGTGGCGAAATCAGATATACCTTCACCCACGATGCGCAATGCTTCTGTACCGTAACCACGACCTGCGTGGTTCACGATAAAGCCCGGTGTATCTGAGGCCATGACTGGCGTGTGCCCCATTTGACGCGACAGCTCCATCAGTTGTTTAGAGACTGAAGCCGCAGTCTTCAGCCCTGGAATGACTTCCACCACTTTCATCAGCGGTACAGGATTGAAGAAATGGTAGCCCGCAAAGCGCTCTGGTTTTGATAGCGCGGCCGCTATGGCCGTCACGGGTAATGAGGAAGTATTAGTTGCTAAAACGCAACTCGGCGATACCAAAGTCTCAAGCTGCATGAATATCGTTTGTTTGACATCCAACTTCTCCACCACGGCCTCAATCACGAGATCGCAGATCTTGAATTCATCAAGAGAGGCGCAGGGCTGTAAGCGAGCGGTATATTGCTCAACCAGCTCCTCTGAGAGCCGGCCTTTTTCGAGGAGTTTGCGCCAAGTAGCGTGCAAAGCATCGCGGGCAACCCTTGCCGCATCAGGCGCCATGTCAAACAGTAAAACTTGAGCACCCGCTTGGGCAGCAATTTGTGCAATGCCCCGACCCATCGCACCTGTGCCGACAATACCTATATGTGTAAATATGCAGTTCATGGGTCAATTATTACAGGTGTCTGTGTCAAAATGCTTTTCACTTGAGCTCGGCCTATGCTGCCTTTGGTGCTCTCTTGCACTTGACAATATTTTGAGTCATATGATATTCAAACGCTGGCGATTTTTTGTAGGAATCGTACTACTTCTCGTCGCGACGACCGCATCTGCCTTGTCGCTGGGGCGATTACGAGGTGCGGCATTGCTTGGGCGGGGTTTGGATGTGTCTGTTCAAGCCAGCTTGGATAATCAAGAAGCTGCGCCAGATAGCAATTGTTTCGCGGCAGATGTTTTTTATGGCGAAACCCGAGTCTCACCCAGCGCCATCAATGTGAGCGCAGAGCGATCAACTGGCGGCGAAATCAGGATTCGTATTCGTTCGTCAGTGATCGTAGACGAGCCGGTTGTCACGGTATTTTTGCGTGCAAGCTGTTCTGCCTCTGTCTCGCGCAGATATGTACTGTTGGTCGAAGCCATTGCGGAAAATGAAGCGCCGCAGCCTGCGCTCATCGTGCCGCCATCTCTGCCTGCGGCTCGAGCAGCGCCTCCTGCCAGTGCGCCAGTTCAAGGTCGCTCAACAGCTCCTGCCGAATCATCAGACAAACAAGCGCAAGCAAACCTGCGAGAGGCGCGAAAAGCCGAGCGCGCTGAACAAAGGCGTGTCAAGCGTGAAGCAAAGCAAAGCGGAGCGAAAAACAAACCCGCGTCTTCGGCCGTCGTTAAGCCTGCGAATTCAGAGAAGGCTAGTTCATCGAGACTGAAATTAGATTTGTTGGATCTTACGAGCGCGAACGTCAATTTGCGCGGATCGTATGAGTTGTCTAGTTCGCCCAACAGCGATCCATCGGTACGTAGTCAAGCGCAAGCATTGTGGCGTGCACTGAATGCCTCGCCCGAGGAATTTCAGCGTGATTTTCAGCGCTTAAATGCGCTGGAAATCCAAACGCGTGCGAGCCTCGAGCAAAGTAAGCGGTCAGAAAACGAAATCGCTCAGCTCGCTGCTGATTTAAAAACGGCGCAAAGTCAGCGCTACGTGAATCCTTTGACGATCGGCTTAGGTATTTTGGTGCTGGCTGCGCTGGGCTTCGGAGCTTGGGCTTGGTATCGCAATACGACACAAAAGCAAGGCCAGCCTTGGTGGGGCGGCAAGGGCGGGAAATTAGCGCCACCCGATGAGCAACAATTGTGGGCACACTTGGGCGATAACCCCGATTCCAATTTACAACCGCTAGCAAGCAGAGCGTTGCGTGCCGATGTGGCAACGGGACGCGATAGAGGCTTACTTTCTGTCAGCATTGAAGGGGCTCAGAGTGCCCAGTCTCCTTCACTAAGCGCGACACCTCACAAGGGCGCCCCGACCGCAGTCAATCCTCCAGCGACGTCATACAAAGAATCTCCCGCTAAAAATCCAACGCAAAGTAGCCGCAAAAATCGATCGAGCAGGAGCGCCTTAGCACCTTTACAAAACTCTTTTAGTCGTAGTGATTTTGGCCAAACAGATTTCGCTACGAGCACTTTTAACCGGCCGCGAGTGGTCGCTGCCGAGGAATTGTTTGACATTCAAGAGCAGGCTGATTTTTTCTTATCTTTGGATCAGCCCGATCAAGCGATTGAGGTTCTAAAAAATCACATTACAGACAATGTAGAGACCAGCGCATTGGCCTATATGGATTTGTTTGATATTTATCACCGCACGAAACGCGTCGGCGAATTTAAAGAACTTCGTGAAGAATTCAATCAAGTGTTTAACGCACAGGTGCCAGAGTTTGGCAACTACGGCACGCCTTCACTTGGGCTTGAAGATGCTCCTGAAGTCCTGCAAAGTATCCAAGATGCTTGGAGCATGCCGCAGCAAGCGCAAGATGTTATTGAGGAATCCATCTTTCGGCAGCCAGGTCTTGATCAAAAGCCGATGGATATGCTTGCTTATCGAGAGCTCATGCTGCTTTATTCACTGGCGAAAGAACTTGCGCGCCCAAGCGCGAAGTATTCGATGTTACCCACCTCCATGCAAACCGCAGCAATGTCTACTGTGGCTGGATTTGCTCAGAATTCAGAATTTTTACCCGGGGCAGATTTTGAATTCGCCAATTCGACTATTGGGTCGCGCTTAGCGGATATCCCCATTGAAGAAACGTCACGTCAATCAGCTTCTGAAAAAGCTGCAGCAGCCTCCAACAAGCAACCGCCTGACAGTGAATATGTAGATTTCGATTTGAGTGATAGTGAGCTGGGCAACTTCAAATTGCCTTATGCAGATAAAAAATCTTGAAGAAGCTACTAGGCTACTGTGCCCTAGCTAGCGGAATTTTTCCTGCCCATGCACTCAGCCCCATTGCAATAATTAATCCTGCCAGCCCTGCCCAATGAAGCTGCGCCATGAATCCTTGCGTGATCATCACGCCGCCCACGGCTGATCCCAAGCCTTGGCCTAAGTACATCGCTGAGGTGTTGAGCGCCACGCTCACGCTCGCCATGGTTGGTGCGATGGCCACCAAACGCGCCTGCTGCGCCGAATTGCAGGCAAAGCAGCCCAACCCCCAAGGAATACACACCAGCGCCAGCGTGAATATGCTTGTGCCCAGCGGCCAGAGCAGTAGCGAAGCGGCGATTAAAAGCAGGGTAATCATCACGGCCTGAGAAGCACCGGCGCGATCAATCATGCGCGAGACTGCAAAGCTCCCGATGACGCCAAATGCGCCAAACACCACAAACAGCAAGGCCACATCCTTCGCCGAGCCTTTGAGCACCTGGATCACATAGGGAGAAAAATACGCAAATTGGACAAATTGCCCGCTGGCAGAAAGTGCAGTCACGGCAACCGTGACGATCATGAGTTTGGAGCCCAGTGTTTGCCGCCACATCGCAGCGGTGGGTGCGGGCGGTTTAACGCCTTGAGGAATCACGCGCCAAACCAGCCCTGCGCTCAGCAGCGCCAGCACCGACAAGCCCCAAAAAGCCGTGCGCCAACCCAAGCTGCCGCTGATCAAGGCGGCCAAAGGCGCCCCCAGCACGGAGGCTATCGACCAACCCAAAAATACCGTGGTGATGGCCCGACCGCGCCGCTCAGGTGCAGCCATCATGCCAGCCACCGCTGCTGCTTGCGGCGTGAAAATAGCTGCAGAGATCACCGCCAACACGCGAAAAATCAGCAAGCTCGTGTACCCCTGAGATAGGGCGCACGCGGCATGCAAGATGGCATACCACAGCATCGATGCAGCAAGCAATTGCCTGCGGTCAAACCGAGCCAATAGAGCCGCCAGTAACGGCGCGCCAATGCATACTGTGATCGCTCCTGCCGTGATCAATTGGCCGGCTGTAGCGACATTGATTTGCAGAGAAGTGGCAATATCGTTCAAACTGCCGGGCACGAGCATCACGCCTGTGCCGATCACGAAATTCCCAATCAAAAGTGTCCAGAGCAAGGTGCTTTCTGAGAAGGTGGTGTTTGAATTGTTATTGGGCATGCACGATGATACTGGATGCACTTTTTAAGGTTTTTTGAGCGGTTAGCCGGCGTATTTGCTGCGAACACTGCTATCGAATTTATAGTATCGATGTGCGTAGAATAAACCTCACCACACGAGATTGGAAGTCGTTATGAAGAATATCGGTTTGATCGGCGCTGGCCTGATGGGGCATGGCATTGCGAGCAATTTGCTTAAAAAAGCTTACGCGCTCACGGTGCTGGAGCATGCGGGCAATCAGCCACTCGATGATTTGCTCGCCGCTGGCGCTCAGACCGCCGCAACACCCGCCGAGCTCGCGCAAACTGTGGATGTGCTCATTCTTTGTGTGACGGGTTCACCGCAGGTGGAAGCAGTGTTGCTTTCTCCTCAAGGCGTGCTTTCCGCTTTGAAGCCCGGTACGGTGATCATTGATTGCTCCACCGCTGTGCCTACATCCACCGAGCGCGTGGCTGCTGCTGTGATTGCCGCAGGTGGGTCGTTTATGGATGCGCCGATGACACGCACGGCCAAAGAAGCTGCTGAGGGGCGCTTGAATTTGCTCGTGGGTGCAGATGCAGATGTGCTGGCGCGCTGCATGCCCGTGTTGCGCTGCTTTGCTGAAAACATCACGCATGCAGGGCCGATTGGAGCGGGGCATCGCATGAAGCTGCTGCATAACTATGTCTCTCTGGGCACAGCCACCTTGATTGCCGAGGCGGCTGCCTGCGCCACGCAATCCGGTGTGGCCATGGCTACGTTTGTGGAAGTACTCTCCAAAGGCGGCGGCGCTGGTGTGGCGCTTGAGCGCATGAAGCCTTATTTGCTCTCCGCCGATGCCAGTGGATTGCGTTTTACGGTGAGCAATGCTTTGAAAGACATCGGTTATTACCATCAAATGGCGCAAGATGCCGGCGCAGATAGCAGCATTGCCGCAGCTGTGAAACATACGTTGACAACAGCCTGTGAGAGCGAGCCGCAAGCGTTTGTGCCCGAGCTGGTGCGCATCATCGCCGAGCGCGGCCAAAACAAGGCTGAGAACAGCGCAGCCCACCCGTAACACTGGCAAAATACGACGCATGCTCATACATCCTCAAATCGATCCCATTGCGATCAAGCTGGGCCCTTTGGCCATTCATTGGTACGGCCTCACTTATCTCGCAGCGTTCGCACTCTTTTGGTATTTGGGCACGTTGCGCACCAAGCATCAGCCATTTGCGCGGCTGGGTTGGACGAAGCGCGATGTGGAAGATATTCTTTTTCTCGGGGTGATGGGTGTCATCATTGGCGGGCGTATTGGCTATTGTTTGTTTTACAAACCGGGCTACTACCTGAGCCACCCTCTGGAGATTTTTTATGTGTGGCAAGGCGGCATGAGCTTTCATGGCGGGTTGTTAGGCGTTGTTGCTGCCGAGATGTGGTTCGCCAAAACACGCGGGCGCAGTTTGCTTGAAGTGGCCGATTTTGTCGCGCCCTGCGTGCCGACGGGCCTGATGATGGGGCGAGTTGGTAACTTTATCAATGGGGAGCTTTGGGGGCGGCTTGCAGACCCGAGCTTGCCTTGGGGCATGGTGTTTCGCGGCGCGGGCGGTGCGCCGCGCCATCCTTCGCAGCTCTACCAAATCGCCTTGGAGGGTGCTTTGCTTTTTATCTTACTTTGGCTTTACGCTCGTAAAGAGCGCAAGAGTGGGCAGGTCGCGGCGGCCTTCTTGGTGGGCTATGGCATCTTCCGCTTCATCGCCGAATTCTTCCGCGAGCCGGATGCGCATTTGACGTGGCTTGTGCAATCGACCGGCATGAGCATGGGGCAGTGGCTGTGTGTGCCGATGATCATCGGCGGCGCCGGCATGTGGCTCTGGGCGCACAAGCGCTTAGCGAGATAGCCGGGCGCAGATGCTTGAGGCGGCTATTTTCGCTGCCTCAAGCACTGGCCTCGCATTTTATCCAACGACGTTCTTCTTACAGCCGGGCATCTTTGCCCAACTTGTAGCTGTCGTCCTTGCGAAAAATTATGCGTAATTAATGGTAATTACGCATAATTACGAAACTCTTCTTTCGATATACTTGCTGAAAATGAGCCAACCCACACTGCGCGTCGTCTCGAATTCTCTGCACGAAGATGTGGCTTCGCAGCTGCGCACGCGCATCTTCGCTGGCGAGCTTGCGCCCGGCGCATTTGTGGATGAAATGGCTTGGTGCGAGCAGCTTCTCATCTCTCGCACGCCCCTGCGCGAGGCGCTTAAAGTGCTCGCGGCTGAGGGCTTGATTCGGCAAGAGCCGCGCCGGGGTAGCTTTGTCAACGAAGTGACCGAACAAGATTTAGATGAGATTTTTCCTGTGATTGCATTGCTGGAAGGGCGCTGCGCGCATGAAGCGGCACTCAAAGCCACGGATGCAGATTTGGCCGCGCTCGCCACCTTGCATGAGCGCTTGCAAAAAGCTGCGAAGGCGCAGCGCATTAACGATTATTACGACACGAATTTCGCCATTCACGAAGCCATTATCTTGCTGGCCAATAACAAATGGTTGGCGCAGGTGATCGGGGATTTGCGCAAAATTTTGAAGCTGGCTCGGCTGCAGCAGTTGCATGCGCCTGGGCGCTTGCAGCAAAGTCTCTCGGAGCATATGGCGGTGTTTGCCGCTTTGCAGGCACGTGATGCGGCTGGCGCAGAAGCAGCGATGCGCACGCACCTCACGCGCCAACGTGAGGCCTTACGAGAACTTGCACGCAACCAGCGCAGTCGGCTGGTGGTGTGAACATGAGCGGTGATGCCGTGGCTAAACCCACCAAAGAATTGATCAAGCCATCCGTTAAAGATGGCGCTAAAGAGCCGATGGTGCGCCGGGCATCACGCAGCGAGCAGGCCGGCTCTTGGTGGCGCCGCCACGCACTCAAACTTGGTTGGCAAAAAGAGGTTGACATTGCAGATAAGAATCAGAATTTCAAAGAAAAGCTACAAGTAGCCGGCATAGATATTGCGAAGAGTGCTATTCAAATCATAGCAACTACTGATCATGCGATGCGCTCCACCCATGAGCGCTTGGCCGCTTCGCTGAAGCAAAAGCATGAGGCACTCTCGCCGCGCGTATTGCGGCGCACATTGCAAGAGTTACGTGCAGTGGCTGATCTGCTGGTCAGCGAGGTCGAAGGTGGGCGCAGGGCACATGGCGTTGCCAAGTGGTATGCCAAAGCTAATCTGCATGAGCAGCGCGATATGTGGCTGTTGATGAGCGAGCAATTCGCGCCTGATGCACAGCAGCTTCGCAAAGCAAGAGAGCGCTATGAATTGACACTCTTCTCCAGTGGTCTGGCAGAGCAGGGTGAGGCTGAGGCGGCCTTGCATCGATCATTTGTATCACCGCGCCGGCGCTTGCTGCAGCGCTTTGCTGCGTTTCCAGAAGGCATGCGTTTCCTGATCGACATGCGCACGCAGTGGTTGCCTGAATTGAAAAAAGATCGTCGCCTGCTCGCTCTCGATTCAGAGCTAGAGGCGCTGCTCTCTACGTGGTTTGATGTCGCGTTTTTAGAGCTTCGTCGCATCAGTTGGGACAGCCCCGCTTCGCTGTTGGAAAAGCTCATTCGCTATGAAGCTGTGCATGACATCAAAAGTTGGATGGATCTGAAAAATCGGCTCGATTCTGATCGCCGTTGTTATGGTTTCTTTCATGCCAAGCTGCCTGATGAGCCATTGATTTTTGTAGAGGTGGCGCTAGGCGATGATATGGCTGCTGGCATCACATCACTGCTTGATGAGCAGGCCAGCGTACATGAGCACAAACTGGCGACCACAGCTTGTTTTTATTCCATTAGCAATACGCAAGCCGGACTGCGAGGTGTGGGTTTTGGGGATTCGCTGATCAAGCGTGTGGTAGAGACCTTGAAAGCAGAGCTGCCCAAGCTCAAAGTATTTTCCACGTTGTCGCCCATTCCTGGCTTTCGGGCTTGGCTCGTGAAGACAGATGCTCTTCTGGTAGCGCAGGCTGAGGCGGATATGCATGCAGTACAACACGCATTGCAATGCAGCGCAGCGCGCTATCTCGCGCAAGAGCTCAAAGATGGTCAACCTATCGATGCGGTGGCTAAATTTCATTTAGGCAATGGTGCGCGGGTCGAGCGCATCAACTGGGCCGCAGACCCGAGCGCCAAAGGCATCAAGCAATCTTTCGGTTTGATGGTGAATTATCTTTATGATCTGCGCCAGATCGATAAATATCGCGAATCCTTGCGAACAGGCAAAATAGCCTGTAGCGCTGATATCAAGAAGCTTTTGAGTTGACTAATAACATCTTTAAATTTTGGAGACAAGACATGAATGAATCAATTAACCGCCGCGCAGCCTTGGCTGCCACTGCTGCAGGCATTGCTACGTTTTCTGCAGCAATCCGCGCACAAACTGCAGGGACTTGGCCAGCCAAACCCGTCAATTTGATCGTGCCTTTCCCCGCTGGTGGCGGCACGGATGCGTTTGCACGCCCCTTGTCTGCTGCGTTTGCCAAAAACACTGGTCGCACGATGATCATCGACAACAAAGGTGGCGCAGGCGGCACGCTTGGCGCGGGCATTGCTGCCAAAGCGCCTGCAGACGGCTACAACCTTTTCATGGGCGCGGTGCACCATTCAATTGCGCCGAGCATGTATGCAAAATTAGATTACGACATTGAAAAAGACTTCGTGCCGCTGATCTTGGTGGCCAATGTGCCGCAGGTGATCGTGGTCAATCCGCGCAAAGTGCCTGTAGCGAATTTCAAAGAATTTCTAGAGTTCTTGAAGAAAAATCCCGGCAAACTCAACTATGGCTCAGCAGGCGGTGGCACTTCACATCATTTGGCCGGTGAGCTCTTTAAGCAGCAAACCAAAACCTTCATTACCCATATCCCTTATCGTGGTGCAGGCCCTGCACTACAAGGCTTGATTGCAGGCGATGTAGAGATGATGTTTGATGGCTTGGGCTCAAGCGCCGCGCACATCACAGGCGGGCGCATCAAGGCACTGATGGTATCGGGCAAGCAGCGCAACCCAGCGTTTCCCGATGTGCCTTGCGCAGCAGAGCTCGGCCTGCCTGATTACACCGTAACGACTTGGTACGGCGTTTGGGCACCACGCGGTACGCCTGCAGATGTGCAAGCCCGCGCGATTGAAGAAATCCGCAAGGCTTACAACACCGATGAAGCCAAGGCTGCCTGGGCACGTCAAGGCGCTGAATTTACCGGGGTCGCCGGCGCGCAATTCGGTGGCTTTGTGAGCGCAGAGATCAAGCGCTGGGAACAAGTGGTGAAGCTATCGGGCGCAAAGCTGGATTGATCACAGCGCGCTCGTTTCATGCTCAAGCTTGATATTTCAGGGCAGATCGCCACGCTCGTGATCAGCCACGCGGCTCGCCGCAACGCTATGACACGAGTGATGTGGCAGGCCTTGCCAAGCGTGCTCGCAGCTTTATCATTTGACACACGCTGCCTCATCATTCGCGGCGAGGGCGAGCATTTCTGCGCGGGCGGAGATATTTCGCAGTACCCGAGCTTTCGCTTTGAGCCCAGCAGCTTGCGCGCTTTCCATGAGGGCGATGTGGCGCCCGCGCTGGAAGCTTTGCTTGCATTAGACATCCCTATCGTGGCGATGATTGCCGGCCACTGTATGGGCGGTGGGCTGGAAATTGCAAGTTGTGCAGACATTCGCATTGCAGGGCAGAGCGCCAACTTTGGCGCGCCGATTGCCAAGCTGGGCATGCCGATGGCTCAGCGTGAATTAGCCATCGTGCTCCATGCAGCGGGCGAGGCCAGCGTTCGGGAAATGCTGCTGGAAGCGAAGATACTCAGCGCGCAAGAGATGAAAGCACGTGGCTTTTTGCAGCGCATCGTGGCAGATGAGCAATTGCTACAAGAAGGGCGAGAGACAGCTCAGCGCATCGCCGCGCTTTCGCCACAAGCTGCGCGGCTCAATAAACAGTTTTTAAGACAGTTCTCCAAGAAAAATAGGCATGTAGCCGGCATAAAATATGCGCAGAGTGCTACTGATTTAATAGCATCTGACAGCTATGCCTATGCCGCTAGCGCAGAGCATACCGAAGGTATTTCTGCCTTTCTCGCCAAACGAACAGCCCAATTTTGAAGCCTCATTTTGTTATGTCAAACGCTCACCTGAACGCGAATATTTACGCCAACTTGCGCGAGCAGTTTCCCACTGATTTAGATGCCATTGCCATCGAGACAGACAACGGCCTGCACTACTCTTGGCGCGACATTGATCGCGGCAGCGCGATGATGGCTAACCTGCTGCAAGGCCTGAAGATTCCAGCCGGCAGCCGCGTGGCAGTGCAGGTGGAAAAATCTGTAGAAGCAATGATGCTTTACTTGGCCACGCTGAGAGCAGGCTTGGTATTTCTGCCGCTCAACACGGCCTATCAAAGCGCTGAGATCGAATATTTCATTACAAATGCTGAGCCAGCGGTGGTGGTGTGTTCTTCTAAGAATTTCGGTTGGGTTTCGAAAATTGCATTCACCTGTGGTGCGCAAAGCGCATTCACATTGGATGATGATCGCACCGGCAGTTTGCTGGATCGTGCGACGCATTGCTCTGATATTCACAGCGTCTCGCGAAATCAGCATGCTGATCTAGCCGCGATTTTGTACACGAGTGGTACCACAGGCCGCAGCAAAGGTGCGATGCTATCGCATGGCAATATGCTCAGCAACGCATTGGTTTTAAAAGACTATTGGGGCTTCCGAGCAGGTGATGTATTGATCCATGCGCTTCCTATCTTTCACGTGCATGGCTTGTTCGTTGCAATTCATGCAGCGCTCATCAATGGCAGCAAGATGATTTGGCTCAATAAGTTTGATCCTAAAGCTGTGATCACTGCGATGCCGCGAGCCAGCGTTTTCATGGGCGTGCCTACGTTGTACACCCGCATGCTCAGCGAATCCACGCTCTCCAAAGAGGTCGCAAGGAATATGCGCCTTTTCATCGCTGGCTCCGCTCCTTTGCTTAAAGAAACCCACGAAGAATGGGAGCAGCGCACAGGGCATAAAATTTTAGAGCGTTACGGTATGTCTGAGACCGTGATGCTCACAAGCAATCCGTACGCAGCAGACGCACGCTACAAAAACCAGAACGAGCGCCGCGCAGGCACAGTGGGCTTCCCGCTGCCTGGCGTGAGCTTGCGCATTTGTGACGATGATGGAAAAACATTGCCGATGAATGAGATTGGCGGTATTCAAGTTAGAGGCGCAAACGTCTTCACTGGCTACTGGCGAATGCCCGAGAAGACGGCGGAAGAATTCACAGCAGATGGCTACTTCAAAACTGGCGATGTCGGCAAACAAGATGAGCGCGGCTACGTCCACATCGTTGGCCGCAGCAAAGATCTCATCATCTCTGGCGGCTACAACGTCTATCCCGCTGAGATTGAAGGCTACATCAACGACATGGACGGCGTGGCCGAGAGCGCCCTCATTGGCGTGCCACATCCTGATTTTGGCGAAGTGGGTATCGCGGTAGTGATTGCGAAGCCGGGCGCTGCTTTAAAGCCAGATGTCATCCTCGCATCACTCAAATCAAAACTCGCCAACTTCAAAATCCCCAAGCGCTGCGAAATTGTTGCTGAGTTACCGCGCAACACCATGGGCAAAGTGCAAAAGAATGTGCTGCGCGATCAGTATAGATCCGTGTTTACGAGTAGTTGAGATAGCTGCTAGGCGTTGTTTACGGCGTGCGCATATGACAGAATATCTCGAACTTGTCTGCAGTGCAGGCGATAACAGGACGCATCATGAAATTTAAGTTAAATGGCCGATTTGCCGGCACATCTATTGCACACACTGCTATTATTTTAGTAGCTTCGTCTTTTTTCTCAGGTCTAGCGCTTGCGCAGGCTGATTACCCCAACAAGCCGATCAAAATTCTCGTGCCCTTCCCACCCGGTGGCACGAGTGATGTGATGGGGCGCATGATGGCTGAGCCGTTAGCGCGTGTTCTCAAGCAAGCTGTGACAGTGGAAAACGTGGGTGGCGGCGGCGGTGTGATTGGCACCGAGCGAGGCGTCAAAGCGGCTGCGGACGGCTACACGCTGATTCAAACTGGCGTGGGGCAAAACGCGGTGGCGCATGGACTGGATGCTGACCTCAACAAGCGCTATAACTCCAACACCGATTTCATCCATCTCTCTCAAATCCATCACGGGCCTAACGTGTTGGTGGTGAACGCGGATCGCCCGTTTAAAACGCTAGGTGACGTGGTGAAGTTTGCCAAGGCCAACCCCGGCAAGCTCGATTACGGCTACACCCATGCAGCAAGCGGCCATATGGCGATGGAACTCTTCAAGCAAACGGCGGGCATCTTCATGACGGGCATTCCATATCGCGGAGGCGGCCCGATGCTGACTGCTGCGATCAGCAACGAAATTCCGTTTATGTTTATCAACCAAGATGTGGCGCTACCGCATGTGAAATCCGGCAAGCTGCGCGCGCTGGCCGTGAGCAGTTTGCAGCGTAATCCGCTGTTTCCTGATGTGCCTACCGTCGCTGAGAGTGGCTATCCCGGTTTTCAAGCGCTGAGCTGGAGTGGCTTGTCGATTCAAAAAGGTACGCCGCAGCCGATTGTGGATAAGCTGGAAGCGGCCATCAAAGAAGTGATGACTTCCCCCGCCATCGTGCAGCGCATGGCAAGCCAAGGCTTTGTGATTCCGACGCTGGGGCAAAAGCCTTATGTCGATTTTGTCGCCAAAGAAATCGTGCAATGGGATAAAGTGATCAAGACGGCTGGCATCAAGGCACAGTAATGACTAAGCGCAAGACTTACGACCAGCTGCGCAGCGCCCGCTGGTTCGCCCCCGACGATCTGCGCGGCTTCGGCCACCGCTCGCGAGCGATGCAAATGGGCTACGACCATGCCGATTGGGAAGGCAAGCCGATCATCGCGATTTTGAATACGTGGAGCGATATCGGCAATTGCCATTCGCATTTCAAAAATCGGGTCGAAGAGGTCAAGCGCGGTGTGTTGCAAGCGGGTGGTTTCCCGCTAGAGATCCCTTGCATCTCTGTGGCCGAGAATTTCGTCAAACCCACCACGATGCTCTATCGCAATCTGCTCGCGATTGAAGCCGAAGAATTGCTGCGCAGCCACCCGATTGATGGTGCAGTGCTGATGGGCGGCTGCGACAAAACCACGCCCGGCCTGCTCATGGGCGCATTCAGCATGGGCTTGCCCTGCATCTATTTGCCTGCTGGCCCGATGCTGCGCGGCAACTGGAAAGGCAAGACGCTTGGCTCAGGCTCAGATGCTTGGAAATATTGGGATGAGCGCCGCGCAGGCAACATCACCGATGTGCAGTGGATGGAAATAGAAGGTGGCATCGCGCGCAGCGCCGGCACATGCATGGTGATGGGCACAGCCGCCACGATGATGGGCATTGCCGAAGCCTTGGGCATGACGCTGCCCGGCGCATCGAGCATTCCGGCAGTCGATGCGAATCATCAACGCATGGCAACGCAATGCGGCCGGCGCATCGTTGATATGGTTTGGGAAGATCTCACACCTGCGCGCATGCTTACGCGTGAGAGCTTTGAGAATGCTTTGACCGTGGCGATGGCCGAGGGCTGCTCCACGAACGCCATCATCCATCTCGTGGCGATCTCGCGCCGAGCTGGCATACCTCTCACGCTCGATGATTTCGATGCCTTCTCGCGCAAAGTGCCGGTGATTGCGAATATTCGCCCGAGCGGCGACAAGTATTTGATGGAAGATTTTTATTACGCAGGCGGCATGAAGGCGCTAATGAAAACGCTGCTCGATGCAGGCATGCTTCACCGCGATGCATTGACGGTCAATGGCCAAACAGTCGCAGAGAATTTGAAAGATGCAGAGACGTACAACGACGATGTAATTCGCCCGATTGCCAATGCCATTTACAAAGAAGGCGCACTCGCTGTTTTGCGCGGCAATCTCGCGCCCAATGGCTGCGTGATCAAGCCCAGCGCTTGCTCGAATAAATTCTTGAAGCACACGGGCAAAGCCTTGGTGTTTGACGATTACCCATCACTCAAAAAAGCGGTGGACGACCCCGATTTAGACGTGACCGAAGATCACGTGATCATCCTGCGCAACGCCGGCCCCCAAGGCGGGCCCGGCATGCCGGAATGGGGCATGGTGCCAATTCCTACGAAGCTTGTGAAGCAGGGCGTCCGCGACATGCTGCGTATCTCAGATGCCCGCATGAGCGGCACAAGCTACGGCGCATGTATCTTGCACGTCAGCCCCGAAAGCTATATCGGCGGGCCGTTGGCTTTGGTGCAAAACGGTGATCTCATCACTGTGAATGTGCCCGAGCGCACGATTCATTTAGAAGTGAGTGAAGCTGAGCTTTCCAAGCGAAAAGCACAATGGACGCCACCTCCCAAACGCTTCGAGCGCGGCTACGGCCACATGTTCACTCAACACATTTTGCAAGCCGATCAAGGCTGCGATTTTGATTATTTAGAAACCAGTTTTGGAGCCCCGGTTCCAGAACCTGTGATCTATTGACGTCATAACCCCCCCCTATTGCCGCCTGCGGCGTCCTTTCCCCCGAGGGGACACCGCTAGCGGACTGGCAAAGCCAGATCCGCAGCGGTTGCTTGAAAAACCTTAGCGAACTGCCATGCCAATTTCTTCCACCACAAAAACCAAACTCCTCGCAGTCAGCACCGCCACCCTCTGCACAGCCCTCTTCAAACGCGGCCTGCGCAACCAATTCATCCAAGACGTGCGCCCTTTAAACGTCAGTCTGCCCAACATGGTCGGCGAGGCGTTCACACTGCGCTACATTCCCGCGCGTGAAGACCTGAACCCTATCAGCGTGTTCCAAGACAGAAATCATCCCCAGCGCGTGGCCGTTGAGCAATGCCCGCCCGGCAGCGTACTGGTGTTCGACAGCCGCAAAGACGCTCGGGCTGCCTCCGCAGGCTCCATTCTCATCAGCCGCCTCATGGTGCGCGGCTGCGCGGGCGTGGTGACCGATGGTGGCTTCCGTGATTCCCCAGAAATCGCAGCATTGCCTTTCCCTGCCTATCACCACCGCCCCAGCGCCCCCACCAATCTCACGCTGCACCAAGCGCTGGATATCAACGTACCGATAGGCTGCGGCGATGTGGCGGTTTGGCCGGGCGATGTGATGGTGGGCGATAAAGAAGGCGTGATTGTGATTCCGGCGGCCATCGCGGATGAAGTAGCGAAAGAAGCCGTCGAGATGACAGCCTTTGAAGATTTCGTGACCGAGATGGTCGTGAATGAAGGCCGCTCCATTCTTGGCCTGTATCCGCCCACTGAGCAAAAAAGCAAAGATGATTTCGCCGCTTGGATGGGGGCGAATGCTGCGCGTTACCCGCTGTGATCAGTTTTATCAGCTAGTTTATAGATCAAATCAGCCGATTGCCGGCATAAAATATGCGCAGAGTGCTATCAATTGGTGAGTTCAAGTACGAACTGCGTGAGAGCGGCAAAAGAGGTGGTTCAGAAGGTGGTGTCATGATCACCCGAAAGACCTACCCAGTCACTCAAGCGCATCATGACTCAATACCACCACCTGAACCAAACACAAAGATACCAGATCGAAGCCCTACTGGGACAACGCATTGAGCCCAAGGCCATTGCCAAACAATTGGGCTGTCACGTTGACACCATCAAACGCGAGATCCGTCGCAGTGTAGGCGCTGATGGACAGTACCGAGCTGATCGTGCTCAAGCCAGCAGCGATATCCGCAAAGCGGCCAGCAGAAACGCCCGCCAGATCACCCATCAGGTCTGGCAACAAGTTGAGCAGCACTTGGGCTTGGAGCTGTCACCTGCGCAAGTCTCAGGCAGGCTGTCTGAGCAGTTGGGCATGACGGTCAGCCACGAGAGCATCTACCTGTACATCTACCAGCAGGCGCGTGATCAGGGGCGCAGCATGGCCCATTTGCGGTGCAGTCGCAAGAAGAGGCAAAAGCGCTGCAAAGTCGATGCTGCTCAGCGCAACCAACGTGGCGCGATCAAGAATCGGGTGAGCATTGAGCAGCGCCCCGCCGTGGTTCAAGACAAATGCCGCATTGGAGACTGGGAGGGCGATACCATGGTGGGCAGCAGGCACTTGGGCGGGCTGGTCACGATGGTGGAGCGGCTATCGCGCTATACCTTGGCACGCGCACTGCCTAGGCGCTGCGCGCTGCCCACAAGCCAGGCGATCCGTGAGATGCTTAGCCCCCACGCCCAGCGCTGCCACACCATCACGCTGGACAATGGCTCAGAGTTTGCGATGCATCAGGAGTTTGGCGCTGCCTTGGGAGCTAGCGTGTACTTTGCCAAACCGCACAGCCCTTGGCAGCGCGGTCTTAATGAGAGCACCAATGGTTTGCTGCGCCAGTACTTCCCCAAGGGCTCTTGCATGCGAGAGATCACGGAGCAGCAAGTGCAGCATGCTGTGGATAGACTGAACCATCGGCCAAGAAAGTGTCTGGGCTGGAGAACGCCTCACGAGGTCTTCTTTGACCTACCGATGATTAAACTTACACTATGAACTTGGCTCTCACGCAGTTCGTACTTGAACTCACCATT
>JAYWHR010000035.1:0-45518 GCA_043777675.1 Comamonadaceae bacterium | reverse complement strand
CTGACACCGAGTCGCGCAGGAGGATATTGTGTGGTTTAAGAACTTGGAGATCATGAGCAATTTCACCAGCCATTAAGCGCAGCAGCAGCCCAGCAATCTGGCGGCCACTGCCTAACACGCCGTTATCGATGCTTGCCAAGGCTGGCCAAGCGTATTGGCCAGCTTCCGTATTGCCAAAGCCCATCACAGATACATCTAGGCCCACCTGCAAACCAGCCGCTCGCACTGCGGCCATCGCTCCGAGTGCAACAGTGTCATTGGCGCAGAGGATGGCACTGGGCGGGCTAGCTAGGCGCAGCAACTGCTTGGCCACATGCTCACCGGATTGAGCCGTGATCTCGGTGTAGTGAATGGGGCATTCGGATGGGTTAATCTGGGCGCGTTGAAGTGCTTGCCGAAACCCTTGTTCGCGCAGGCTGGCAAACGTCATGTGGGGCATGCCATTGATCAATGCGATGCGGCGATGCCCCAAATCAATCAGCGCTTGCGTGGCCATCTCAAACGCGCTTTCGTTATCTACATCCAGCCAAGCATGCGGCGCGTTATCGATCGTGCGACCATAAGTGACAAACGGTATCTTGCGTTGTTGCAAAAGCGTGACGCGTGGATCATTCGTGCGAGTGCGAGTGAGCACCAAGCTATCAACCAAGCGGCCTTCCAGCAGACGGGTCAGCTCGGGTATTTCTAGATCATCGCTGGGAAGCCCGAGTGACAAAACAAAATAATTATTCTCTCGCAGCACTTCTGCCATGCCCGCATGCAGGGCAATCGCACTGCCATCTGCCGCATTGTCAGGTCGGGTTGAATTGAGAATCGCTACTGCGCCTGTCTTTCCGGTGGCCAACCGATGCGCGACTGGATGCGGCGAGTAATTCATCGATTTGGCGGCGTCAAACACTCTCTGGCGTGTCGCGGCGCTGACATCGGTGTAGCCGTTGAGAGCGCGCGACACTGTGGAAATCGATATCCCTAACGAATCGGCCAGCGCTTGAATCGACATGGATCAACTCTCAAGCAATTCAAAACTCGTGGTGATCTCTGCAGTTTTGCTCAGCATGATCGTCGCCGAGCAGTATTTCTCGTGGCTCATGGCAATGGCGCGCTCAACCGTCGCTGCTTGCAGACCTTTTCCTGTGACGGTGAAGTGCATATTGATCTTGGTAAAGACTTTGGGATCGACTTCCGCGCGATCGGCTTGCAGTTTGACGGAGCAGCCGCGTACATCGTGCCTGCCGCGTTTGAGGATGAGCACCACGTCATAGGCCGTGCAGCCGCCAGCGCCAGCCAGCACCACCTCCATCGGGCGGGGGCTGAGATTTTGACCGCCGTTTTCTGGTTTGGCGGCATCGGGTGCGCCATCCATTGTGAGCACATGGCCGCTACCGGTTTCGGCCACGAATCCCATGCCAGATCGTGTATTCAAGCCGCCTGTCCAACTGACTGTGCATTCCATCGGAATTCCCTTCAAAAATTGTTTCAATTATCGCGATTTTGATGCGATGCAACAATTGAGCGTTTAGAATAAAAGCTTGTCTCCTCAACCCCTCGCAAGGGCGGGTTAGTTACAGCCCCGGTTCGCAAGAACTGGGGCTTTTTTTGCGCTATGCAGAGGCTTTTACAATGCGCCATGCGCAAAACCACTCCAAAACAGCTCACGCCCGCTGATTATCTGACTCGAATTTTGAACGCACGCGTGTACGACGTCGCGGTGGAATCCGATCTCACGCCCGCCAAAACCCTCTCACGTCGCCTGCAAAACAAAGTTCTTTTGAAGCGAGAGGACCAGCAGCCGGTTTTCAGTTTCAAACTGCGCGGTGCGTATAACAAAATGGCGCATCTCACACCTGAGCAACTCAAAAAAGGCGTGATTTGCGCTTCAGCGGGCAACCATGCGCAAGGCGTGGCGCTCGGCGCTGGCAAGCTCGGAGCGCGCGCTGTGATCGTGATGCCCACCACCACGCCGCAGATCAAGGTGGACGCTGTAAAAGGCTTGGGCGGCGAGGTGGTGCTGCATGGCGACAGTTACACCGATGCCTACAACCACGCGCTCAGTATTGAGAAAAAAGAAGGGCTCACTTTTGTGCATCCTTTTGATGACCCTGATGTGATTGCTGGGCAGGGCACGATTGCGATGGAGATCTTGCGGCAGGTGCAGCAGGTCTCGGGCGGCAAGCTCGATGCAGTGTTTGTGGCCATTGGCGGCGGTGGTCTGATCTCGGGTGTCGCTAACTACATCAAGGCCGTGCGGCCCACGGTCAAGGTGATCGGCGTGCAAATGAATGATTCAGATGCGATGCTGCAATCGGTGAATGCGAAAAAGCGCGTCACCCTGGCCGATGTGGGGCTGTTCGCCGATGGCACGGCGGTCAAGCTGGTAGGCGAAGAAACCTTTCGCGCCTCAAAGGGGCTGATTGACGAATTCGTTGTGGTCGACACTGATGCAGTGTGCGCGGCGATCAAGGATGTGTTTGTCGATACGCGCTCTATCGTGGAGCCGTCGGGTGCAATGGCGGTAGCGGCTGTCAAGCAATATGTGGCCAAGCACAAGACGAAGGGTGAGACGTATGCTGCAATTCTTTGCGGCGCCAACATGAATTTTGATCGCCTGCGTTTTGTCGCTGAGCGGGCAGAGGTGGGCGAGGAGCGCGAAGCTTTGTTTGCAGTGACCGTGCCCGAAGAGCGCGGTAGTTTTAGGCGCTTTTGCGAGACGGTAGGTACGCTGCCCGGTGGTGCGCGCAATGTAACGGAATTCAATTACCGCATCTCGGATAGTGAGAAGGCGCATGTCTTCGTTGGCCTCACCACGCACGGCAAAGGCGAGAGCGCAAAAATTGCTGCCACCTTCACGAAAAAAGGCTTTGACACCATTGATCTCACCCATGATGATCTGGCCAAAGAGCATTTGCGCCACATGGTGGGCGGCGCGTCAAAGCTAGCGCAAGACGAACGCTTGCTGCGCTTCATCTTCCCAGAGCGGCCCGGCGCGTTGATGAAGTTTCTTAACGCCATGCGCCCTGGCTGGAATATCACGCTGTTTCACTATCGCAATCAAGGTGCAGACTACGGCCGGATTTTGGTGGGGCTGCAAGTACCCAAGGCCGATGATCGTGTTTTTATACAATTTGTCACAGATTTGGGGTATCCTTTTGTCGACGAAACAAGTAACCCCGCTTATCGATTATTCTTAAAACATTGATTGCGACGTAACGCTATGACCGACAGTTTGATTCAAATACCTACAATTCAAGGAATTCGCAGCGGGGCTGCGGAGACGGAGCTGTTTACGCGCTTGCAAAACAAGCTGGATAACAAAACCAAACCCATGGGTGCGTTGGGGCGTTTGGAATTGCTGGCGATACAGCTCGGTTTGATTCAGCAAAGCGTGTCGATCAGCCTCAAGCAGCCGCAGATTGTTGTATTCGCTGGGGATCATGGCATCGTCGATGAAGGTGTGTCAGCCTACCCACAGGCTGTCACGGCTCAAATGGTGGCCAATATGCTCGGCGAGGGCAAAAAAAAGGGTGGTGCAGGCATTAATGTGCTGGCGCATCAACACAACTTTAATTTAACCGTCGTCGATGCTGGTGTGGCCACTGAGTTGCCCGAACATCCCAACTTGCTGCAGTTGAAAATTGCACCATCGACACGGAACAGCACTATCGCACCCGCAATGAGTCAATTGCAGGCGGTGGCGGCGCTGCAAGCGGGCATGGATGTGGTGCGCCAACTTGCTGGCAATGTGCTGGCTTTAGGTGAAATGGGCATCGGAAACACTTCGAGTGCGGCTTTGATTTTGTCGCTGTTTCGCCCCATCCCGATTGAGCATTGCGCAGGTCGCGGCACGGGGCTCAGTGATGCCCAAATGAAAGTGAAGATTGATGCGCTGACGAAAGCGCGTCGTCGCCATAAAGATGCCAAAAAACCTTTTGAGATATTGTGTGCAGTCGGTGGTTTTGAGATTGCCATGATGGTGGGCGCGATGCTGCAGGCTGCATCCGAGCGGCGCGTGATTTTGGTCGATGGTTTTATCGCAGGCGCAGCCGCTTTGGTGGCGGTTGGGCTATCGCCTCAAGCTAAAGATTACATGGTGTTTTCTCATGTGAGCGCAGAGCAGGGGCATCGCGCCATGCTGACTGCTTTGGCGGCACAGCCCCTGCTGGATTTAGGGCTGCGCTTAGGCGAGGGTACGGGCGCATTGCTCGCTTGGCCTTTGGTCGTCTCGAGTGCGCGGCTACTCAATGAAATGGCAAGCTTCGAATCGGCGGGTGTGTCGCAGAAAAGTTGAGAAAAATACGAGATACCGGACGCAGAAAAAACAGCCAAAGAGCATGTCCTTCATCCGCCATTTTTTACTGGCCATCCAGTTTTTTACCCGTATTCCTGTAGCTGGCAAGCTTGGCGATTGGGTCGGGTTCAGCCCGGAGCTGCTGAAAAGCAGTGCTGCGCATTTTGCCGGGGTGGGTTGGGTCGTGGGCATCGTTGCAGCCGTGGTTTACGCGAGCTTTGAAGCGCTGCTGCCCGGTGCCTATGCACCTTTGATTGCCGCTTGTTTATCGACAATTGCCACCGTGCTGATCACGGGCGGGTTTCATGAAGATGGGCTGGCCGATTTGGCCGATGGGCTGGGCGGATCTTACGATCGAGATCGCGCACTGGAGATCATGAAGGATTCGCGTGTGGGTGCGTTTGGAGCGATGGCCTTGGTGCTGGCGCTCGCCACCAAGATGGCATTGCTGGCCGCATTTGGTGGGCTAGATGTATGGATGGTTGTGACTTTGATCATCGCAAGCCATGTTGTCTCCCGCGCACTGCCGATGGGGCTGCTGGCACTTTTGCCGCATGTGGGCGATGCTGCGGGAAGCAAATCCAAGCCTCTGGCAGACAGTATTTCATCTCCAGCACTTTTGAGTAATTTTTTATGGTGTTTTGCGCTGTTGCCCGGCGTATTCATTGCGGATTCAGCTATTGAATTTATAGCGGGTGTCGGGCTAGCGCTGCTGGCTTGGGGCATCATGTGGTGGCGTCTTTCAAGACGTTTGCAGGGCTTTACAGGAGATGCGCTCGGCGCTACGCAACAGGTGTGCGAGATCGCTTTTTTGCTGGGTTGTTTGCTCGTAGTCGGTGTGAGTTGATGCGACTTTTCTTGGTCAGACACCCTAAGCCAGAAGTCGAGCAAGGTGTCTGCTATGGCGCCAGTGACGTGGTTTGCACGGCCCAAGCGCTGGAATCTGCTGCCGAAAATTTGCTAAAGATGTTGCCAAAAGGGCTGAAGATCACAAGCTCTCCGCTATCAAGATGTGAGCACCTTGCGCAGATTCTATGCCGGCTAGACGCCGATTTTTCATATAAAACCGACGAAAAACTCGCTGAAATGCACTTTGGCCATTGGGAGATGGTGGCTTGGGAGCACATAGCGCAGGCGGAACTTACTGCGTGGGCTGATGCATTTGTAAGCTATTCCTGCGGTGGCGCGGGTGAATCCACAGCCCTTGTGCTGCAGCGTGTTGCGCAGCTTCTGCATCAACACGGTACGCGGGGTGAAGATCACATTTGGATCACCCATGCTGGCGTGATTCGTGCGGTGCAGTGGCTGGGCACGCAGCCCTACTCGCTGATCACATCACTTATTGAGCGACTTGATCCCGCGCCGCTTCTTTCTCACCTTCGCGCTGCCGATTGGCCAAAGGGCGAGGTGGTCTTTGGCCAGGTGTGCCTGGGGCAGCCATGGGATTGGCCGGTGGCATGGCCGAAGCGGCCATTGGTAAACCGCCTGGTGCCGCAGAGGGTGTGAGCATCGGTGCAGGGTTCATCCCTGGGTTGGCAGTGATGGCGGGCACTGGCAATACGGGGCGGGGCGGCACAGCTGTACCTGCCACCGCGCTGATGAGTCGGGGTAATTCCAAACTCAGGATGGCAGGTGTATCTTTGCCGGTGGCAAGCATCGCTTTGCCGGCGGATACGCTGTGCAAAATCACGCCATCGGCCAGCTGAGCGTTCACGCGATAAGGCCGCGCTGGCTTGCCATCCACAGCAATCAAGGCCACACCTTGGCCAGAATTGGCCTTTTGTACGACCACGCCGGTCAGCAAAAAGCGAGTTGCTTGCAAAGCACTCGGTGCTGCCGCGATCTCCGATGGGGCAACGAGCGCTGCTTTGCCGCCGCCCAAACCTTTGGCCAGAGCTTGAGCGTCCACGACGCCCGCGCCGGCAGCCCTCGCTACAGAAGCCGTGCTGGGTGCTGGTGGGCCACTTGAGAATTTCAGCGCCCAATACACTGCGCAGGCAGCAGCAAGAAGCCAGACAAGAAATGTTGCGAATCTGTTCCAGAGTGGGCGTTGCATACGGCTATTATCATGTTTCTTAATAGCTTTTCATTTTGCATATGTTTTCATCTGTTCAAACCATACGTCGTTCTTCGATACAGGCCTTGCGGCGCGGCTTTACTTTGATTGAGCTCATGGTCGTGCTCGTGATCATTGGCATCTTGGCTGCGCTCATCGTGCCCAACGTGCTTGATCGCGCGGATGATGCACGCGTGACCGCCGCCAAGACAGACATCAACAATGTTGTGCAGGCTTTAAAACTCTATCGTTTGGACAATCAGCGCTACCCTAGCTCGGAGCAGGGCTTGCAGGCCTTGGTGAGTAAACCCACCGTGGGCGCAATTCCCGGCAATTGGAAGCCTTACTTGGAGAAGTTGCCCAATGATCCTTGGGGGCGTGCTTATCAGTATCTCAATCCGGGTATCAAGGGCGAGATTGATGTGATGAGCTTTGGAGCGGATGGGCAAGCCGGCGGTGAAGGCAAGAACGCCGATGTTGGTAGCTGGCAATAGACAAGCCCCCACGCTAGCCCGCTGCGCGTGGTTCGCTGCCCATCGGCGAGGCTTTAGCCTCGGCTATGCCGATGCGTGGGGCGCGACCGCCTCGAGGCGGCTCTGCGGAGGTCAACTTTTTGGGCGAGGCTTCACCCTGATTGAGCTCATGGTGGTGATCACATTGATCGCCATTGCCACAGCCGGTGTGAGCTTTGCGATTCGAGATGGCGACGCGGCATTGCTGGATAAAGAGGCTGAGCGCTTGGCTGTGGTGCTGGAGACGGCGCGTGTGCAATCTCGTAGCACAGGCGAGGCGCTGGCATGGTTGCCTCTGCCGCAAGGCTTTGTGGTCCTGCCAGCAGTACAGTTGGCCCAGCAGCAACTTCAAATTGATGCAGGTGCGATCAGGCCCTGGTTAGCAGCCAGCATGAATGCACAAATCATCACTACCGCAAATAGTGCTCAGCGTGGCGTCTTACTCGGTGCTGAGCCCATGATCGCGCCCTCTGCTGTGTTGCTCACTCTGGGTCAGAGGCGTTTGCGTGTGGCGACAGATGGATTGCGCCCATTTACCGTGCAGACCGTGGATGACGTGGTGAGGCCATGAGGGGGGTAAAGCTCGCTGGCTTCACCTTGATCGAAGTGCTGGTGGCACTCAGCATTGTTGCGATTGCGCTGTTTGCCGGCACGCAAGCCACAACTGCTTTGGCACGCTCTTCTCAACGGCAAACGGATTTGTTGCTGGCGCAAATATGCGCGGATAACGCACTGTATGCGCTACGCCTGTCTAGGCAAATGCCGGGGGTGGGCGAGAGTAGTGTTGAGTGTAGCCAAGCGGGGCGGGTGTTTAATGTGCTGACGAAAGTCAATCCTACGCCCAACCCGAGTTTTATGCGCGTGCAGGTCAATGTGAGCGATGCCGGTGAGAAATACGGCATCTTGCAAGTCTCAACTGTTGTTGGGCGGTATTGAGATGAGAAGAATGAAAGAGGGTCAGATCCCCATTCATTTTGATAGCAGCCGAGGGTTCACACTTGTCGAGGTACTCGTGGCGTTGGTGGTGATGGCATTGATGGCATTGCTGAGTTGGCAGGGGATTGATGGCATGGCCAAGGCGAGCAGCCAACACCGGGCTCGCTCAGATGATGTGGCGGCCATTCAAACGGCTTTACTGCAATGGCGCACTGATTTGGATCTCATGATTGATGCTTCGCAAACGCCCCCTGCAGCGCTTGCCGGTGGCGCAGGTAGCGCGAGTACAGCAAAATCTATCGAGTTTGACAGTCGAGTGCTTCGGATCACGCGCCGATTTCAGGGCGATGAACTTCGCGTGGTGGCCTGGGGCAGCCGTTTAGCCGATTCGCCAACAGGCAATTCCCGTCAATTCCTGCGCTGGGTCTCGGAGCCGATTCGTACCCGTGGCCAATGGCAAGCTGCTTGGGATCAGGCGGCAAGTTGGGGGCAAAGCCCTACCCAAGCAGATCGCGCGCGTGAAACGGCGGTGCTTGCAATTGATGAGTGGCAAATCTTTTACTACCGTAGCGATAGTTGGAGCAATCCGCTGTCTGATAGCGGCACGGCCACCCCCATCGGTAACAATTCCGGTAGCACCAATCCGGATGGTGTGCGTTTGATATTGCAACTCGCGCCTGGCCAAGCCCCTGGCGGCAAACTATCACTCGATTGGGTGCAGCCTACGCGCGGAGGCAAAGGATGAAGCTATCCAGCCGATCCAGCGCAAGCTCATCGCGCGGCGCGGCATTGCTGGCTGCCATGCTCACGCTCACGCTCGTGGCGACGCTTGCCGCGGGCGCCGCTTGGCAGCAATGGCGTGGCGTGGAAACGGAGCGCGCCGAGCGCGAGCGGGGGCAGGCTGCTTGGCTTTTGATCGGTTCACTTGATTGGGCGCGCCTCATCTTGCGAGAAGATGCCCGCTCAGGCGGTGCAGATCATTTGGGTGAGCCTTGGGCGGTCGCGCTGCAGGAATCTAGGCTGTCAAGCTTTCTTGCGGCTGATAAAACAACAGCAGCGCTCATGGCTGATCAGGCCAACGATGATGTCTTTCTCTCCGGCCAAATACAAGACATGCAGGCTCGCCTGAATGTGTACAACTTGATGGAGGCGGGGCGTATATCGCCAGCTGCACTGGCCGCATTTGCCAAGTTATTTGATCTGCAAGGCTTGGATATCGCTGAGCTCAACGCCATGGCGGACAACCTGCGCTTGGCCTCCGATTTGAGCCCCAACAGTAGCGATAGCGCACGCGCTTCTTTGCTACCCCAACGCGTGGATCAGCTCACACTATTGGGCTTATCAAGCGCTTCTCTTGAGCGGCTGCGCCCCTTTATCTGTTGGCTGCCTGGTCGTACGCCGGTCAATGTGAACACTGCCAGTGCAGAAGTGCTGTACGCCAGCGTGCCAGGACTGGAGCTTGCTAGCGCACGCAAAATCGTCTCCGAGCGCCAGAGCCAGCATTTCAAAAGCTTGGCAGATGTTGGTAAGCTCCTGCCTGCGATTGCGGGGCAATTTAACGATGGTCAGCACAGCGTGGCTAGCCGATATTTTGAAGTCACGGGGCGGCTGCGCTTGGCTGAAGGCCAGCGAAGCACAGTGGTGATGGAGCGCTCGGTGGTTCAGCGCGATGGCCTAGATGTGAAGATCCTCTGGCGTGAGCGGGGCAGTTTTCAGCTGGCTGAGGGCAGCAGCACATTTGAGCAATTAATGCGCGCCCCACGTTAAAGGTGAAGGCAAAAAATAAGCGTTCCAATGATTGATCGACTGACCAACTTTATGAGCGATACGCGCTCTAACAACCAACATTCCAATGATCTGAGATACTTCTCAAGCAAATTATCATCAATACCCTCTAACTCTATGATTTTATTGTTGTTTTTAAACAAATTTAGTGCCGTTTCTCATGGAATGCCTTGCCACACCAGTGCCATTGAACTAACTTACAGGTTTCAGATAGCCAACTTGTTTGTTGCGGCATAGGATCTAGCACGGGCATATCACAAGCGAACCATGAGTCAACTTCTCGTTACATTACCGCTCCCAAACAGCAGTCAAGTTGAATGGATGTATGCGCTGGTCTCCAGTGGTGGCTTGCTCACCTCGCAGGGCCAATGCGTGCCTGCGCTTTTGCCTAAAACGGATCAGGCTACGTTGATTGTGCCGGCGCAGGCCATCTCTTGGCATGCTGCGCAATTGCCTAAACTGCCGCGTGGCAGCTCTGCGCAAAAAATGCAGATCCTGTTGGCGGGCGTGCTGGAAGAGCAGTTGCTCGATGATCCGGCGCAGCTCCACTTGGCAGCTTGCACTTCGATTTCAGTCGATGGTAAAACTTGGGTGGCTGCAGTACAAAAGGCTTGGCTTCTAGAAGCCGTTGCTGAATTGCGAGCAGCGCGCGTGCCGCTCACCAAGATCGTGCCGCAAATGTTTCCTGCCGAAGTTGCTCGGCTGCATGTGCATTCTTCAGTGGATGGATCTGCTGAGGCCGCTTGGCTCACCTATGCTGATGCGCAAGGCGTGCTGAGCTTGCCACTGTCGCAAGCCATGCTGCTGTCAGTGTTGCCAGAGGGAGCAGACCTATCCGCTGAGCCTTCTGTGGCGGCTGCGGCAGAGCATGTACTTGGGCAGCGTGTGCATGTGATGCAAGCGGCGCAACTGGCGCTGCAATCGGCCAAGGCAGCGCAAGAGCGCGGTGTCGATTTAGCGCAGGGTGATTTGGCCGTCTCAGGCGGTGGCCGAGCTTGGCAATCCTTGACTGGCTTTTTCAATGATCTGCTCGCAGCACCCGCGTGGCGGCCCGTGCGCTGGGGTTTGGGGATTTTGCTGCTGGCCAATGTCATTGGGCTCAATGCGTGGAGCTACAAGCAAGCTGCACAGGTGCAAGACAAACGCGCGCAAATGAACCAGTTGCTCACGCAAACTTTCCCCAATGTGAAAGCGGTGGTGGATGTGCCATTGCAGATGCAGCGCGAGTTGAGCACACTGCGCCAAGCGCAGGGGCAGCTCAGCAGCCGAGATTTCGAGAGTATTTATGGGCGTTTCAGCGCTGTAGCCGGCGTAAATATTGCGCCGGATGCTATTGAATATGTAGCGAATGAAGTTTACATCCGAGGCAGTGGCATGGTCGCTTCTCAGTTGGATGCGTTACTGCCGCGCTTGCAATATGCTGGCCTTGGCGTGAGAAGTGATGCGCAAGCACTGATCGTCTCGCATCGCGAAGGCGCAGTGCCGTCCGCTTCTGTTGCGACGGGCGCTAAGCCATGAGTGAGAACAAGAGTCATACCTTGTGGGGCAACTTGGCCGCGCGCTGGGTATCGCTGGCTCTTCGTGAGCGCATGCTGGTGAGCAGCGCCGCCGTGCTGATTTTTGCCGCGTTGCTATGGTGGATGGGTATTTCGCCTGCCCTCAAACAACTTCGTCAAGCGCGAGAAGCCGCGCCTGTGCTTGATGCGCAATTGCAGTTGATCAAGGCTCAAGCCAGCGAGGCCACAACGCTGAAAGCTCAGCGCGCACTGGGTTACGACGAATCGCTGCGCAGCTTGGAGAGTTCGGTCAAAACGCTTGGTGCGGGCGCTAGCTTGAATGTGAGCGATGCCAGAGCCAGCATCACACTTCGCGCCGTAAGCGGCGATGCGCTTGCTCAGTGGCTTTCGCAGGTGCGATCTAATGCACGTTTGGTACCCAGCGAATTGCGTTTGAAAAAAAATACTTCTGCAATAGCCTCTGCCTCTGCTCCGGCTACGGCTACGGCTACGGCTACGGCAACGGTCATCACATGGGACGGCTCTGTGGTGCTCAATCTTCCAGCGCGTTGAAATGAAGAAATCACGCCGCGCCATGCCTCCCGTTGACCGCGGCCTTGTGCCTTGGCGTACCGCTGTTGTGGCGGCTTGTCTGGGTGCATTGGTCTCGTTGGTGTTGTTTGCGCCTGCCGCTTGGCTCTCGCATGCCGTACACATCGGCACGGATGGGCGTGTGGTGCTGGCCGGCGCGCAAGGCTCGGTGTGGAGCGGCTCGGCGCAACTGCTGCTGACGGGGGGTAAAGGCTCAGCCGATGCAGCAAGCCTTCCCGGCCGAGTCGATTGGAAGCTGCGCCCATCTTGGAATGGCGCGCGTATCGCTTTAAATTTACCGTGTTGTGCTGAGCAAGCTGTCAGGTTAGCAGTCAAGCCCGGCTGGCCAATGAGTGTGCTTGAGATCAGCCCTGCGCGTGTCAATCTGCCCGCTCCTTGGCTAACTGGTCTCGGCGCGCCTTGGAACACGTTGGATCCTCAGGGGCAGCTCACCTTGAATTCTCAGGCGCTGCAAGTGCAGTGGGCCGCCGGCCGCACGCGCCTTGAAGGCCAACTCACGCTCGATATGTTTGCGATGTCATCGCGCTTAGCGACTTTGAGCCCACTTGGCGACTATCGCCTGACTGTGGCTGGTGGCGATGTACCGACGCTGGCTTTACAAACGTTACATGGCGCTCTGCAGCTGTCGGGCTCGGGCCAAGTGGTAGGCTCACGCATTCGCTTCACGGGCGAGGCTGCAGCTAGCCCAGAGCATCTAGATGCGCTATCGAATGTCCTTAATATTATTGGTCGCCGGCAAGGCGCTAAATCACTGATTTCGCTAGGTTGATTATGACCCTCCATCCACCATCTCATTTCCACCTTGCTCCTATTTCAGTAGCATATCGCTCAGCATTGATTGCGGCGAGCAGCGCTTTTTTGCTGACTTGTTGGATGCCATCTGCCTATGCGCAAACACCTACGCAAGCTTCACTGGGTGCCACGCGTAGCTCAGAGGGCGTTAAGCTGGATTTTGTCAACGCGGAAATCGCGGAAGTGGCCAGAACCTTTGGCGTCATCATGAATCGCACCTTCATCGTCGATCCACGCGTCAAAGGTCAGATGAATTTGATCACCGAGTCGCCTGTGCACATCGGCGTAGCCTACAGGCAATTTCTTGCCTCGCTGCGCATACAGGGCTTCGTTGTGGTGGAATCTGCTGGCATCTTCAAGGTGGTGCCTGAGGCTGAAGCGAAGCTACAAGGTGGCGCGGTGAACGCGGGTGAAGTCAAAGCGGGTGGTAACACGATCCTCACGCAAATTTTTCGCTTGAATCATGAAAACGCGAATAACTTGGTGGCGATTTTGCGCCCCCTCATCAGCCCGAATAACACGATCAACGTGAACCCAGGCAACAATTCGCTGATCATCACGGATTACGCCGACAACCTGCAGCGCATGGCCAAAATCATTGCTGCGCTGGATGTCAGCAATGCCACGGATCTCGAGATTTTTCCGCTCAAGCATGCTGTGGCATCCGATCTTGTGCCCTTGCTAGTTCGCTTGAGCGAATCGGGCGGCAGCGGTGGAGGCCTAGCTGCAGGCGGCCAAGCTGACACCTCTTTTAGAACCAGCATCTTAGCTGAGCCTCGCTCAAATGCAGTCATCGTGCGCGCAGCTAATCCTGCGCGCGTGAATCTCATCAAATCATTGATTGACAGACTTGATCAAGCGCCCGTACGAAGCGCCAACGGCGATGCGGGCAATATCTACGTGGTGTATTTGAAGAATGCAGATGCCGTGAAAATGGCGACAACATTACGCGCTGCGATGAGCGCAGATGGCGGCGGCGGGGGGGCAGGTGGGGGCGGGTTAGGTGGCGCGATTCAGCCTCGAGCTGGTGGCGTGGCAAATCCCGGAGGAGCTGCAACAGCGGCGGTAGCGGCTTCTGCACAGCCCAGCACAGGCGGCCAAATTCAGGCGGATCCCGCCACCAATTCGCTCATCATCACTGCCCCCGAGCCGCAATACCGGCAAATGCGAGCTGTGATTGATAAATTGGATCAGCGTCGCGCGCAGGTGTTGGTCGAGGTGTTGATCGCCCAAGTCAGCAGTAAGCGAGCGGCAGAGTTCGGTATTCAATGGCAGTCAGGGCTTGGGAAATCGGGCAATTCTGTGGTCGGCGGTGTCGGTACAAATTTTGGCTCGACCGGCAATATCATTGGCTTGTCTGCTGCACAAAATGCCGCAGGCATTGCTGCTGCGGGCATCAGCAAAGGGCTGAATTTATTGATAGCGCGGCAGACCAATGGCGTTTATGTCTTAGGCGCACTGGCTAAATTTTTAGAAGATAACAACGAAGGCAATATTCTGTCGGCTCCGAACCTGCTGACGCTAGACAACGAAGAGGCCAAGATCATTGTTGGCCGCAATGTACCCTTCGTGACGGGGCAATTTACCAATACTGGCGCAAGCGGCGGAGGTGCCACGAATCCTTTCCAAACGATTGAACGCAAAGATGTGGGCTTGACACTTCGGGTGAAGCCGCAAATCAGCGAAGATGGGCAAGTGCGTTTGCAAGTGTTCCAAGAAAATTCAGGGATCGAAGGCGATACCAGCAGCAACGCCAATGGCCCCACCACCACCAAGCAATCGATCGAAACCAATATCGTGGTGGAAAACGGCGGTATCTTGGTGCTGGGCGGTTTGGCCGAAGACAGCTTTATCAATGGTGCGCAAAAAGTACCCGGCTTGGGTGATATTCCTTTGCTGGGTAGTCTGTTCAAAAGCGAAAGCCGCACGCGAGAAAAACGCCAACTCATGCTCTTTTTGCGCCCGGTGATCGTGCGTGATGCAGCAAGCACCGAATCGCTCTCGCTGGATCGCTACGAACTGATGCGCGCCGGCCAGAAAGATACACAGCCTACGCCCAGCAGCATCTTGAATATCAACGAAGCTCCCGTGCTGCCGCCACAACAGGCCTCTGGTACGCGGGGTATATCGCCCCCGCCGTTGGTGTTGCCGTCGATCAAATCCAAGCCATAACAACGCATTCAACTCAATATGGCGCGCTACCCTCTGCCCTACACTTTTGCCCGTAGCAACCAAGCCTTGCTCGAAGACGATGGCGCAGCGCTGACACTTTGGCTCTCAGAGGCCACACCACGCGCTGCTATTGCAGAAATCATGCGGAAACACCGCCTTGCCGGCGAAAATGCTGCGCGGAGCGCTATACAAAAAATAGCATCTGTTGAGCTGATTCAACGCATCAGTTCGGCCTATGCGCAAGGTGAATCGAATGCTGCTGACGTGGTCAGCGAAGTGCAGGGCGATGCCGATCTCTCGCGCATCATGCAAGAGCTGCCGGCGATTGAAGATTTGCTGGAAAACCAAGACGATGCACCCATCATCCGTATGCTCAATGCATTGCTCACGCAAGCTGCGCGTGATGGCGCAAGTGATATCCACATCGAGCCTTATGAGCGTACGTCCAGCGTGCGCTTCCGGGTAGATGGTACGTTGAGAGAAGTGGTGCAGCCCAATCGTGCTTTGCACGCTGCGCTGATCTCGCGCTTGAAAATCATGGCTGAGTTGGATATTGCCGAGAAACGTTTGCCACAAGATGGCCGCATCAGCTTGCGCATTGGGACGCGTGCGATGGATGTGCGAGTCTCCACACTACCTTCTGCGCACGGTGAGCGCGCTGTGCTGCGTTTGCTCGACAAATCCGCTGGCAAGATCAGCTTGGAATCTGTGGGCATGCAAGGCGGCATGCTGCAAAGTTTTGACAAGCTCATCACCCAGCCGCACGGCATCATCTTGGTGACCGGCCCTACTGGCTCGGGCAAAACCACCACGCTGTATGCTGCGCTCTCCAAACTAGATGCTGGCAGCACCAACATCATGACGGTGGAAGACCCAATTGAATACGAGCTGGCCGGCGTGGGTCAAACCCAGGTCAACGCGAAAATTGATCTCACCTTTGCCAAAGCCCTACGCGCTATTCTTCGGCAAGACCCCGATGTCATCATGATCGGCGAGATCCGTGATTTTGAAACCGCGCAGATCGCCATTCAAGCCTCGCTCACTGGCCACCTCGTGCTCGCCACACTGCATACCAATGACGCCAGCAGCGCTGTGACGCGGCTGACCGATATGGGCGTGGAGCCCTTCCTGCTCAGCTCATCTTTGCTCGGTGTGCTCGCCCAGCGCCTCGTGCGTCGGTATTGCTCCGTGTGCCACGGCAAAGGCTGCGATACCTGCAGCCACACCGGCTATCAAGGCCGCACTGGCATCTTTGAGCTCCTGCAAGTCGATGACGACATGCGCGCCTTGATCCATAACCGCGCGGCAGAAAGCGAAGTGCGTAATGCAGCACTGGCAGGCGGTATGCAGCTCATGCGCGTCGATGGCGAGCGCTTGGTGCAGGCCGGTATCACGAGCTTGGAAGAAGTGGTACGCGTCACACGAGACTAAAGTGTGCGATTGAACGTCAAATAATACCCATGCCCGCCTACCAATTTGAAGCCCTCGACGCGCAAGGCAATTCACGCAAAGGTGTGATTGAAGCCGATACCGTGAAATCGGCGCGGGCAATGCTGCGCGGCCAGCAATTGGTGCCGATGGTCGTCAATGCAGTGATGGGCCAAGCAGCGGATGGCAGCAGCGAAAGCTGGACGCAGGTCAATCTTTGGGGCGGGCGCGTGTTCTCCAGCACGATGCTGGCCGTGTGGACGCGGCAGATCGCGGGGCTGATCTCTGCCGGCTTGCCACTGGAGCGCGCGCTCACGGCTCTGGCAGAAGAAGCCGAAGACGACAAGCAGCGCAACATTGTGGCCGCGCTGCGCTCCGAGGTCAACGCTGGATCGAGCTTTGCCAAAGCTTTAGCTCAGCATCCGCGCGAATTCAGTGAAATTTATCGCGCGGTGGTGAGCGCTGGTGAAGCTTCAGGGCATTTGGCTACCGTGCTGGAAAAGCTGGCTGATGACCTGGAAGAAAGCCAAGCGTTAAAGGCCAAGCTAATTGGCGCGTCGCTGTATCCGGCCATCGTCACCTTGGTAGCCATCATCATCGTTGTGTTTCTCGTCACGTATGTCGTGCCACAAGTTGCTGGCGTGTTTGCTGGCAGTAAGAAAGCACTGCCATTGCTCACCACGATCATGCTGGGTATCTCCAGCTTTATGCGCAACTACGGATTTTGGATGCTAAGCGCTCTGATTTTAATAGCTGGTAGCGTTATCTATATGCGGGCTATTCCCGCTTTTCGCTTGAAGATGGATGCCGCATGGCTGCGTGTGCCGGTGGTGGGGAAATTAGCAAAGGGTTTTAATGCAGCTCGTTTCGCCTCCACGCTTGGCATGCTCGCCGGCGCTGGCGTGCCGATTTTGAAAGCCTTGCAAGCTGCCGCTGAGACGTTGCACAACCGAGCCATGCGTGCCGATGCAATGGATGCACTCACGCTGGTACGCGAAGGCGCGCCACTGGCCAGCGCGATGGCGCAGAAGAAAAACTTTCCCGGCTTGATTGCTATGTTTGCAAGGCTTGGCGAGCAAACCGGCAAGTTGCCCGAGATGCTGCAACGCGCCGCCAAGCAGCTCTCAGGCGAAGTGCAGCGCCGAGCGATTGCGCTGGCGACGATTTTGGAGCCGCTGCTCATTGTCGTGATGGGCGTCGTCGTCTTGCTGATTGTGTTGGCCGTGCTGATGCCAATCATTCAGCTCAACCAATTGGTCAAGTAAATGCCGGTATCACTTCAAGGCAAACTCGTCGTCGCCATTTCTTCACGCGCTTTGTTTGATCTGGAAGAGGAAAACAGCGTTTTTGAGACGTCGGACGATAAGGCTTACATGGCCATGCAAATGGCCCGAATCGATTTGCCTGCCAAGCCAGGCGTGGCGTTTTCCTTGGTGAAAAAATTACTGGCGTTCAACACCGAAGGCGCGCAACGCGTGGAAGTGGTGATCCTCTCGCGCAATGATCCGGTCAGCGGCTTGCGCGTGATGAAAAGCGCCGAGCATTACAAGCTGCAAATTGCTCGCTGCACCTTCACGCGCGGAGAGCCGCCTTGGCGCTATCTTCGACCTTTAAAAGCCAACTTATTTCTGTCTGCAAAAAGGGAAGATGTGCGTTCGGCCTTGAACAACGGCTTTCCGGCCGCTACAGTTGCCACGCGCTCGGTGAAAGCCAGCGAATTGCATCCGCATGAAGTGCGCATTGCGTTTGATGGCGATGCCGTTCTTTTCTCCGATGAGGCCGAGCGCGTCTATGCCAAAGGCGGCTTGGATAAATTCATCAAAAACGAGGTGAAAAAAGCTGAGCAGCCGCTGCCGCCTGGCCCGTTCAAGCCCTTGCTTGAAGCGCTGCATCGCCTACAAAGCGAAGGCACGTCGCATATTCGCATCCGCACAGCCCTTGTCACAGCCCGCAGCGCACCCGCACACGAGCGCGCGATCCGCACCCTGATGGCTTGGAACATCACTGTGGATGAAGCGATGTTTCTGGGTGGCTTAGAAAAAGGCGAATTCTTGCGTGAATTCGAGCCCGATTTTTTCTTTGACGATCAAACCGGACATGTGCAATCCGCAGCGGATCATGTGCCGGCGGGGCATGTGGAATCGGGTGTTCGAAACATCTGAAAATTCAGTTTCCGCTGCGCAAAAGTCGCAAAAGTTTCGCGAAGGACGCGAAAGAATACAAATTACGTTTTTAAGTTCAGATCCTTTGTTGTCTGTTTTCACAGAGTTTTCTTTTTGGTTTTTCTTTCGCGTAACTTTTGCGTCTTTCGCGCAACGGAAATTGGTATTCGGTCTTTGTCATGCGCAGGACACACTGCCGTAAACCCCGTGGCGGCGCGATTTTTGCTCTGATAGCATCTCAGTGATCAGAAAAGAACATCGATGTTTGCATTTATCCTCCAGCGCCTCATCCAAGCCGTGATCGTGATGATCACAGTCGCCTTCATTGCTTTCATGCTGTTTCAGTATGTGGGCGACCCGGTTGTTTTTTTACTGGGGCAAGACGCCACGCCGGAGCAGATCCGCGAATTGCGCGCTGATTTGGGGCTGGATCAGTCTTTTATCGTGCAATTTGGTGCTTTTTTGGGCAATGCGGTGCAGGGTGAATTTGGGCTGTCGCTGCGGCAAGGTGCAAAAGTCTCGCGGCTGCTTGGTGAGCGTTTCCCGGCTACTTTTGAACTGGCTTTTGTGGCGGCTGGCATTGCGTTGTTGGTAGGCATTCCAATGGGCGTGTATGCAGCGCTGCGCAGAGGTAGTTTCTTAAGTCAAGTGTTCATGACTATTTCTCTGCTGGGAGTTTCCTTGCCCGCCTTTCTTGTTGGCATCGGCTTGATCTTGGTTTTCGCCGTGTGGCTAGGCTGGTTTCCCAGCTTTGGTCGGGGTGATGTGGTGCAAGTAGGCTGGTGGAGCAGCGGCTTGCTGACCGCGAAGGGATGGCATCACATTATCTTGCCCGCGATCACTCTGGCGATCTTCCAACTCACACTGATCATGCGCTTGGTGCGCGCAGAAATGCTTGAGGTGTTGCGCACGGATTACATCAAATTTGCGCGGGCTCGCGGCTTATCCAACCGGGCGATACATTTCGGCCATGCGCTCAAAAACACACTCGTTCCGGTCATGACGATTACTGGCCTGCAGCTCGGAGGTTTGATTGCTTTCGCCATCATCACCGAGACGGTATTTCAGTGGCCGGGCATGGGCTTGCTCTTCATTCAAGCCGTCACGTTTGCTGATATCCCTGTGATGGCGGCTTACCTGTGTGTGGTCGCGCTGATTTTTGTGGTGATCAATTTGGTGGTGGATCTGCTGTATTTCGTGGTCGATCCGCGCTTGCGCATTGGCGGCAAGGGGCATTGAACGATGCTCGCCCCACAACTCAAAGCCAACGGACGCGCCTTTGCGCACATCCGCAGCTTCCACCCTGAGCTCACCGCCTTTCGGCGAGATTTACATGCGCATCCTGAGCTGGGCTTTGAAGAAATTTATACCTCTGGCCGTGTGCGCCAAGCCCTAGAAATCTGCGGCGTAGATGAGATTCACACCGGCATTGGCAAGACGGGCGTGGTTGGCGTGATTCACGGCAAGCAAAAATCACATCGCATGATTGGGTTGAGAGCCGATATGGATGCGCTACCCATGACCGAGCATGGCGATGTGGCTTGGAAGTCTGTCAAGCCCGGGCTCATGCATGGCTGTGGGCACGATGGTCACACCACGATGCTTACTGGTGCGGCGCGCTATTTGGCTGAGACGCGAAATTTCGCAGGCACAGCCGTTCTCATTTTTCAGCCCGGCGAAGAAGGCTTCGCTGGTGCGCAGGCCATGATCGACGATGGCTTGTTTGAGCGCTTTCCGGTGGAAGCCGCCTACGCGATGCACAATGCGCCCGCTATGCGCCCTGGCGAGATCGGCGTGAATCCCGGCGCTGTGATGGCCTCGGCTGATCGCATCACGATCACTATTACAGGCAAAGGCGGCCACGGCGCGCATGCGTATCTCGCGGTGGATCCTGTGCTGGTTGCAGCGCACATCATTACGGCGGCTCAGACCATCGTCTCTCGCAACGTGAAGCCCGTGGATTCAGCGGTGATCAGCATCTGCGCCATGCAAGCGGGTGATCTGCATGCCATGAGCGTGATCCCCGGTGAAGCCACTTTGGTGGGCACGGTCCGCACATTCAATCCTGCCGTGCAAGACATGATTGAGCGGCGCCTGCGCGAGCTGTGCAGCGGCATCGCGCAAAGCTATGGAGGAACGGCGTCTGTCAATTACGAGCGCATCTATCCCCCAACAATCAATTCTGAGCCTGAGGCGAGGTTTGCGGCGAGTGTGGCTGTCCGTTTGGTAGGCGAGGCAAATGTAAAGTGGGATACGCCGCCGAGCATGGGCGCAGAAGATTTTTCATTCATGCTGCGAGCTAAGCCGGGCGCGTATTTGCGCTTAGGCCAAGGCACAGACGGTGGGGTGGGTGCATGCTTTTTGCATAACAGTCAATATGATTTTAATGATGAGGTGTTGCCGTTAGGCAGCGCTTTGTTTGCGAGTTTGGTGGAGCAGGCGATGCCTTGCTCTGCGTAGTCAAAGCAAGTTTAGTTTTAATATTTTAAGGAGAAATGCAATGTTTTCAATGAAAAAAACGGTTGTAGCCGGCGTATTAATTGCGTCAGCAGCTATGATTTCAGTAGCAAATGCCAAAACCATTCGTGTTGGCAATCAAGGCGATGCGCTTTCGTTGGATCCGCATTCGCTCAACGAATCGCTGCAACTCAGCGTCACAGGCAATGTCTACGAAGGCCTGACAGGTCGTAATAAAGACCTGAGCTTGGCACCATTGCTTGCCACCTCTTGGAAGCAAACCTCCCCGACTGTCTGGCGCTTTGAATTGCGCAAAGATGTGAAATTCCATGACGGATCACCGTTCACCGCCGATGACGTGATCTTCTCTTTTCAGCGCTCAGGCGGCGATGGCTCAGATATGAAGAGCTATACCAATGATGTGAGTGAGATCAAAAAAATTGATAGCCATACAGTGGAGTTCATCACCAAAGCGCCTTTCCCGATTCTTCCTGAAGTGATTTCGCTTGTGTATGTGATGAGCAAGAAATGGAGCGAAGACAATCAGGCGACCAAGCCGGTGGATCGTCGCAAAGGCATTGAAAATGCGGCCTCCTTCCGTGCCAATGGGACAGGCCCGTATCGCGTGCGTGAGCGCCAGCCTGGCATTAAAACCACATTTGCCCGCAGCGGAAATTACTGGGGCAAAGTGGACGGCAACGTTACTGAAATCATTTACACGCCCATCACCAACGATGCCACCCGAGTGGCCGCCCTCGTCTCCGGCGAGATCGATGTGATGGAGCCCGTGCCCGTGCAAGACGTCGCGCGTGTGAACGCTAGCGCCAATGCACGCGCGATGCAAGGCCCCGAGCTGCGTACCATCTTTTTGGGTATGGACCAAAAGCGCGATGAGCTGCTCTATTCCAGCGTAAAGGGCAAGAATCCGTTTAAAGACAAGCGCGTGCGCCAAGCCTTCTACCAAGCGATTGACATCGAAGGTATCAAGCGCACCGTGATGCGCGGCGCAGCTAACCCCACGGCGTTGATGGTAGGCCCCGGCATCAATGGCTTTGATGCCAACATGAACAAGCGCTTGCCGTTTGATACGGAAGCCGCCAAAAAGTTGATGGCAGATGCAGGCTACGCAGCAGGTTTTGAAGTCACGATGAATTGCCCGAATGATCGTTATGTGAATGATGGCGAAATTTGCCAAGCCGTAGCAGCTAATCTCTCACGCATCGGTGTGAAAATCAATCTGCAAGCTGAAGGTAAGGGCACGTATTTCCCTAAAATCTTGCGCCGCGATACCAGCTTCTATTTGCTCGGCTGGACGCCAGGCACTTACGATTCACACAACGCGCTCAATGCACTGACCCGCTGCGTTGACGACAAAGGCGCAGGCCAATTCAACCTCGGCGCATATTGCAATCCGAAGGTCGATGAGTTGACATTGAAGATTCAATCAGAGACCGATAAGGCCAAGCGCCAAGGCATGATTGCTGAGGCCTTCAAGATGCATGCTGACGATATTGGCCACTTGCCACTGCATCAGCAAGCACTGGCTTGGGGTGTGAGCAAGAAGGTGGATTTGGTGCAATTGGCGGATAACTTCATGCCGTTCAAGTGGATGAGCATCAAGTAAACCGAACGTAACGATAAGAGCGAGATCAGGATCAATATGGGTTTGCTTTCCAAGTGGCTTGACAGCGATGTCGGCTACAGTTTTAAAACTTCGCCAATGGCCATGGTGGCCGCGCTTGTCGCATTCATCTGCATTTTTTGTGCGGTGTTTGCAGGCTTCGTCGCGCCACACAACCCGTTTGATCTCACCACGCTCGAACTCTCAGATGCTCGCCTGCCGCCTGCTTGGTTGGATGAAGGCAAAGCCAAGTTCTTCTTAGGAACAGACGACCAAGGCCGAGACATCCTCTCTGCTTTGATGTATGGCGCACGCATCTCGCTGGCGGTTGGCATCATCTCTGTGATCCTGTCCGTGTTGATTGGCGTATCGCTCGGCCTGCTCGCTGGCTTCTTTGGTGGCTGGATCGACACGCTCCTCATGCGCATCTGCGATGTGATGCTGTCGTTCCCGCCTATCTTGGTCGCCTTGCTGATTGCGGGGGTTGGCCGAGCGATGTTTCCGAATGCGCATACCAGTGTGGCTTTCGGTGTACTCATCGTCTCGATCACGCTCACCGGCTGGGTGCAATACGCCCGCACTGTGCGCGGCACCACGCTTGTGGAGCGCAACAAAGAATACGTGCAAGCTGCAAGAGTCACAGGTGTGGCCAGCAGTCGTATCATGCTGCGCCACGTGTTGCCCAATGTGCTAGGGCCCGTTATGGTGCTCGCCACCATTCAAGTCGCCACAGCCATCATCACCGAAGCCACCCTCTCATTTCTAGGCGTTGGCGTGCCACCCACATCACCCAGCCTCGGCACCTTGATCCGCGTCGGCAACGACTACCTCTTCTCCGGCGAATGGTGGATCACCGTCTGGCCGGGGCTGATGCTGATTTTGATTGCACTCAGCGTGAATCTGCTAGGCGACTGGCTGCGCGATGCTCTTAACCCAAGACTCCGGTAAATCAAATGAGTCTTCTATCCGTTAAAAACCTCGTCGTCGAATTCCCCTCCCGCCGCGGCACGCTACGGGCGCTGGACGATATCTCTTTCGATATTGCTCCCGGTGAAATCCTAGGTGTGGTGGGCGAATCCGGTGCGGGCAAATCGCTCACTGGTGCATCCATCATCGGCCTACTTGAGCCACCCGGCCGCATTGCGAGCGGGCAAATCCTGCTCGAAGGCCAGCGGATTGACAATTTGAATCACGACGAGATGCGCCATATCCGTGGCCGCAAGATCGGCGCGATCTTTCAAGACCCGCTGACTTCACTCAATCCGTTGTACTCCGTCGGCCGTCAGCTGATCGAAACGATTCAGGCGCATTTGCCTGTGAACAACGCCGAAGCGCGCCGCCGCGCCATTGACCTGCTTAAATCCACCGGCATCCCAGCCGCTGAGGAGCGCATTGAGCACTATCCGCACCAATTCTCTGGCGGCATGCGCCAACGCGTGGTGATTGCGTTGGCGCTCGCTGCAGAGCCCAAGCTGATCGTGGCCGATGAGCCCACCACGGCACTCGATGTGTCCATCCAGGCGCAGATCATCAGCTTGCTGAAGAACCTGTGCAAAGAGCGTGGCGTCGGCGTGATGCTGATCACCCACGACATGGGTGTGATCGCCGAGACCTGTGATCGCGTGGCCGTGCTCTATGCCGGCCGCGTGGCCGAGATTGGCCCGGTGCATGAGGTGATCAACCATCCTGCGCACCCTTACACCGCAGGCCTGATGGCGGCGATTCCTGATATGAGCGTGGACCGTGAACACTTGGCGCAGATCGACGGCGCGATGCCGCGCCTGAATGCTATCCCGCAAGGTTGTGCTTTCAACCCGCGCTGTGTCAAAACAATCGAGCGCTGTAAGGTAGATCGTCCAGATTTGATGAACGCCGGTGCGACGCGCGCTGCTTGCTGGTTGGCGCAAGGGAAATCAGCATGAGTGAAACGATAAAAAAACAAGCCCTCGCGCATCAGCATTCACCTTTGGTGAAGGTCGATGATCTGGCAATGAGCTTTGATGTCTCCCCGCCTTGGCTGAACCGCGTGGTCGAGCGCAAACCCAAAATCTTCCTCAAGGCTGTTGATGGTGTGAGCTTTGAAATTGAAAAAGGCAAAACGCTGGCCTTGGTGGGCGAATCAGGCTGCGGCAAGAGCACCGTGGCTCGCCTGATGGTGGGCCTGTATACGCCCTCACGCGGCAACTTTCAATTCGATGGCATGGATGCCAACGAGACGTACAAAGGCGCAGGAAGCCGTAAGCTGCGCGAGCGTATTCAGATGATCTTCCAAGATCCGTATGCCAGCTTGAACCCGCGCTGGACGGTGGGCGATATCGTGGGCGAGCCGCTCAAAGAGCACAAGATCATTGAGGATGAGGCCAAGCTGGCTGATCGTGTCGGTGAATTGCTCAAGTCAGTGGGATTGAGCCCACTCGATATGGTGAAGTATCCGCACCAGTTCTCCGGTGGGCAGCGCCAGCGCATCTCGATTGCCCGCGCCCTAGCGACGCAGCCAGAATTCCTCGTGTGTGATGAGCCCACCAGCGCGCTAGATGTGAGCGTGCAGGCGCAGGTGCTCAACATCATGAAAGACCTGCAAAAGAAGCAGGGGCTGACCTATCTCTTCATCAGCCACAACCTGGCCGTGGTGCGCCATGTGAGCGATTCTGTAGGTGTGATGTATCTGGGAAGAATCGTTGAACTGGCAGACAAGCAAACCTTGTTCTCAAATCCAAGTCATCCATACACACGCATGCTGCTGGATGCGATTCCGAAGATGCACGATACCGGCAAATCGCGCACGCCGGTGCAAGGTGAGGTGCCGAATCCACTCAATCCGCCCACAGGCTGCGCCTTTCATCCGCGCTGCCCGCATGTGAATGACCGCTGCAAAACGGAGCGGCCGAATCTGATCAAGCTCAAAGGGATCAGCATTGCTTGTCATGCGGTGGAAGAGGGGCGAATCTAATTTTCTCCGCGATTTTTAGAGCGATTTAGGCTGGTAGCCGGCGTATTCATTGCGTTGCGTGCTCACTATTTTGTATCATCGTATTTGGTGTTCGAAAGATTTCGTTCTATTTGAGACCAGCTCTGAGTGGACGAACATACGCCGCGCTCATGTACCCTGCTCGGGAGAGTGGCGACACCTGTCGCCTGAAATGACGATTGAAAAAGCGTGACGCTTTTTCTGACCCTGTGCTGCGAAAATCGCGCGTCGTATGCCCGCCCACGCAGAGCTTTCTGGCTATTCTGAAAATATTCGCGACTAGATCGTGGCGTTGCATTTTTTTATCAGCGCGGGCCTAGTGGCGCGCAGCGGTCGAAGCTGCGATTCAGTTGCGCACTATTCCAGCCAACGTTCGCACATCAACCCCGGCCTGTGGGAGCCGTATTCGGGCGGGCGATTTTCGCAGCGCAAGGTCAGAAAACGCGAAGCGTTTTCACCATCGTCTCTGGCGACGGGTGTCGCCTAGCTCCTGAGCAGGGTACATGAGCCCGCCCGAATACGGCTCCCACAGGCCATAGAGCGCCAACAACTTCAAAGCAAAAAGCCAGGGTAGCCGTCATAAAACAAGCGCAGAGTGCTATAAATTCAGTAGTATCACAAAAGACAAGTTTCCCGCTAACATGACAACATGAGCACACTGAAATTCACCCCCGCAGTCGGCGACACAGCTTTTACACCTTTGCAATGCGAGCTGCTGTCTAAAGCGCAGCAACTCGGCAAAGACTTCTTCGCCCCACGTGCCCCGCAGTGGGACGACACCGCCACTTTCCCGCTCGCCAACTACGATGATTTGCGAGAAGCAGGCATCTTGCGCATGTGTGTGCCCGCTGCGCATGGCGGCTTGGGCGCTGATTACGCTACCTACATGATGCTAGGTGCAGAAATTGGCCGCTACTGCGGTGCCACCGCACTCACACTTAACATGCACATCTGCTCCACGATGTGGACAGGCGTGCTCTCTGATGGCATCGCCATGACAGCAGACCAACAAGCCGAGCACCACGCTCGCCGCCCGCTGCATTTCCAGCGCGTCGTCGAAGAAGGCGCTTTGTATGCACAGCCTTTCTCAGAAGGCACAGCGGCCGCCGCTGGCCGAGCACCGTTTGGCACATCAGCGCGCAAGAGCGTCCAAGGCGGCGTGAGTGGCTGGGTGATCAATGGCCGCAAAATTTGGGCATCGCTCTCAGGCGCAGCCAACTATTACGGCATCCTTTGCACCGAAGATATTGAAGGCAAAAGCCCCGATCCGCGCGACACCCTCTACATCGCCGTGCCCGCTACGAGCGAAGGCCTCGCCATCAGTGGCGATTGGAATCCCATGGGCATGCGCGGGACAGTCAGCCGCAATCTCACGTTCAAAGACGTGTTCGTCCCCGATGACGAGCAGCTCATGCCGCGCGGCGTGTATTTCAAAGCCGCGCAAACCTGGCCTGCGATGTTTTTCACACTCGCGCCCACGTATCTGGGCATTGCGAATGCAGCCTACGATTTCACGGTTAAATACCTGCGTGGTGAAGTAGAAGGCGAGCCGCCCGTCAAGCGCCGCCAATATCCCACGAAGCAAATCGCTGTGGCGCAAATGCGCATTCAGCTGGAGAACATGCGCAGCATTTTTCTCCGCGCCATTACAGAGGCCAAACCCAACCCGAGCAAAGACGAAAAGCTGCGCCTGTATGCCGCGCATTACAGCGTGATGGAAGGCGCAAACGATATTGCCCGCCTAGCCATCCGCACCTGCGGCGGCCAAAGCATGATGAAGCATTTGCCACTTGAGCGCCTGTATCGCGACAGCCGTTGCGGCTCACTGATGCTGCCTTGGACGGCCGAGCTCGTGATGGATCGAATGGGCCGCGAAGCTTTGTATGAACTTGGGGAGAAGGATGAAGGATAAGGGATAAGAGTAACGCTATTAATTACATAGCAGCTTGCGCATATTCTATGCCGGCTAAAGGCCAAAAATGCCCTCAAATCGAGCTAAAAACTGAGCTTCGAACCCTTTTTAAATCCAACTCAACGCCGTAGAAAACTTTGCGCGCTTCACACTAAAAAACGCCTTCACATTGCGCACTTTTGCATCTTGCGTAAACAGCTTCTGCGCCAGCAGCAAATACTCTGGCATGTCTTGCACTTGCACGATGAGAATGACATCAGGGCCTGGGCTGACTCGATAACATTGCTGCACTTGCGCATCTGGCAACACCCGCGCTTCGAATGCTGCAAGCGTCTCTTGCGTTTGCTCGGTCAGGCTCACCTCCACAATCGCCGTGAGCCCTGCGCCTATGACAGCCTTCAGACGATCTGCGTTCAGAATCGCCACTTGTCGCTCAATCAGCCCCAAATCATGCAAACGCTTGACGCGGCGTAGACACGTGGGCGGGGAGACATGCACCTGAGCGGCCAGTGTTTGGTTGCTCGGCGAAGCATCGGTTTGCAGGGCTTGAAGCAGGCGGAGATCGATTTCGTCGAGCTCAAGTGTCGTATTTTTAGGGGAATTTAATTCTGAATTCATTATGTTTAAGAAATTAAATTTCTAATCAAATAATGAATGAAATTTTATTTCTTTAACAAGGATTAATCAATCCCTTATTTCTCGATTGAGGGCCTAGCATACGCTCTATATCAATTTCTCAATAGGAGCATCTTATGTGCGGCATCGTCGGCTCAGTCTCTCAGCGCAACATCGTCCCCATCCTCGTGCAAGGCTTGCAGCGGTTGGAATACCGTGGGTATGACTCCTGTGGCGTGGCGGTGCATAGCGGCGGCTTAAAACGTGCCCGCACCACCTCTCGCGTGGCCGAACTGCAAGCGCAGATTGATGCGGATGCGAAAGCTGGTCAAGCCTTTGAAGGCTTCACCGGCATCGCCCACACGCGCTGGGCCACGCATGGCGCGCCAGCGGTGCACAACGCGCATCCGCATTTCAGCGCGGGGCCGCATGCCAAAGAAGGCGATTTAAACGCAAAGGGTCGCGTGGCTGTGGTTCACAACGGCATCATTGAAAACCACGATGCACTGCGCAAAGCGTTGCAAGCCAAGGGTTACGTGTTCGCGAGCCAAACGGACACGGAAGTCATTGCGCACTTGCTCGATTCACTCTACGACGGCGATATTTTTGAAGCACTGAAAGCCACCATTGCTCAGTTGCATGGTGCGTATGCGCTTGCTGTATTTCACAAAGATGAGCCGCATCGCGTAGCCGGCGCGCGCGCAGGCTCTCCGTTGATTCTGGGCGTGGGCAAACAAGATGGCGAGAATTTCCTCGCTTCTGATGCGATGGCACTTGCGGGCGTCACCGATCAAATCGTGTATCTCGAGGAAGGCGATGTGGTTGATTTGCAGCTGAGCAAATACTGGATCGCGGGCAAAGATGGTAAGCCGCTCAGCGCAGCGCAGCGCCCGGTAAAAACCGTGCTCGCCCACAGCGGTGCAGCCGAGCTTGGGCCTTACCAGCATTACATGCAGAAAGAAATTTTTGAGCAACCGCGCGCGATTGGCGATACGCTGGAAGGCGTGGTGAGCATTTCTCCGGAACTGTTTGAAGATTCGAATAATCATCGCGCTGGTGAGGGCGCATACAGCACGTTTAAAGCCATAGACAATATCCTCATTCTCGCCTGCGGCACAAGCTTCATCAGCGGATCGGTTGCCAAATACTGGCTCGAATCGATTGCCAAAATCCCCTGCAATGTGGAGATCGCCAGCGAATACCGTTATCGCGATTCCGTGCCCAATCCGAAAACCCTCGTCGTCACGATCAGCCAATCCGGCGAGACGGCAGACACCCTCGCTGCGCTCAAGCATGCGCAGGCGCAGGGCATGCACCACACGCTCACCATCTGCAACGTGAGCACCTCCGCCATGGTGCGCGAATGCAAGCATGCCTACATCACCCGCGCTGGGGTCGAGATCGGCGTGGCCTCGACCAAAGCATTCACCACACAACTCGCCGGCCTCTTCTTGCTCACGCTCGCCATCGCGCAAACCAAAGGCCTGCTCTCCGAGGCGCAAGAAGAGCAGTATCTCAATGAAATGCGCCATCTGCCCGTCGCCCTGCAATCCGTGCTCGCGCTTGAGCCGCAAGTCATCGCGTGGGCAGAAGATTTCGGGAAAAAAGAAAATGCGCTTTTCCTAGGCCGTGGCCTGCATTGGCCTATCGCTATGGAAGGCGCATTGAAGCTCAAAGAAATCAGCTACATCCACGCCGAAGCCTACGCAGCAGGCGAGCTCAAACACGGCCCGCTCGCATTGGTGACGAATGAGATGCCCGTCGTTACAGTGGCGCCAAACGACGCGCTGATCGAAAAACTCAAAAGCAATATGCAAGAAGTCCGCGCAAGAGGCGGCGTGCTCTACGTGCTGGCTGATGCAGACAGTCAAATTGAATCTGGCGAAGGCCTCCACGTTATCCGCATGCCCGAACACTACGGCGCACTATCCCCCATCCTCCACGTTGTGCCGCTGCAATTGTTGGCATATCACACCGCGTTGGCGAAGGGGACGGATGTGGACAAACCGAGGAATTTGGCGAAATCAGTCACTGTGGAGTGACGGATTTGGCGCGATTTTGGCGCAATATTGGCGCGATTCTAAGAATTGCGCCATAATCGCGCCATGAATACGGAAAATCGCGCCACCACGGTATCCGCCATCGAAGCGCGGCTGCTGCGCAGTTTGGCTAAATCGCTCTCTGGTTTAACGCTGGCGCAATTGCTCACGCTGCATAAAAAAGTCCCGCGCCGCACGGCGCAGCGCATGTTGAGCCATTTGCTGGAAAGTGGGCGCATCAAAGCGCAGGGTGAGGCGCGGGCGCGACGGTATTTCTCGCTGGAGGCGAGCGTTGCAATCAGTTCAGCTGACGCAACCGAAGAGAGTGCAGTATCGCCAGATGCCTTTCCCGAAGCCATCACGCTGTCTCCGGATAGCCGCGACATCCTTGCCTACGTTGACAAGCCCATGCAAGCGCGTAAGCCTGTGGGTTATCAAACCGATTTTTTGGAAAGCTATATCCCCAACAAAACCGCCTATCTCTCGCCCGCTCTGCGCCGCCAGTTGCTCAAAATGGGCACGACCGCGCAAGCTGATGCGCCGGCAGGTACGTATAGCCGCGAGATTCTAGGCAGGCTATTGATTGATTTGTCTTGGGCTTCCAGCCATTTGGAAGGCAACACCTATTCGCGGCTAGATACGCGCGCTTTGATTGAGCAAGGCCAAGTGGCGCAAGGAAAGGCCGCGCTAGAAACACAAATGATCTTGAATCACAAATCGGCCATTGAGCTGATGGTGAGCAACTTGGATCAAGCGCAATTTAATCGCTTCACACTGATGAATTTGCACAGCGCTTTGGCAGAGAATTTACTGCCCAACCCAGCAGACGAAGGCCGCGTGCGCCAGCATGCGGTGGACATTGGCCGCAGCGTCTATCGCCCGATGGCGGGCGAGCAGGCGATCAACACGGCGTTTGACCTGCTGCTTGCAAAACTGCAAAAAATCAAAGATCCGTTTGAACAATCCTTCTTCGTGATGGTGCACCTGCCCTACTTGCAACCTTTTGCCGATATCAACAAACGCACCTCACGCCTCGCTGCAAATTTGCCGCTGTTTCACGCCAATCTTTGCCCGCTCACATTTTTAGATGTGCCCGAGCAAGCCTACAGCCGCGCCATGCTCGGCGTGTATGAGATGACGCGCGTGGAGCTGCTGCGCGATGTGTATGTGTGGGCGTATGAGCGATCTACACAAGAATATCTGGCCGTGCGGCAGGAGCTGGTGCAGCCCGATCCATTGCGTTTGGCTTGGCGTGATTTATTGAAGGCTACCGTGCATGCCATCGTCATGCAGCCCGGCAAAGATGATCTGACTACGATCAAACTCGCTGTGAAGAAAGCCGTGCCCGCAGGCGAACGCGAAGCCGTGCAGGTCTTAATGACTGATGAGCTGAGCCGTCTGCACGAAGGCGTGTTGGCTCGTTATGGGCTGCGACCTTCAGATTATGAGAAATGGAAAAAGGCGCTAAAAGCCTGAGCTGATCAGCGCTTGAGCTTGCGGTATTGCGCGATGGTGTCTTCTACGCTCGGGTTTGCTTTTCCTGTACCGTGCACAAATACTGCGGGTAACTCGCCCGCCATGACGCTGTTGACATGAGCGATATTAAGGTTTTCGCCGCTGAAATTGGCGCTGCTTGCGCGCACGGAGGGAATACCTTCTTGCATGAGGCGGCGCATCATTTCATCGGCTCTGACGCCTGCTTCTTCGGGGCAGTTGGGTGGTGCGAAAACAATGACGCTTTGCGCGCTATGCCCTTGCGGTGTGGGCATGTCGATGAAACTGGCTGTAGAGCGTGAGGCATCGGACGAAGAGCTTGTGGAGCCCTGCGCAGACTGAGATTTCAAGGCGCGCTGCTCAGACCAATAGCTGTAAGCGCCATAACCAATCGCGGCGATCAAAACCAGTTTGATGAGTTGCATACTAAGCTGTTGCGACAGTTTTTTCCACAAACGCTTGCATCTTCTTCTTCGCCGCCCCTGAAGCCAGCGCGTCTTGTGCGAGCTTCAAGCCAGCCTTGATCGAATCAGCCACATTCGCCGCATAAAGCGCCGCGCCGGCGTTGAGAGCGACGATATCTCGGGCGGGGCTGGGCTTGTTATCGAGCACGTCGATCATCATGGCTTTGCTTTGCTCAGGCGTCTCGACGCGCAATGCTCGGTTGCTGCTCATCGTGAGGCCAAAATCTTCGGGGTGGACTTCGTATTCTGTAATTTCGCCGTTTTTCAATTCGCCCACCAAAGTGGCAGCACCCAGGCTCACTTCATCCATGCCATCGCGGCCATAGACGACGAGCGCATGCTCTGCGCCCAAACGCTGCAAAGCGCGGATTTGGATGCCTACGAGATCGGGGTGAAACACGCCCATCAAAATATTCGGCGCGCTGGCTGGGTTGGTTAGCGGCCCGAGGATGTTGAAAATCGTTCGCACGCCCAGCTCTTTGCGGATCGGTGCAACGTGCTTCATCGCGGTGTGATGGTTGGGCGCAAACATGAATCCGATGCCGACTGCTTCAATGCATTGCGCTATTTTCTCAGGGCTTAGGTTGATGTTTACGCCGAGCGATTCAAGTACATCGGCGCTGCCCGATTTGCTGCTCACGCTGCGCCCGCCGTGTTTGCTCACCTTCGCGCCCGCTGCAGCGGCTACAAATATGGAGCAGGTGGAGATATTGAACGTGTGCGAGCCATCGCCGCCTGTACCAACGATATCAACCAAGTGCTTTTTATCTGCCACATGCACCTTGGTAGAAAACTCACGCATCACCTGCGCCGCAGCGGTGATCTCGCCAATGGTTTCTTTCTTCACGCGCAGGCCGGTAATCAGCGCTGCCATCATCACTGGGCTCATCTCACCGCTCATGATCAGGCGGACAACTTTGAGCATCTCGTCGTGAAAAATCTCGCGATGCTCAATGGTGCGTTGCAGGGCTTCTTGGGGTGTGATGGGCATGATGTTTTCTCTTCTCTTTGCGCTTATGGTTTGTTGTAGTTTAAATTCAAATTCGAATGCGAATACCGGACGCAGAAGACGCAAAGGTTACGCAAAAGACGCAAAATATACCAAGGCATTTCTTTAGGAGAATTTTCCTCTTTAGCCATAACAGCCTGCTGGTTTAAATTTTTTGAATTTTCTTTTTTTGCGTCTTTTGCGTAACCTTTGCGTCTTCTGCGTCCGGAAGTTTCTCTTCTTTAATTCTCAAAATACTCACGAATTACCAAAGCAGCCCGATCCACGCCAGCTTGATCCACATCAAGATGCGTCACGAAGCGCAGGCGGTACAGGCCGGTGGCCAAGATACCGTGTGATTTGAGATGATCAATCAAGCCAGCCGCTTTGGTTTTCAAAGGCTCGCTCACATCGACAAAGACGATATTGCTATGCACAGGATCAACCACCAAACCGTCAATCTTCGCAAGCGCTTCGCCCAAGCGCCGAGCCAGCGCGTGGTCTTGCGATAAGCGCTCGACATGATGGTCTAGCGCATAGATCGCCGCAGCTGCCAGCATGCCTGCTTGGCGCATACCGCCGCCTGCCATTTTGCGAATGCGATGAGCGCGTTTGATGAATTCATGCGAACCGCAGAGCGCAGAGCCAACTGGCGCGCCTAAGCCCTTGCTGAAGCAGACGCTGACCGAATCGAAATTCTCAGCAATTCGTCTCGCTTCGATAATGATAGCGCTCTGCGCAGGATATATGCCGGCTAAGTGCTCATTTGGCTTTGAAATCACGGCCTGTATCGCTTGTGCAGTCGCAGCGTTGAACAGTCGTGCGCCATCCAGATGCGTAGCCAGCCCTTTGCTCCGCGCAAGCTCAGTTGCCGCTTTCACATAATCCAAAGGCAGCAGCTTGCCCCCAATCGTGTTCTCCAAGCAGAGCAATCGAGTCCGTGCAAAGTGCGCATCGTCTGGCTTGATGTTCGCCTCAATCTCAGTCAGCGGCAGTGTGCCATCAGCCGCGTGAGCAATCGGCTGTGGCTGCACACTGCCCAACACCGCCGCGCCGCCGCCTTCCCAGCGATAGCAATGCGCCATTTGCCCGACGAGGTATTCATCGCCGCGCTGGCAGTGCGATAGAAGCGCGCAAAAATTGCTCTGCGTGCCGGTGGGCACAAACAGCGCCGCTTCAAAGCCCAGCATCGCAGCAATCTTCTCTTGCAGCGCGTTAACCGTTGGGTCATCGCCAAACACATCATCACCGAGCTGCGCCGCCATCATCGCCTCGCGCATGGCAAGCGTGGGTTGGGTGACGGTGTCGCTGCGTAGATCAATCGTTTTCATGATTTTCTCGAGATAATTTGAAGCATTCTGCGCATAGCCGGCATAGATATTGCGCAGAATGCTATTGAATTCATAGTAAAAAATTTTTGAGCATTGCATGCCCATGCTCAGTCAAGATGCTCTCTGGATGAAACTGGACACCTTCAATCCGCACCGCATGCGCATAGCCGCTGTGGCGCACGCCCATGATTTCGCCGTCATCGGTTTGCGCAGTGATCACCAGCTCTTTCGGGCAGCTGCTGCGCTCAATGGCCAGCGAGTGATAACGGTTCACGGTGAATGCTTTAGGCAAATCTTTGAACACGCCTTCTTGGCTTGTGGAGATCACACTCGTCTTGCCATGCATCAGCTCTTGCGCTCTGATGATGTTGCCGCCAAAGGCCTGGCCAATGGCTTGATGGCCTAGGCACACGCCGAGAATGGGCAGCTTGCCTTTGAAATGCTCAACGGCTGCCACCGAGATGCCAGCTTCTTTTGGCGAGCAGGGGCCGGGGGAGATGCAAAGACGATCAAAGCCTTTTGCTTTGAAAAGTACATCGAGTTCCTCAACGGTGGTTTCATCATTGCGATGCACAATGACTTCTGCGCCCAGCTCGCCGAAGTACTGGACGATGTTATAGGTAAAGCTGTCGTAGTTGTCAATCATTAAAAGTTTCATGCTCGGCTCCGTGAAAAGGTCGGGTTCGAATACAAAGACGAACTTCCGGACGCAGAAGACGCAGAGGTTACGTAAAAGGCGCAAAAAGAATACAAAAAGTGGGTCATAGTTTGTTAACCATTCTGTGAATATTTTTGACGACTGGAAAGCCATTGAAGTTGATTAGCAAGCCAAGCTTCAAGCCTGATAAGCGCAGATAGGAAAGCAACTGCGCTCGGTGCAGTTCGGTGAGGGCATCTGTGGCTTTGAGTTCAACAATGACGGATTCTTCTACGATGAAATCTGCGCGATAGACTTGGCCAAGCGAATAGCCTTTGTAGGTGGCTGCGATAGAGACTTCTCGCTCAAAGAACAACTCACGCTCTTTGAGCTCAATCGCAAAAGCGGCGGCGTATGCGCTCTCTAACAAGCCGACACCCAAAACACGCTGCACTTCAATGGCAGCGCCAATCACTCCATGCGAAAAATCGTTCTCCACGTTTTGGTATTCCTTTTGCGTCTTCTGCGTAACCTTCGCGTCTTCTGCGTCCGGCTGTTTGGTATTCGTTTTCATTCCAATCCCTCCTCCACCAATTCAGAGGCCCGCAGCAACGCACGCGCCTTGGCCTCAGTTTCTTTCCACTCCAACTCAGGCACAGAATCGGCCACCACGCCAGCAGCAGCTTGCACATAGAGCATGCCGTCTTTCACGATGCCGGTGCGGATCGCTATTGCTAAATCCATATCGCCCGCAAAGCTCAAGTAGCCGCATGCGCCGCCATAGATGCCCCGTTTGCTGGGCTCGAGTTGGTCGATCAGCTCCATCGCATGTACCTTGGGCGCGCCAGTCAAAGTGCCTGCGGGGAAGGTGGCTTTCAATACATCGGCTTGCGTCATACCGTCTTTCAAAATGCCTTCGACATTGCTTACAATATGCATCACATGGCTGTAGCGCTCGACGGTGAAAGATTCTGTGACTTTCACGCTGCCGATTTTGGCGATACGGCCAATGTCATTGCGGGCGAGGTCGATCAGCATCACGTGCTCGGCGCGCTCCTTTGGATCGTTGATCAATTCATGCTCGGCGGCCTTATCTGCCTCGGGTGTGCTCGCGCGAGGGCGCGTGCCGGCCAGAGGGCGGATGGTGATTTTCTGGCCTTCTGGCGTGTGCTCATGCCGCACCAAAATCTCGGGTGATGCGCCGACGATATGGAAATCGCCCATGTTGTAGAAATACATATAAGGCGATGGATTGAGGGAGCGCAGGGCGCGGTAGAGCGACAGAGGCGATTCGGTGTAGCGCTTTTTGAGGCGCTGGCCCACTTGCACTTGCATGAAATCGCCTGCTTCAATGAGCCGTTTGGCACGCTCCACGGCTTTCAAATAATCAGCCTTGGCAAACTCGCGCTCGATCGGGTAATCCGTTGACGCTTTCACCACCGGCGCGGTCACGCTGTAGCGCAATTGCTCTTTCAATTCGCGCAGGCGCTTTTTAGCATTCGCATAAGCTTCCGATTGCGATGGATCGGCATAAACGATCAAATAGAGTTTGCCCGAGAGGTTGTCGATCACAGCCAGCTCTTCGGTGAGCAGCAGCATGATGTCGGGCAGGCCGAGCGTGTCGGGTGGGCAAGAGTTTTCTAGCTTCTTTTCGATGTAGCGCACTGTGTCGTAGCCAAAGTAGCCGGCCAAACCGCCGCAAAAGCGCGGTAGGCCGGGGCGCAGAGCTACTTTAAAACGTGATTGAAATGCGGCGATGGCATCAAGCGGGTTGCCAGCCATCGTCTCGGTGACTTGGCCGTCTGTCACCACTTCGGTTTTAGCCAAAGCGCCGAAACCGCTGGCGCGCAAATGCGTGCGGGCCGGCAGGCCGATGAAGCTGTAGCGGCCAAAGCGCTCGCCGCCAACCACAGATTCCAGCAAGAAACTGTATTTGCCTTGGGCTTTGCCGTGGGCCAACTTCAAATATAAAGAAAGCGGAGTTTCCAAGTCAGCAAAGGCCTCGGCTACCAACGGAATGCGGTTGTAGCCCGCATCGCGCAAGGATTTGAATTCAAGTTCGGTCATCATGGTGCGGGGTCTCCACGGATCTGCGTGGCAAGGAAGAAAAAACGCAGATCAGTTCAAAACAATCGGCATCCAGCGCGGGATGCCACGAATGCGGCATTGCGCCGCAAAATCAGAGTAAGTTGACTGGCCGACGCCACAGCCATGCCCCCTGCCAAACGGCTGCATGCGGCGCACTCGTTGTGCCGGCTGCTTTGAGGGCAAAAATGCTGGTATTAAACATTGATAAAGTGTAGCAGACGCTCGCACAGTTCGAGCTGATGGATTTCGCAGGGGTAATCCGCAATGTTAAAAAATATCGTTAGGGTAATAATAAATTTTGCTTCGCATTGACCGTGCTACTTGTTAAGGAGACTTTGTAATGAACCGCAAACTATTTTTGAATACCGTATGGGCATCCTTGACAGCATGGGCAGCTCTAATGAGTTTGCCGGCCGCAGCTCAAACGACATTGGCCGGCGTTAGGTTTGAGCCTGATGCAACCGTGGCGGGGCAAAAACTTCAGCTCAATGGAGCGGGAGTGCGTATCCGCGCTATTTTCAAGGTTTATGCGGCTGGTTTGTATACGTCCACCAAGCTGACTAAGAATGAGGATGTACTCAGGCCTGGCATCAAGCGCTTGCAATTGGTGGCCCTGCGAGATGTCAAAGGCGATGAGTTTGGTAAGCTTTTCACACGTGCTATGGAAGACAATGCAACCCGTGATGAGTTTTCAAAGTCGATCAATTCCGTCATTCGCATGGGGCAAATATTTGCCGATGCCAAGCAGTTCGCCAAGGGTGATTTAATCGTTTTGGATTTCGTCCCCGCAACGGGATTGGTTGTACTGCATAAAGGCAAACAGCTTGGCGAGCCCTTTAAGGAGCCTGAATTTCACAGCCTGATGTTGAAAATCTGGTTTGGCCCCAAGCCCGTTGACAACGAGCTGCGCAAAGCGCTACTCGGGGAGCAATCCACGGCCAACACAAACATCAACTAAAGCGATCCTAAAAAGCCAACGACCAAATGGATGAATATGTTGAATATGTTGCTTACTGCACAGAATCGTCGCTAGCAGCGTCAGTCCACGGAGCACATAATCAGTATACTTCTCGACGATATGGTTGTCGTGAATGCTTCATTTTTCCGTAATTGCACTCTTTGTGCTTCATTGTTACTGCAAAGTTTTGCTCACGTTTGGGCGCAAACTTGCGCAATCCCAGGTAGAGATGGACCGGCCAGCATTGTCGGCCAAGTCAACACCTACTACCCTCCTGCGACAAATGGCACCTACAACGTTGGCTCGACCAATATTGCTCTTGGCACGAGCGTAGGCGCTGCCAATGCGGCTTCGCCGGGGGATTTACTTTTAGTCATTCAGATGCAGTGTGCGATCATCGAAACGAGCAATACGAATAACTATGGCGGCACCAACGGCACAGGCCGAGGCTACACAGATCCGGCTGGCAGTTGCGCGGCGGGGCAATACGAGTATGTCAGAGCCGCTGCGGGAACGACTGGCAGCAATCTTGTGTTGAGCACACCATTGGTCAACACCTACATCAATGACGACACAACAGCGACGAATCGGCGGACTTTTCAAGTCATACGCATCCCACAATATGCCGCCATCGTGCTGACGGGCGAGATCACTGCACCGTACTGGAATGGCAACACGGGAGGCGTCGTTGTACTGGATGTGGCTGGGCAATTGAACTGGGCTGGCCAGATGATCAATGCCGCAGGGCGGGGATTTCGCGGGGGCGGCGGCTACACCTGGACGGGGACTGCAGAAGATGGGGCTCAGCCTGATTATGTGGACACTTTTGCCAACGCGGTGAGTCAGTTCAAAGGCGAGGGCATTGCTGGAACACCGCGCTTGATCTACAACACGGACTTAAATACGCGCACAGATCAAGGCGCTACTTGGGGCGGTTATCTCGGTGGTGATGTCGCCAGAGGCGCGCCGGGCAATGCGGCAGGCGGCGCCAATAATTTTAGTGGGTTGCGCGATAACGGCGGTGGTGGCGGCGGCGGCAATGGTGGCGTCGGCGGTTTTGGTGGATACGGTTGGGCAAATGCTGGTTGGCCTGCCGGCATCGCGCAGGATCTGCGTGGCATTGGTGGCGCTGCATTTGCACAGCGTGCAGCCAATCGCATCGTGATGGGCGGTGGGGGAGGTGCTGGCGGCAATAATAATAGCGGGAATCCGCCACCAGTAGGCATGACTGATGGCGGCACGGGTGGAGGAATCGTCATTATTCGAGCCGGCTCTATGGCGGGCGATGGCACGGTCACCGTTGCCGGGCGCGATTCATTGACCAATGCAGTCAATGATGGCGCTGGCGGCGCTGGCGCTGGCGGTTCAATCGTATTGATGAGCGCTGCAGGGTCTGTCGGTGGCGCTGTCAATTTAGTGGCAACTGGCGGCAAAGGCGGCGACTCATGGTTAGGCGGCACCACAGCGCATGGCGGCGGCGGCGGCGGTGCTGGGGGCGTCGTGATTACCAGTGGCTCGCCAACGATCAACACAGGAGGCGGACTGAATGGCACGACCAATACTGGCGACAATCCCGCAGATGCCAATCACGGCGCATCGCCTGGCGAGACGGGTTTAGGGACAACGGGTGCGGTCGATGCAAGCTTCTCAACGCGCGGTGGGGCATTGTGTTTGCCCAATCTCACGCTGAGCAAGACTACATTAAACCCTATTGTTTTAGTTGCCGGTGCAACCACGGTAACTTACCAAATCAGCGTGAGTAACTCTGGTGGCATGGCAATCGGAGCGGACTTGGTCGACAACGCTTTGCCGCCAGGCTGGACATGGGCGTCTACAACATCAGTCACGTTTGCTCCCCCTTTATCTGCCACGGTCTGGGGCGGATTCGTAGAAGGTGCCACGCCTGGTGTATCTGCAGTGGTCGATGCGCCTGGTGGGGTGGCAAATTTCACAACCAATGGCTCACCCAATACAGCCCCCGTGTGGGCAAACATGGCCGTTCCAGGGATCAATGCGGGTACGCCCGGCTTAATGACGCTAACATTCGTTGCGAATGTGCCGGCGACTGCGCCTGTTGGCTGCTACCACAACCCTGCCGGAATGCGCTACCTCGATCCAACACGATCAACCGCTGGGCGCGAGATCACGCCACTGGTTAACAACGCATCGAACCGAGCTGGCGCATTGGTAGGTGGCACAACCAATACAAGCTATGAAACCGCTCCAGGCAGCACCACCACCGTGGGAGGAAGTAATTACTCAGGTTTACAAAATGGCTCCAGCGGTGAAGACGTTTGCTTGCAAGGTGATTTATCCATCACCAAAACAGGCCCGGTGATTATTGCAGCAGGACAAACCAGCACCTATGTGCTGACCACCAACAATGCAGGCAGGCAGATTCGCGACCTGACGTTTGCTGCAGATCAAGCCAGTATTGCCACCAATGCAGACACCGTCACACGCATACTTTCACTTGGCACCATCCGCGTGACGGACACGCTTCCAGCTGGCGTCACACTCAACGGAGCCATCACGCCGCCTGCCGGCTGGGCATGCAGCACCGTTGGGCAGACGATAACCTGCGACCGCACTGCACCTGTCGTGCCCATCACAGCAACGACAGCATTGGGCGTGATCAATATTCCGGTTCGCATTACCAATGCGGCCTGTGCAGGGCCAATCACAAACACTGCAGTTATCAGCGGTTTCCAACCGCCTTACGTTGAATCCGCGCCCGGCAACAACAGCCAAAGTGCATTGACGACACTTAACTGCAATGCCAATCTAAGCGTGACCAAGACGAACGGCACAGACACCCTAGTGGCAGGCTCTACGGTCAACTACACCATCACGTATGCCAACGTTGGCCCATCCAGTGCTGATGGTGCATTGATCAGCGATTTAGCCTCGCCGGGATTGTCGAGTTGTAGCGTTTTGAGCTGTGCACCAAGCGGTGCATCGGTGTGTCCGGCCACTTTTGCAACTTACTTTGGCAGCGGTGTTACTGTTCCTAGTCTTCCCGCGGGAGGGCAACTGCAAGTGCAAGTTCGCTGCAGCGTCACGGCAAGTGGGCAGTAAAGCGAAGCCGAAGATGATTGACAGAAAATCCAAATTGCTTAACCAAGCAGTGCGGTCAATTGAGTGAGGCTGTCCAGATAAGCCGTCGCTGGCGTAGCCCGAATATCTTGCCCATGGTTGTAGCCATACGTCATGAGAATCACGGGGCAGCGAGCTGCATGTGCGGCCTGAGCATCGTTGCTGCTATCGCCAATCATCAGCGTGTGCTGCGGTAATGTGCCGAGCGCTTCGCACGTTTTGAGCAGAGGCAATGGATCGGGTTTTTTCGTCTCAAACGAATCGCCGCCAAACACGTAGCTGAAAAAATCATCTAAGCCTTTTGCTTTGAGTAAAGGCTTGGCAAAGGCCAGCGGCTTGTTCGTCAGGCAGGCCATTTTGAGCCCGCGCGATTGCAGCGCCTGCAAGCCCTCCAGCACACCCGTATATACCTCGCTGGCTTGCCCGTTGCACGCGAGGTAATGCGATTGATAGCTTTGCCACGCCGTATCATATGCTACTAATTTTGTAGCACGTTGCGCACTATTTATGCCGGCAATCGGAGATTTTCGCCTTATATTTTCTACATGAGCCAAGGTGCAGCGGATCAAATGCTCGCTGCCTTTGCCGACCGTGGCTTCGATGAATGCGCGATCCACGCTGGGCAATGAAAAATCAGCCAACATGCGGTTCAGCGCGACTTCAAAGTCACTCAATGTATCAACCATCGTGCCGTCTAAATCGACGATCACGGCTTGAATGCCATGGATCATTTCAAAGCCGCGCGCATGCTGTCAATCACGGCTTTGTAATCCGGCTTACCAAAAATCGCGCTGCCGGCAACGAAAGCATCTGCGCCTGCATCGGCTACGCGGCGAATATTCTCGGGCTTGATGCCGCCATCGACTTCCAAAAAAATCTTCTTGCCGCTGGCATCGATACGCTTGCGCACCACGTCTAGTTTGCGCAAAGTGCTGTCAATGAATGATTGCCCGCCAAAGCCGGGGTTCACGCTCATGAGCATGATGAGGTCAATGTCGTCGATGACCCAATCGAGCACATCCAGTTCGGCTGCAGGATTGAACACCAAGCCCACTTGGCAGCCCTTGGATTTGATGGCCTGAATGCTGCGATGCACATGGCGGCTGGCATCAGGATGAAAGCTGATGAGGTCTGCGCCAGCGGCGGCAAAGCTCTCGGCCAGCGCATCCACTGGCTCGACCATCAAATGCACATCCATCAATGCCTTGCTGCCATCTGGCTTCATGGCGTACGGCTGAATGGCATGGCAAATCATCGGGCCAAAGGTGAGATTAGGTACGTAATGGTTGTCCATCACGTCGAAATGAATCCAGTCTGCGCCTGCAGCGAGTACGTTTTTCACCTCGTCGCCGAGGCGAGCGAAATCGGCGGAGAGAATGGAGGGGGCGATGTAGAAATTGCGGCTCATGTTGCTAATTTTCTCACGTCAGAAGGGCGGCCAGTCGCACGTGTGCATCGGCGCAGTCACCCATGCAATCTTGCACCCAAGCTTCACTGTGATATGTGGGCAAATAGCGCTCACCTGAATCGCAAATCAAAGAGAGGATCGAGCCGGTTTTCCGGGCGGCTTTCATTTGCATCGCCAATGTCAGCATGGCCACAAAATTCGTGCCGGTTGATGGGCCCACGCGCCGCCCCAGCAAGCCGGAGAGTAGGCGCATCGCCGCCACAGATTCTGCATTGCTCACGACTTGCATCTGATCAATCAAACCGCGAATAAAGCTGGGCTCCACGCGCGGGCGGCCAATGCCTTCAATGCGCGAGCCTGCGCCCGCTAGCTGATTATTCCCACTGGCGTGATACTGCGCAAACACAGAGCCTTCTGGATCGCCTACGCAGAGCTGCGTGGCGAATTGCTTGTAGCGCAAAAAGCGGCCAATGGTGGCGCTGGTGCCGCCTGTGCCCGCGCCAACCACAATCCAATCGGGAATCGCATGGCGCTCGCGTGCCATCTGCTCAAACATGCTTTGTGCAATGTTGTTGTTGCCGCGCCAATCGGTGGCGCGCTCGGCATAGGTGAATTGATCCATGTAATGGCCGCCCGTCTCGTGGGCGATTGCTGATGCCGCTTCGTACACAGCGCCAGCAGACTCCACAAAATGACAGCGCCCGCCGTAGAACTCAATCAATGCGATCTTCTCAGGCGACGTGCTCTTAGGCATCACGGCGACAAAAGGCAAGCCCAGCAAACGCGCGAAATACGCCTCGCTCACCGCTGTCGAGCCACTCGATGCTTCCACCACTGTCGAGCCCTCATGCAGCCAACCATTGCATAGTGCGTAAAGAAACAGCGAGCGTGCCAAGCGATGTTTTAAGCTACCCGTGGGATGCGTAGATTCGTCTTTGAAGTAAAAATCAATGCCTGCTGTGTTGAAAGCAGGCAAGGGCAAGGCGATCAAATGCGTATCCGCGCTGCGCTGAAAATCGGATTCGATTTTTTCAATGGCTTGGTGCGCCCAAGCGCGTGGGTGAAGCTGAGCGTGAAGTGTCGATGAAGTCATGTTGCACATTGTCGCAGCAGATACCGACCCATTCAATGCAAATCAATCGCTATAAAAAAAATAGCACTCCGCGCATATTCTTTGCCGGCTACTAGGCCAAAAAGCATAAAAAATCAAGCATACCGTTTGCTGCGTAAATTATTTTTCATCTGTTTCAGCGCAGGTTGCAGCTTCGCACTGCCAATGCGCAGCGCCACGCTGGTGGCCAAAATATCAATCATCAGCAGATGCAAAAGCCGTGAGACCATGGGGCTATAGCGGTCGTAGCCCTCGGGGTGATCGGCGGCTAAATGAATATGTCCGGCAGATGCCAAGGGCGAGCCGCTGGCGGTGATCACAAGGGTGGTCGCGCCATTTTTGCGAGCAATATCGCAGGCATCTATCAAATCGCGCGTGCGGCCTGAATTGCTGATCACCACCACGCAATCGCCCGGGCTGACAGTGGAGGCGCTCATGACTTGCATATGGCCATCGCTATAGGCAATGCTGGTCACGCCAAGGCGGAAGAATTTATGCTGCGCATCTTGCGCCACAATGCCCGAATTGCCCACGCCGTAAAACTCAATGCGCTTGCGTTGCGTATAGGTCTCGGCCAAGGCCACAGCAGCTTTTTCGTAAGCAAAGCTACTGGCATCGTTGCGATATTTTAGGAAGGCTGCAACCGTGTTATCGATCACCTTGACCATCACATCACCCACTTTGTCATCGGTATCCACACTGCGGTGAATGAAGGGCACGCCTTCGCTTACAGAGCCAGCCAGCTTGAGCTTGAAGTCCGAGAGCCCGTCGTAGCCCACGCTGCGGCAAAAGCGCACCACGGTCGGCTTGCTCACATGCGCGCGATCGGCGAGCTGCGTGACCGGCAGACTGGTGAAGCTGCGCGGGTCGAGCAGCACGAGCTTGGCCACGCGCTGCTCCGCTGGCGGCAGCGCAGGGATCGAAGCGCGGATGCGGTCGAGCACGTCGGCCTATTGCTCTTCTGACCAAGCGAAGCCATCTCGCGCCACCAAAGCGCTGGCCGCAGCCGGGCCCCAGGTTCCCGCGGCATAGGCGCGCGGCCCCGTCGTGTCACGTCGCCACGCATCGAGGATCGGTTCGACCCATCGCCACGCCTGCTCTTGTTCATCGCTGCGCACGAAGAGGTTTAGCCGCCCGGCGATTGCGTCCATCAGCAGGCGCTCGTAGGCGCCAATGCGGTCACTGGCGAACGCTTTGTCGAAGTCGAGGTCGAGGAACACCGGCGCCAACGCCTCGCTTTGCGACGAGCCTTTTGCCGCTTGCAAATGCAGCTCCAGCCCGTCTTCCGGCTGCAGCTTGATGACGAGCTTGTTCGCGCGGTTGACGCCGGGGAAGATCGAGTGCGGCGTGGGCCGGAAGTTGACGACGATTTGCGCATCACGCGCTGCCAGCCGCTTGCCGGTGCGCAGGTAAAACGGCACGCCAGCCCAGCGCCAGTTTTGAACTTCAGTGCGCAGCGCCACGAAGGTTTCGCACTGGCTCCCCGCGGGCACCTTGTCTTCGTCGAGGTAGCCGACCGCCTTTTGGCCTTCGGAGTTGCCGGCGCGGTATTGGCCGCGGATCACGTCGCGCGCAACCGATTCTTCGGTGAACGGCTTGAGCGACTTCAACACCTTCAGCTTCTCGTCCCGGAGTGCGTTCGCGTCGCTGCTCGCTGGCGGCTCCATGGCCACCATCGTCAGCAGTTGCAGCGCGTGGTTCTGGATCATGTCGCGCAAAGCGCCGGTGCGGTCGTAGAAGTCACCGCGCGTGCCCACGCCAATGCCTTCTGCCAGCGTGATCTGGATGTTGGCAATGCTTTCGCGCCGCCACAACGGCTCGAACAGTGCGTTGCCAAAGCGCAGCGCCATCAGGTTCTGCACCGCCGGCTTGCCCAGGTAGTGGTCGATGCGCAGCGCCTGTTCTTCCTTGAAGGCTGAACGCACCACGCGGTTGATTTCCTGCGCGCTGGCGAGGTCGTGGCCGAGTGGTTTCTCAAGAACGACGCGGACGTGCGGGCCGTTCAGTTTTGCGCTGCCGAGCTGTTCGCAGATGACTGGAAACAGATGCGGGCTGGTGGCCAGAAACAGCACCACGGTGTCGGCGCGGCCACCAC
>JAYWHR010000034.1:0-12431 GCA_043777675.1 Comamonadaceae bacterium | reverse complement strand
AGTTAGGTAGTTGCACAATGGCTGCGTGCAATGCAATGCGCAAACCCTGGGTGATATGTTGCAAGCTCATGCTGGGTGCGCCACTGGGGGTCGCCTGCTCGGGCAGGTACGGCACATGGATAAAGCCGCCTTGCACGGGGGCTTGCTCTCGACTAGATGTGTTTTTTCTGCGCGCAGTTTTCAGGCTGTGCATCAAACCATAAAAAACATGGTTGCACACAAAATGCCCCGCACTGCTGGACAGTTCGCACGCCATGCCAGCGTTATGCAGTGCGGTTTGCATATCGTAGAGAGGCAAGGTGCTGAAGTACGCAACTGGCCCGCGCGCTACCACAGGCACAGCCTGCAGCACGCAGCCTGCGTTGTCTGGCAAAGGTGCGTCGTCCCAATTAACTGCCAAGCGTTCAATGCTGATGCCCGCGCGGCCACCGGCTTGGCCTACGCACATAACAAGCGCGGGGCGGTGCTGTCTTATCAGCGTCTTAAGTACAGCAATGGATTGCCCAAACACACAAGGCAGTACGGCGGCTACCACCGTGTAGCCCGCAATCTGTAAGCCGTGCAAGGCTTGTGCAGCCAGCGCGCTGGGGTTCAGCCCCAAGCCACTGGGGTCGTCACCAAAAGCTTCAAAGCCTGTTACCAGCACACAGGGTGGTTGATTTTTCATGAATTTTGCACGCATGTTTTTTACAGAGATGCCTCTAAGTGGATCAACCTGATTGAACCACAGCGCGGTGTAAGCCTACAGCGCTTTGAGTTGTTAAAGCAGTTCGGTGTAACATTACAGTACTACATTTAACAACGGAGATAACACCATGGACACCGAAGGCCGCCGAGAATCAGACAACGTAGAAGACCGCCGCGGACAAGGTGGTGGCATGGGCGGCGGCGGCGGCCGAGGCTTGGGTGGTTTAGGTGGGGGGCGTTTGGGCATAGGCGGCATCGTAATTGCACTGGTAGCGTCCTACTTTTTAGGCATCAACCCGATGACGCTATTGGGCATATTAGGCGGCGGTAGTGGTGGCGGCGCACCCACGCAGCAAGCCAGCCAAGCCCCGGCGCAGCGCCCGCCTAAAGACGACATCATGGCCAGCTTTGTGTCCAAAGTTTTGGCCGACACCGAAGATGTATGGGGCGCTATGTTTCAGCAAGCCAAGGCGCAGTACCCGGCACCCAAGCTGGTGCTGTTTCGCGGTGCTACACCTACCGCGTGTGGCACCGGCCAGTCGGCCATGGGGCCGTTTTACTGCCCGGGCGACCAAAAGGTGTACATCGACCTGGCGTTTTATGAAACTATGAAAAACAAGCTGGGCGCGCCGGGTGACTTTGCGCAAGCCTACGTGATTGCGCACGAGGTGGGCCACCACATTCAGCATGTGATGGGCATTAGCGGCAAGGTAGACGCCATGCGCGGCCGCATCAGCGAGAAAGAGCAAAACGCGCTAAGCGTGCGACTAGAGCTGCAAGCCGACTGCTTTGCCGGTGTATGGTCGCGCAGCTCCAAGCTGGGGTTGGACAAAGGCGATATTGAAGAAGCACTGAACGCGGCATCTGCCATTGGCGACGATACGCTGCAGAAAAAGAGCCAAGGCTACGCACAGCCTGACAGTTTTACCCACGGCAGCAGCAAGCAGCGCATGGCTTGGTTCAATACAGGTTTGCAGTCGGGGAATATGAAGTCTTGTGATACTTTCAGTGCTAAGGCGCTTTGATTTTTACTCCTGCGCATACTCAATGCTTTTGTAGCCTTGTTCTCGCACCGCACACTGCTGCGCCGCTGGCTATTCGCCACCCGACGCCACGGGCACAACGGCCAAGCATCTCCAGTACTCACTCCGGGGGAAATAACGAGCCTCGCGCAAGCGCTCAAACATCTAAATTTCTGATCCCCTGCGTTCCGTGCTTCGAGCCCGTGGCCGGGCGGGTGGCGAGCAGCCAGCGGCGCAGCAGCGTGCTTTCACAGCTTTGAGGTTTCGTTCGCGTGTTTCGTACGGGGTGGAGACAACGCAGACACAATCGGCATCTATTATGTACTCAAACAGGCATCATGCTCACTACAAATACCATAGCTGCTTGAGCAGGTTTTACTTGGGTTAGTGGCCCAAAACACTCAAAAAATTGGCCTCAGAACACGCCCAGCGTGCCCCACAGCAGATAAACCCACCAACCCAGTATTCGCGGTGCAGTGCAGGCCTTGGGGTTGCGCCCCGATCAGGGCGGCGGGCTCGAAGCGCGCAGCTTTTGGGGATAAGAAATTTAGATGTCTGAGCCGCAGGCGAGTTTCTAAATTTCCCCCAAAAGCGAGCACTGCAGATGCTTACCCCGAAGGGGGCTGCCGACCGGGGCGCAACCTCAGGGCCTGCACTGCGCCGCGAAGCCGCGAGGTCGAAGGAAAGATATCTCCGAGCTAATGAACGTGCGCTAAACCGCGAAACCGCAAAATCGAAGGAAAAATATCTTTGAGCGCAAAAAACCACGCCTAGAATCGCGACGTTTAAAACCGCGGTAATTCAGGGTGCTTGATTTGCCCACCGCGCACCAGCATCTTGCCGTACTCCGCGCAGCGCTGCAGCGTAGGGATGACCTTGCCAGGGTTGAGCAGAGCGTGGGAATCGAAGGCGCGCTTCACGCCAAACATTTGCTCGTTTTCATCTGCAGAAAACTGCACACACATGCTGCTGATTTTTTCAATGCCCACGCCGTGCTCACCCGTGACAGTGCCGCCCATGGCCACGCTGGTCTCTAGAATATCAGCGCCAAACAACTCACAGCGGCGCAGCTGATCCGCATCGTTCGCATCAAACAAAATCAGCGGATGCAAATTGCCATCGCCAGCATGAAATACGTTCGCACAACGCAATTGGTATTTCTTCTCCATTTGCTGAATCGCCAGCAGGATGTCCGCCAAGCGCTTGCGCGGAATCGTGCTGTCCATGCACATGTAATCGGGGCTCATGCGGCCGCTTGCTGGAAAAGCGTTTTTTCGGCCACTCCAGAATTTCAAGCGTTCTGCCTCATCCTTGCTCACTACAACTTTCGTAGCACCCGAGGCAGATAATACGCCGGCCATCCGACCAATTTCCTCTTCAACTTCTTCTGGCGTGCCATCGGATTCACACAGAAGAATCGCCTCAGCATCGAGGTCATAGCCAGCATGCACAAAGTCTTCTACTGCCGCCGTCATCGGCTTGTCCATCATCTCCAAGCCTGCGGGAATGATGCCCGCTGCAATCACTGCGGCCACCGCATCGCCGGCTTTGCGCAAATCATCAAAGCTGGCCATGATGCAGCGCGCCAATTGCGGCTTCGGCGTGAGTTTTACTGTCACTTCGGTGGTGATCGCCAGCATGCCTTCCGAGCCTACGATCAGCGGCAGCAAATCAAGGCCTGCGCTGTCTAGCGCATCTGAGCCGAATTCAACGCTCTCGCCTTCCACAGTGAAGCCCTTGACTTTCATCACGTTATGCAGCGTGAGCCCGTATTTCAAGCAATGCACGCCGCCAGAATTCTCCGCCACATTGCCGCCAATCGTGCAAGCTATTTGGCTGCTCGGATCGGGCGCGTAATACAAGCCAAGTGACGCAGCCGCTTCGCTGATCGCCAAATTGCGCACGCCGCATTGCACCACCGCCGTGCGGCTGTATTTGTCGATCTTCAATATCTTGTTGAACTTGGCCAGCGACAAAGTCACACCCAGCGCATGCGGCATCGCTCCGCCAGAAAGCCCCGTGCCCGCCCCGCGCGCCACCACGGGCACTTGTAGCCTGTGGCACAGCTTGAGCACAGCAGCAATCTGCTCATACGTCTCAGGCAACACCACGCAGAGCGGCCGCTGCCGATACGCGGTGAGCCCATCGCATTCATAAGGCGTGGTGTCTTCATTCGCATGCAGGATGGCATGCTTTGGCAAAACAGCCTGCAGCCCCGGGATGATCTGTGCAAGCAGCTCTGTTTTTTGTAGCAACTGAGGATTCAAAGGCGCGTTCATAAAGATTCTTTTAAATGCATTCAGCCAAATATCAAGCCGCGTATTTTTCTACCATAGAGAGATTGAATTCCACGCCGCTGCCTGGCGCATCGCTCATTTCTACCGCGCCATTCACAATGGACAGCGGCTCGTTCAAAATTGGATTCCACCAATCAGCATACTCCAACCAATGCGCCTTGGGAGAGGCGCAGAGTAAATGCGCGCTCACCTCTGGCCAAAGGTGGCTCGACAGCGGCACGCCATACACAGCCGCCATGCTCGCAATTTGCAGCCAACCCGTCACCCCGCCACACTTCATCGCATCCGGCATCACCAGCTCGCGCACGCCAGCGTTAAACGCATGCCGAAAATCCAGAGGCCCCCACCAATTCTCACCCGCTTGCAAGGGCGTGCGCGTGGCGCGAGCCAGATCCACAAAAGCGGCGTACTCGTGCGCGAGCACCGGTTCTTCAATCCAAGCCAAGCCCTCATCGTCCAAGGCCTGCAACCGGCGCGCGGCCTCAAGTGGCGATAGCGATTGGTTGTAAACCCGCATCGCTTTCCACCGTCAACAACACCAAAGGCGAAGCCGCCACCATCCCCGATGCCGTGCGATGCGGCTGCGGCAAAGGAACGAGGGCAGTGCGAATCTCAAAGGCGGTGATTTTCATGTCTTTATTGTGACCTGAGTGCAGCGCACATCGTTTGAGATTTTTTGCAGGCGCAGCATGAAATTCGCTCATGTAACTACGCACGGCCTGCAGACACTGAACTGCTTACCCGGAAGTGGTTTTACTCAATCACTATCCTTTTAATAGCATTCTGCGCAATAAATACGCCGGCTACTGGCCTAAAAAGCTCTCAAAATTACGCCAAAGCGGCCTTCTTCAACCACTCCGCAAACGCCGCCACTTCCCAGCGATCGAGTGCGCCAGCACAGGTAGTGGGCGTGGGGGCTGGGGATGTGAGCATCGAACAAGCGCTCTAGCGATGCGTTGGCGAGCCACGGCGCGCCTAAGCGCAGGCGCACGAGCGCTACGCCCATGCCTTCTGCTGCCGCATCGCACATGAGGCCGATGTCATTAAAGCTAGAGCCATCCATCGGCTCCGGCCAATCAAGTTGGTGAGCGGCAAACCAAGTGCGCCAAGGCTCAAGCGGGCTTCTGAGCAGCTTGGCTTTGGATAAATCTTCCACGTTTTCAAAGGGCCCGTGCTCGCGGATATATGCAGGTGAAGCCAGCGGCGTGATTTTGTCTTTGAACAAACAGACATGTTCCACATCGGCATAGCGCCCGGTGCCAAAGCGAATCGTCAAATCCGCATCCTCGGCCACCACATCCAGCAGCGGAATGCTCACTTGCAGTGTGAGATCAATCTCCGGATACGCATCGGTAAAGCTCTTGAGGCGCGGCATCAGAATAGATCGCGCAAACGTTGGGGTGACAGCCACGCGCAATTTCCGTTTACCCTGCACCGCTTCGCTGCTCGGAAATTTTTGCAGCGATTGCAGCCCTTCTCGCACATGAGCGAGATATTCGCTTCCCTCAGTGGTGAGCGAAAAATCCGCCCGCCCAAACAGCTTCACTCCCAACAATTCTTCCAATTGCCGTACCCGATGGCTCACTGCGCTAGGCGTAACACATTGCTCCTCAGCTGCTTGTGTCACGCTGCGCAGGCGGGCGAGCGCTTCAAATGTCAGTAGGCATTGGATAGGCGGAATTCGGAAACTCTTACCGTTGATCATTTTGGCTTGCTTGCACCTTCTTTGATCTTTAACATCGATGGAGGCACAAAACCAGTCATCAGCGCAGCTGGCACCGTCCGTAGTGACATAGGCTCTGTAGGCATGTCACTGCGGCGCATACGTTTTGGCGGCGCGCTTTGAGCATCCATCAGCATGTAAACCTCATTTTGCAGCATACCAGTGAGCTGAATGAATTTTTTCAGTTTGATTGTGGTCTCGCGTAAGTTTTGCGCCAAGCGGCTTGACAGCGCCAACATAAAGCGCGCAGCGAGATCAGGTTCCTCAGTCAAAATTGTCTTGAGTGTAGAACGCCTGAGTATTGCGACCGCCAAATCGGTAGTCGCAAGACACGTAGCGGAGCGTGGGGAGTTGTTGATCATGCCCGCTTCTCCAATCAAGCAGCCAGCACCGAGTACCGTGATGACAGTTTCTTCTGACGGACCAGAGTGACTTTCTACCCTCACATCGCCGGAGAGTATCAGCATCATGAAGTCGTTATGGATTTTTTCCCCTTCTTTGACCAATATACTGCCGGATTTAATGCGTTTGGGCTTCATGTGGCGTACGATCCGCAGCGCATCTTCAACGCCAAACTGCCCCAGCGCTGTCTCAGTGATCAGCAGGCGTGCAGCGTCTTTCTCGGACAAGGCACTCAAAGATTGAAATGTGCTGTGCATGAACTCTTTATGAACCTTATTATTATCTTGCCAGGATTGCGCAATAGTTCACGAGTTTGTTGTACCGATGCATTTGCCTCTCGCATCATGTGAACAGCTCGTGAATTAATTGACACAAAGAAATAATCATTACTTCAATTGTTGTCACTTGAGACAACAATCAAGGCTTTATACACGATGCGCATGATGATGTTCAACTCCACTACACCATTTCTACAATATAGCCTAATTGCAGCGGCGTGCTTTCTGACTGCCTGCAAAAGCGCGCCGCCGGCTCCTCCGCTGGCTCCCCCTCCTCCTGCACCCGTAGCAGCTCCAGCATACAGCGGGCCGTCGCTTTCAATTGAGCAAAGCGATCGTGGTGTACAAGTTTTTCTACCAAGCAATATTTTGTTTGATTCAGGTAAATCCGATTTGCGAACAGGAGATGCTGCGCCATACCTTGATCGCGTGGCTCAATTGCTCAAAACTAAAACGCAGAATAAGATATCTGTTGAAGGTCATACTGATAGCGCGGGCAGCCTTGCCGCCAACCAAAAACTTTCTGAATTGCGGGCCGTAGCGCTCATGCAGTCGCTCAAGGAGCGCGGTGTGCCAGGTGATCGGATGGTGACTTCAGGCTTTGCCTTTAACCGCCCGATTGCATCTAACTCAAACGAGGAAGGTCGTAAATTAAATCGCCGCGTGGAAGTTATTATTTTGGATGAAAAAGTTGCCAATATTACCCAAGGTGAACCGCCTAATGCTTTTAACTCTGCTTGGGATAACTTGAAAAAAATGATTGAAGCTGGTGTTGTGAAGCCTGCCGAGGCAGTCAAATGAATGGGCTTCCTACCCTGAACGAGGCCAGCGCTGAACGACGTGATCTGCTGCGTCGCATCGGTGCTTCGGCAGCTGCTTTGAGCTTGTCTAGTGCTTACTCCCAATCCTTGCCTTTCAAAAAGCCTGCGCTTAAAGTTGGCCTTGCGCTTGGAGCAGGATCAGCGCGCGGCTTTGCGCATATCGGGGTACTCAAATCACTGGATCAAGCTGGTATCAAGGCCGACATGATTGCAGGCGCGAGTGCGGGGGCATTGGCAGGTGTTTTTTATGCAGCAGGCTTCACGCCATGGCAAATGGAAGAGGTCGCGCTGAAAGTTCGTGATGTCGATGTTGCTGATTTCAGCACAGCCAGCAAGCGGGGTATGTTTGCTGGAGAAGCCATGCAAAGATTGGTAAACGAGTATTGCAAAGGCGCCAAGCTCGAGCAACTTAAATTGCCTTACGCTGCCATCGCGACCAACCTTAAATCTGGCGATTCTGTGATGCTTCGCCTTGGCGACACAGGAATGGCGGTACGCGCTTCGTGTTCGATCCCGGGAGTGTTTGTACCGGCTGTGATTGACGGCCAAGAATTGGTGGATGGCGGCTTGACGAGCCCTCTGCCTGTCAAAGAGGCGCGTAGCCTGGGTGCAGATTTTGTCATTGCAGTTGATGTAGGCTCCAAACCGCAAAACAATACAAGCGCTGGACTGTATGAAGTGTTGCTGCAAAGCTTTGAAATCATGGGACGCGCGCTAACAAACGCTGCAGCGACGCAAGCTGATATTTTGATTCGTCCAGATACGATCCGATACTCCAGCACCGACTTTAGTGCTCGCAAAGACATCATTCAAGCAGGCTATGAAGCTACACAGAAAATGCTGCCGCAAATTATGGCTAAGCTCGTTGAAAAAGGCATGAAGAAAAAGTAGCTCTTTGGACAACCCACAAAAAAAGCCACTGAGTTCATCAGTGGCTTTTTGCAATGTGCGTACTAATCACTTTTTCTGGCGGAATTTCCGCAGCGCAGCGATTTGGGCTGCCATGATGGCCAGCTCGCCCTGAGCTTTGGCTAAATCAAGCTCGCCCTTGGCGTTTTTGAGCGCTTCTTCTGCAGCTTGACGTGCAGCATTGGCTTTGGCTTCGTCTAAATCACCGCCACGAATGGCGGTATCGGACAAGACAGTCACGCAGCCGGGCTGCACTTCAAGAATACCGCCAGCCACGAAGATGAATTCTTCTGTGCCATCGGCTTTTTCAATACGCACCGAGCCAGCTTTGATGCGGGTGATCAAAGGGGTGTGGCGTGGGTAAATGCCCAACTCACCGGCTTCGCCCGGCAAAGCCACAAATTTGGCTTCGCCCGAGAAGATAGACTGCTCGGCACTGACCACATCAACGTGAATGGTGCTCATGGCTTTCCTTTAAGCTGCTGCCAGCTTCTTCGCCTTTTCAAAGGCTTCATCGATACCGCCGACCATGTAGAAGGCCTGCTCTGGCAAATGATCGGCTTCGCCGTTCACGATCATTTTGAAGCCACGGATGGTTTCAGCCAAGGTGACGTATTTACCAGGTGAGCCGGTGAACACTTCTGCCACGTGGAAAGGCTGGGAGAGGAAACGCTGGATTTTACGAGCGCGAGCCACGGCCAACTTGTCTTCAGGCGCCAAATCGTCCATGCCCATGATGGCGATGATGTCGCGCAGTTCGCGATAGCGCTGCAAAGTGCCTTGCACAGCGCGGGCAGTTTCGTAATGGTCTGCGCCCACTACCAATGGATCCAGCTGGCGGCTGGTGGAGTCTAGTGGATCCACAGCTGGATAGATACCGAGCGATGCGATATCGCGCGAGAGCACCACGGTGGAATCCAAGTGAGCAAAGGTCGTTGCAGGTGATGGATCGGTCAAATCGTCAGCAGGCACATACACCGCCTGAATGGAAGTGATCGAGCCCACTTTGGTCGAGGTAATACGCTCTTGCAATCGACCCATTTCTTCAGCCAAGGTAGGCTGGTAGCCCACAGCTGAAGGCATACGACCCAAGAGCGCAGACACTTCCGTGCCGGCCAAGGTGTAGCGATAGATGTTGTCTACGAAGAACAAAACGTCTTTGCCTTCATCACGGAAAGATTCTGCGATGGTCAGGCCAGTCAAAGCAACACGCAAACGGTTGCCTGGTGGCTCGTTCATCTGGCCGTAGACCATGGCTACTTTGGAATTCTCGAGATTCTCAAGATCCACCACTTTGGAATCTGCCATCTCGTGATAGAAGTCATTGCCTTCACGGGTACGCTCACCTACGCCAGCAAACACGGACAAGCCGCTGTGCGCCTTGGCGATGTTATTGATGAGTTCCATCATGTTCACGGTCTTGCCCACACCAGCGCCGCCGAACAAGCCGACTTTGCCGCCTTTTGCGAACGGGCACACCAAGTCAATCACCTTGATGCCAGTTTCAAGCAGCTCTTGTGAGGGACTGAGTTCGTCATACGTGGGAGCTTTACGGTGTATAGAAGCAGTCAGCTCCGCATTCACAGGGCCGCGCTCGTCAATCGGGTTACCCAGCACGTCCATGATGCGGCCAAGTGTCGCTTTGCCCACAGGCACCATGATGGATGCGCCAGAGTTCGTCACGACCATGCCGCGACGCAAGCCATCGGACGAGCCAAGTGCAATGGTACGAACAATGCCGTCGCCCAATTGCTGCTGCACCTCTAAGGTCAGCGCTGTGCCGTCCATCTTGAGCGCATCATAAATTTTGGGCATCTTGTCGCGTGGAAACTCCACGTCAACCACAGCGCCGATGCACTGTACGATTTTGCCTTGAACGCCTGAGCCTGAGTTAGCTTGAGCCATTTGTTTGCTCCGATTAAATTAAAACTTGTTGTTGAACTTTAGACATTGAACTAAGGCTTAACCACTGATCGCGGCTGCGCCCGAGACGATCTCTGACAATTCTTTGGTAATCGCTGCTTGGCGCGTCTTGTTATAGACGAGCTTGAGTTCACCGATCACGCTACCTGCGTTATCGGTGGCGGCTTTCATAGCGACCATGCGAGCAGCATGCTCGGAGGCCATGTTTTCAGCGACCGCTTGATAGACCAATGCTTCCACATAGCGCACGAGCAAATCGTCAATCACGGTCTGCGCATCGGGCTCGTAGATGTAATCCCAAGAATGCTGGTTGCCCGCTGCTTTGGACTCCGCTTGCATTTGCGCTGCTGACAACGGCAGGAGCAAATCCACGGTCGGCACTTGGCTCATCGTGCTGGCAAACTTGTTGTAGCAAAGATAGACCGCGCTGACTTCGCCCTCTGCATACGCATCAAGCATCACCTTCATCGGGCCAATCAATTTGTCCAAATGCGGGCGATCACCCAAATGCGTAATGTGCGAAACAACCTTTGCGCCGACCCGATTCAAAAAGCCCAAGCCCTTGCCGCCGATAGCGACTGCTTTTGGTGTTTTGCCGCTGCTTTGCACTTGGCGCAACTGAGTCGTCACCGCGCGTAGCAAATTCGTATTCAAACCACCGCACAAACCTTTATCTGTGGTGACCACGATGAAGCCGATGGACTGACCATCGTTTTTCTTCATAAAGGTATGCACATACTCAGGATTGGCTTGGCCAAGGTTGTTGGCAATCGAGCGAATTTTTTCGCTGTAGGGCCGTGCTGCGCGCATCCGCTCCTGCGCTTTGCGCATCTTGGAGACCGAGATCATTTCCATGGCCTTGGTGATCTTCTTGGTGTTCTCGAAGCTCTTGATCTTGCCTCGAATCTCTTTACCGACCGCCATGACGGATCTCCTTGGAAGAGTGTGTCGTCAGGGGGTGATCAGGCAAAAGATTTTTTGAACGCCGTGCAGGCAGCGATCAGTTCTTCTTCGGCAGCCTTGTCCATGGCCTTGTCGTTCTCCAGCTTGGCCAGCAGGGCAGCATGGCTGCTCTTGAGGTGCTGGTGCAGACCGTGCTCGAAGGCCAGGATCTTCTTGACCTCGATCGTGTCCATGAAACCCTTGTTGACCGCGAACAGCGTCGCCGCCATCAGGCTGATCGGCTGCGGCGAGTACTGCGCCTGCTTGAGCAGCTCGGTCACGCGGGCACCACGGTCGAGCTGCTTGCGGGTGGCTTCGTCCAGGTCGGAGGCGAACTGCGCAAACGCGGCCAGCTCGCGGTACTGGGCGAGGTCGGTACGGATGCCGCCGGACAGGCTCTTGATCAGCTTGGTCTGGGCTGCGCCGCCGACCCGCGACACCGAGATACCGGCGTTGATGGCGGGGCGAATGCCGCTGTTGAAGAGGCTGGTCTCCAGGAAAATCTGGCCGTCGGTGATCGAGATCACGTTGGTCGGCACGAAGGCCGACACGTCGCCGGCTTGCGTCTCGATGATGGGCAGCGCGGTCAGCGAGCCGGTACGGCCCTTGACTTCACCCTTGGTGAACTTCTCGACGTAGTCGGCATTCACGCGGGCCGCGCGCTCGAGCAGGCGGCTGTGCAGATAAAACACGTCGCCGGGGAAGGCTTCGCGGCCCGGCGGACGGCGCAGCAGCAGAGAGACCTGGCGATAGGCTACCGCCTGTTTGGACAGGTCGTCATAGATGATCAGGGCGTCTTCACCACGGTCACGGAAGTACTCGCCCATGGTGCAGCCCGAGTAGGGCGACACGTACTGCATCGCCGCCGATTCGGAGGCCGAAGCGGCGACGACGATGGTGTAGTCCATCGCACCGTGGGCTTCGAGCGAGCGCACCACGTTCTTGATCGACGAGGCCTTCTGGCCGATAGCGACGTAAACGCAGGTGACGCCCTGGCCCTTCTGGCTGATGATGGTGTCGATGGCCACTGCCGTCTTGCCGGTCTGGCGGTCGCCGATGATCAGCTCGCGTTGGCCGCGGCCGATCGGCACCATCGAGTCGATCGACTTCAGGCCCGTTTGCAGCGGCTGGCTGACCGACTGGCGCTCGATCACGCCGGGGGCGACCTTCTCGATCACGTCCGTCATCTTGGCGTTGATCGGGCCTTTGCCGTCGATGGGTGCGCCCAGCGCATTGACCACGCGACCGATCAACTCCGGGCCGACCGGCACTTCCAGAATGCGGCCGGTGCACTTGACGGTGTCGCCTTCCGAGATGTGTTCGTACTGGCCCAGGATCACGGCGCCGACAGAGTCGCGCTCGAGGTTCAGGGCCAGGCCGTAGGTCGGCTGACCGTCCGGCGTGGCCGGGAACTCGAGCATTTCGCC
>JAYWHR010000033.1:0-131077 GCA_043777675.1 Comamonadaceae bacterium | reverse complement strand
GGCTGGAGAACACCTCATGAGGTGTTCTTTGACCTGCCGATGATTAAACTTACACTATGAACTTGGCTCTCACGCAGTTCGTACTTGAACTCACCAATGAGGAGTATTCTGATCCGGTTAAGAAACCAGCTACCATCCGAGCATGTCAGAAAGCAAACGACCCAATATCCAAGTCGCCGTCACGATGCGCAAAGAGCGCTTGACGGGGGCTGCGGCGCGCTGGCTCGATTGGCGTTGGAAGCTGCATGATGTGGTTGTGGACGAGGGTGGCTTTGGCGATGATCCGCGCTTGCTTCACAAAGACGATGATGGTGCGCATTGGCTCTTTCCAGCGATGACTGTAGAGCTGTATCGGGATGACGCCGAGGGATATTATCTCAACGCCACCACTGAACAGCCTTGCTGGTTTGTCATGTGGCGCATGGAGGATGACTTGGGGCTGTCTGATGAGTTAATTGCCGTGCCGCAGGTCGTGAGCTTGAGTTATCACGATGCCGGGCGCTGGCTTGATGCGCAAGAGACGGTGGAGCAAATGCCTTGCCCTCAAGAAGTGGCGCAATGGATGGCTGAATTTAGCCAAGAAAACTATGTGGCCGAGCCGAAAAAGCGCAAACGTCCGGAGAGTTTTAAGCGCCTAGAGGATCGTTTTGGTAATCCAGTGAGCATCAGCGCCGGGCAGAAGTATGGAGGCGGTGATGGCGCTCAATAAGCCAAGCTCTTCAGATAGCGATGGTTTTTTGTCTCGTTGGTCGCAGCGTAAGCAAGCGCTGCGTAAAGGCGAGCCTGTGCCAGAGCCAACAGCTGAGCCCGACACCGCAAAGCCAACAGATGAAGCATTTTCAAAGCAAAAACAGCATGTAGCTGGCATAAATACTGGGCAGAGTGCTCCTGATTTGGTAGTCCATGAGGCACAAACTGAGCAGGCTCCAGCGCAGCCGCCAGCGCCTACGATGCAAGATGTCCATACCCTAACGCCGCAATCTGACTTCAAGCCCTTCATGCGCTCAGACGTCTTGCCCGAGGTGAAGAACGCCGCCATGAAACAGCTGTTCAAAGATCCGCATTTCAACGTCATGGACATGATGGACATCTATGTCGATGACTACTCCAAGCCCGATCCTCTGCCACCGGAGATGTTGCGAAAAATGGCCGTGACTCAGTTTCTCGGCTTCTGGAAAGAGGAAGAGGAAGAGGAGGCAGCGAAAAAAGCTGCAGAGGCAAAAGCAAGGGAAGATGCTCAGCAAGGGGCTCCAGAAAACGTGGCACAGTCTGTGCCTGAAAATACAACATCAGAACTAACTCAAGAGACCCAAGCTGTTACCGCGCAGGTTGCAGCCCCTCATACCGCACATGACCACTCTAATTTGCAATTGCAACCAGACGATGCCGCTGGACACGAAGGCGCTCTCCGCAGCGCTGGATGAAGACCTGACGCTGCACACCACGCTGTGCCGCCGCCAAGCCAGTAGTTTCCAAAAAGTCATTAAGGCCAGTGACGACGTGACTGTTGCCTGCACGCAGGAGCAGCGGCTCTTTTCAGCGCTTGCCGGTGAGACAGAAGGTGCGCGAGCTGGTGCTACTTTTCCTATTAAATTCATCAACATCCGCGAAACCGGCGGCTGGAGCAGGGACGCAACGCTGGCGATGCCGAAAATCGCCGCGCTTTTGGCCGCTGCGAGATTGCCCGACCCAGAGCCTGTACCCACAGTCACGTACAAAAGCCAAGGCCGTTTGTTGATTGTTGGCGAGATCACGCAGGCCACTGAGCTGGCAGACATGCTCTCCGATACGTTAAGCGTTACTATCTTTTCTATAGCTACTCGCACAGATTCCACGCCGGCTCATAGCACTTTTTTGTCTCAAGAACGCAAGTATCCGGTGCTTGCAGGCAAAATTGGCAGCTTAGGGGGTTGGCTCGGTGCATTCAAACTGAGCTGGCAAAAAAATAACCCGATTGATCTCGATTTATGCACCCGCTGCAACGCCTGCGTGGTGGCTTGCCCGGAGCAGGCGATCTCTGCAGATTTCCAGATCAACATGAGCAAATGCAAAAGCCACCGCTCATGCACGAGCGCCTGTGAAGTGGCCGGTGCGATTGATTTTGAACGTGATGCCACGGAGATGGAAGATGCCTTTGACGTGGTGCTCGATTTAAGCGAGCAGCCACTCATTGATTGGCATGCCGCCCCGCAAGGCTACTTTCGTGATGCCAGCGCCGCCACGCTCATCAAATTGCGTGATCTGGTGGGCGAATTCGAAAAGCCTAAGTTCTTTGTTTACAAGCAAAAAATCTGCGCCCATTCGCGCAATGAAACCGTGGGCTGCAATGCCTGCGTCGATATTTGTTCGGCACATGCCATCACCAGCGAAAAATCGCGCCAGCGAATCTTGGTGAACCCCAATCTCTGCGTGGGCTGCGGTGCATGCACCACCGTTTGCCCCACCGGCGCGCTGACCTACGCTTACCCGAAGGCCAGTGAGCAGGGTGCAAAGATCAAGGCGCTGCTCTCCACATACAGTGCTGCCGGCGGCAAAGAGCCTGCACTCTTGTTCCACAGCCAAGGCGCAGGGGCGCAGCTCATCGAACAGCTCGGCCGCGCCGCGCAATTGCGCAAAGCGCAAGGCGTACCGTACAACACGATTCCCATTGGCGTGTGGCATACCGCCAGCGTTGGCATGGATCTCTGGCTCTCCGCTGTTGCTATGGGCGCGCAGCAGATTGCAGTACTCACCACGGCTGAGGAAGCACCTGACTACTTGCGTGGCTTGCGCGAGCAAATGGAGATTGCGCAAACCCTGCTGCGCGGCTTGGGCTATGCGGGCACACATTTGAAGCTGATCGAGGCCAAAGATGTAGCGAGCCTTGACACTGCTCTCCAAGCCATGAAATCCTCCAAGCAAACCGTGCCCGCCAAGCCCGCTCGCTTTGCCATGCCTTCTGAGAAACGCAGCGCGCTGGATTTGGCGATGGATCATCTGATCACGCATGCTCCACAAGCACCTCTGCCCGAACAGATCGAGCTGCCGAAAGCCGGTTCGCCTTTCGGCACACTTCAAATCAATAAAGACACGTGTACGCTGTGCCTAAGCTGCGTCAGCGCCTGCCCAAGCGCTGCTTTGCAAGACAACCCTGAGCGCCCGCAGCTCAAATTTATTGAGAAAAATTGCGTGCAGTGCGGTCTGTGCGCGCAAACCTGCCCAGAAAACGCGATTGAATTAGCGCCGCGCATGTTGCTCACCAAAGAACGCACGCAAAGTAGAGTCATCAACGAGCAATCTCCCTACAGTTGCGTGCGCTGCAGCAAACCCTTCGGAACAATTAAAGCGATAGAAGCGATGCTAGGCAAGCTCTCTGGCCATGCAATGTTTCAGGGCGATGCAGTCAATCGCCTCAAGATGTGCAGTGACTGTCGCGTCATCGACCTGTACTCCAACGACAATGAAGCCAAGATTCAAGATTTCCCAAGATAAGAACGATGAGCAATATTTCTACCTTCGATGAAGAGACTGCCCGGGCGGAAGTCTATGGCTTGCTGGCCGCACTCCTCTATGCGCCGCCTACGCCTGAGCTGCTTGCACAATTGCGTGTTGCTGTGACGCAAGCGCCTCATGAAGGCGGGTTTTTGGAAGAAAGTTGGCGTGAGGTCGTGGCTGCAACGCGAGAGCTCACGGATGCAAAAATCGCTGACGAGCATTCCCAACTTTTCGGTGGCGTAGGCAAGCCCGAGGTGTATTTGTATGGTTCGCATTATTTGAGCGGTTTCTTAAACGATAAGCCTGTGGCACGCTTGCGCACAGCGCTCGCCAAGCTGGGCATTGAGCGCGATGAAGCCATGCCCGAGACGGAAGATCATTTTGCGTATTGCTGTGAGGTGATGCGGTTTTTGATTGCGGGTGATGATGTGAGTGTCTCAAACCTCACCAACCAGAAAGAATTTTTCGGTGAGCATGTGCAGCCTTGGGCGATGCAAATGTGTGAGGCCTTACAAGCCCATCACCGCGCAGCCTTCTACAAACAACTTGCTGCGTTCACCAGCGCATTCTTAAACATTGAAATGCAAGGCTTCGACATGCTTGCTTAATGTGTTTGTCAGTTAAGTGTAGGTTTTCTTGCGTTGAAGTGAGTACATAGAGAAATCCCCTATGTCTGGTAGATCAAAATCAGATTTACACTAGTTGTAAATACACCCAGTTGGGGCTATAGTATTACAAGATACAAATCAGGCAATTCCATTTGGAGACAAGCATGCAAAAACCAGTCAACACGTCATCCCGGCGCGGCTTACTATTCGGTGCAGCAGCAGCTGGCACGGCGGTGGCCGCCGTTGTAGCGTTGCCGAAAATTGCTCCCCAAGATGTTGCTGCTGAAATTCTCAAGCCCGCACCTGAAAAAGGCGGCGGCTACAGCCTCACAGCGCATGTGAAGCAGTACTACAGCACCACCTTGATCTAACCCTCCTTACTTCGGAGCATCCTATGTTGTTGACCAAAAAATCCTCATCGGCAGGGCAGAGTGCTGGCCGCTCGCCTTTCGTTCATAACCTGTCTCGCGGCTTGTCTCAAGCGATTCCTACCGTAGATCGTCGCGCCTTCCTGCGTCGTTCTGGCTTGGGCGTCGGCGTTGGCATCGCCGCATCGCAGCTCGTTTTGGTGAAAAAAGCCAAAGCTGCTTCTGGTGGCACCATCGATGGCAGTGGCAAGATCGAAGTTAAACGCACAATCTGCACACATTGTTCCGTAGGTTGCGCGGTTGATGCTGTAGTTGAAAACGGCGTGTGGACGCGTCAAGAGCCAGTGTTTGATTCGCCAATCAATCTTGGTGGCAATTGCGCTAAAGGTGCAGCCCTGCGCGAGCATGGTCATGGCGAATTCCGCCTGCGCTACCCGATGAAGCTTGTCAAAGGCAAATACGAGCGCATCAGCTGGGATACGGCTCTGAATGAAATCAGTGCCAAGATGATCGAGCTGAAAAAAGCCAGCGGCCCAGACAGCTTGTATTTCGTTGGCTCATCCAAGCACAACAACGAACAAGCCTATTTGCTTCGCAAATGGGTCAGCTTCTTTGGCACCAACAATTGCGATCACCAGGCCCGTATCTGCCACTCCACTACGGTCGCTGGCGTTGCCAACACTTGGGGCTATGGCGCGATGACCAATTCGTACAACGACATGCAAAACAGCAAAGTCGCTTTGTACATTGGCTCCAATGCCGCAGAAGCTCACCCTGTGAGTTTGGTGCACATGCTGCATGCCAAAGAAACAGGCTGCAAGATGATCGTGGTTGACCCACGCTTCACCCGCACTGCAGCGAAGGCTGATGAGTATGTGCGCATCCGCTCAGGCTCAGACATCGCTTTCGTCTTCGGCCTCTTGCACCATATCTTCAAAAATGGTTGGGAAGACAAAAAATACATCAATGACCGTGTCTATGGCATGGAAAAGGTCAAAGAAGAAGTCATGGCGAAGTGGACGCCGGATAAAGTTGAAGAGGCATGCGGCGTGAATGAAGCGCAGATGTTCAAAGTAGCCAAGATGCTCAATGACCATCGCCCTGGCACCATTGTTTGGTGCATGGGTCAAACCCAGCACACCACTGGCAACGCCATCGTGCGCGCTTCTTGTATTTTGCAATTGGCGCTCGGCAACGTGGGTGTGAGCGGCGGCGGTACGAATATTTTCCGTGGCCACGACAACGTGCAAGGCGCTACCGATGTGGGCCCGAATCCTGATTCGTTGCCAGGCTACTACGGTTTGGTTGAAGGCTCATGGAAGCATTTCGCCAACACTTGGGGCGTGGATTTCGAGTGGATCAAAAAGCAATACGCCTCCCCTGCGATGATGACGAAGGCCGGTACCACCGTATCTCGCTGGATTGATGCTGTGCTCGAGAAAAACGAGCTGATTGACCAAGATAGCAATGTGCGCGGTATGTTCTTCTGGGGGCATGCACCCAATTCGCAAACACGCGGCTTGGAAATGAAGCGCGCAATGGACAAGCTCGATCTGATGGTGGTGGTGGATCCTTATCCATCGGCCACTGCCGCGATGGCTGCGATGCCTGGCAAAGCAGAAGATTTGAATCCTAATCGTGCCGTTTATTTGCTGCCAGCAGCCACGCAGTTTGAGACCAGTGGCTCATGCACTGCATCGAATCGCTCGATTCAGTGGCGCGAGAAAGTGATTGATCCGCTGTGGGAAAGCCGCTCGGATCACATGATCATGTATCAGCTGGCGCAGAAGCTCGGCTTCGATAAAGAGCTTGTGAAGAATTACAAGATGCAAAAAATCAAAGGCTTGGATGAGCCTATGCCAGAAGACATCTTGCGTGAGATTAATAGATCCGTTTGGACGATTGGCTACACCGGCCAAACGCCAGAGCGCCTGAAAGCGCACATGCGCAACATGGATAAATTTGACGTGAAAACGCTCAAATCTAAAGGCGGCATAGACAAAGAAACTGGCTACGACTTGAGCGGCGATTATTTTGGTCTGCCATGGCCTTGCTACGGCACAGCCGAGCTCAAGCACCCTGGTTCGCCTAATTTGTACGACACCAGCAAACACGTGATGGATGGCGGCGGCAACTTCCGCGCCAACTTTGGCGTAGAGCGTGAAGGCGCGAATCTGCTTGCCGAAGACGGCTCGCATTCCAAAGGCGCAGACATCACCACCGGTTATCCAGAGTTTGATCACCTCTTGCTCAAAAAGCTTGGCTGGTGGGATGAGCTCACTGATGCGGAGAAAGTCAAAGCCGAAGGCAAGAATTGGAAGAACGATTCATCTGGCGGCATCATCCGCGTGGCGATGAAAAACCATGGTTGCCACCCGTTTGGCAATGCTAAAGCCCGCGCCGTGGTCTGGAATTTCCCAGATGCTGTGCCGATTCACCGTGAGCCGCTGTATGGCAACCGCCCTGATCTGATGGCCAAGTATCCAACGCACGATGACCGCAAGACTTTGTGGCGCTTGCCTACGCTGTACAAGTCAATCCAGCAGGAAAACATTGCCAAAAAAGTCCATGAAAAATTCCCATTGATCATGACATCTGGCCGCTTGGTGGAATACGAAGGCGGCGGCGAAGAAACTCGCTCGAATCCTTGGTTGGCTGAGTTGCAGCAAGAATCATTCATTGAGATCAATCCGAAAGCTGCTGCTGATCGCAGCATCAAAAATGGTGATCGTGTGATTGTGCGCACTCCCACAGGTGGCGCGATGAATGTGCAAGCCATGGTGACCGAGCGCGTCGGGCCGGACACCACTTTCATGCCGTTCCACTTCTCTGGTCGCTGGCAAGGTGTGGATATGTTGGCACATTACCCCAATGGAGCTGCCCCCATTGTTCGTGGTGAGGCTGTTAACACCGGCACTACCTATGGCTACGACATCGTCACGATGATGCAAGAGTCTAAAACGACGGTTTGCAACGTCGAGAAAGCATAAGGAAAAACATCATGGCACGGATGAAATTTATTTGTGATGCCGAGCGCTGCATCGAATGCAATGGCTGCGTCACTGCTTGTAAAAATGAGCACGAAGTTCCTTGGGGTGTGAATCGCCGCCGCGTGATCACACTCAATGACGGCGTGCCCGGCGAGCGCTCTATCTCGGTAGCTTGCATGCATTGCTCCGATGCGCCTTGCATGGCTGTCTGCCCTGTGAATTGCTTTTACCGCACCGATGAAGGCGTGGTGTTGCACGATAAAGACGTCTGCATCGGTTGCGGCTACTGCTCCTATGCCTGCCCATTCGGCGCGCCACAGTTTCCCACAGCGGGCACATTTGGTGTGCGCGGCAAGATGGATAAATGTACCTTCTGTGCCGGTGGGCCCGAGGCCAACGGCAGTCAAGCTGAGTTTGAAAAGTATGGCCGCAATCGCTTAGCCGAAGGCAAGCTGCCAGCCTGTGCAGAGATGTGCTCGACCAAAGCTTTGCTTGGCGGTGATGGCGACGTGATCGCCGATATTTTCCGCAATCGCGTATTGAAACGTGGTAAGGGTGCTGAAGTTTGGGGTTGGGGCACAGCCTATGGCTCACAGCAAGCCGGCCAACCGCCTAAAGGCCAGCAAGCTCCAGTCAAGAGCTAAGCGAGATACACATACTATGAAAAAATTCCTACTGGCTCTTTCTTCTGTGATGCTCGTGTTTCTGACTAGCGCTTGCTCAGACAAGCCGCAAAGTGCTGGCGGTGTGAAGGGCGATCTCGCGCCTTACACGGGCACGGGTAAAGCTTATGCCGAAGGCAATTGGAAGCAGGGCGACAAGGCCAGTTGGGAAAGTGCATTAAAAGTACGTACCCAAAATGGCCAAAATGACTATTCCAAGACAAATTAAAGAGGTCGCCGGCATGAAATATGCGCAACGTGCTATTGTTTCGATAGCAACTGTGGTTTGGTTGATCACAGCTTTTAGTGGTAATGCTTGGGCTCAAAAACTGCAAGTTGAACCGATCAAGCCTGCGGAGCAGGCGGCTCCTGCATCCACTCCGGTGGATGCAGGAGGAATCAAAAGTCAAAGCATTTTCGAAGTCAAGCCGGATGCATCGCAAGATCCCAATTACGCCAAGCAGAGTAATGCTGAGCGGAACAAAGTGCAACCCGGCAACAATGCACCCGTTTGGCGGCAAGTGGGGCAGGGCGCTACTGGCTATACCAGTTTGCCTTACTCACAAGCGCCCGAAGCCGGAAACATGATTCAAAAGTTCGTGCAATATCCGGGCTCGAATCTCACTAACGCAGGCGAAGCGTGGCGGCAAGTGCGCAACAACTGGATTCTTCCCTACGGCGGCGCGCTGATCGTGATTGCTTTGGTGGCTTTGGCATTGTTTTACTGGCGCAAAGGCGCGATTGAATTGCATGGCGCGGAAACCGGCAAGAAGATTGAGCGCTTCACGTATTTCGAGCGCGCTGCGCATTGGACGAATGCCATTGCGTTTTGCTGCCTTGCTATATCGGGTGTCGTGATGGCTTTTGGCAAGTTTTTTATGCTGCCCATCATCGGTGGTTCGCTGTTTGGCTGGCTCGTATACGCGCTGAAGAATCTTCACAATTTCGTTGGGCCGCTGTTTGCCGTTTCCCTGATCGTCGTGATTTTCACGTTCGCACGCGACAACATGCCTAGCAAAGACGATATGATTTGGATGCTCAAAGGCGGCGGCCTGTTCAGTGGCGAAGAAGTGCCTTCGCATCGCTTCAATGCTGGCGAAAAGATCGTATTTTGGGGCGGTGTATTTCTGCTTGGCCTGATCGTGGTGGGCTCGGGCTTGATGCTTGACAAGCTTATCCCCGGCCTGATGTATTACCGCGAGACGATGCAAATTTCTCATATGGTGCACGCGATTGCTGCGATCCTCATGGTGGCTATGTTCCTTGGCCACATTTACATGGGTACTATTGGGATGAAGGGCGCTTATAAAGGCATGAAAACCGGCTATGTTGATGAGACATGGGCGAAAGAGCATCATGCGCTTTGGGCTGCTGATGTGGCCTCCGGCAAGATTCCTGCTCAACGCACCGCAGTCAACAGTCCTGCGCACGTCGCAGCGGCACAAGTATGAGAGAAACAGGAGAACCCATGAACAAAAAAATCTTGATAGCCGTTGTCACACTGCTTGCTGGCGTCGCGTTCGCCAAACTGCCTACGCCAGTGCTTACAGACGAGGCCAAAGCCAAAGCGGCAGAAGCGACTGCTAAAACGGCTCATGGCAACAAAATAGCGGATTTCCAGCTCTGCAAGTCCCGCGAAACCACAGCGGCGCACTATTTCAAAGTAGCCAAGGCTGCTGGCAAAGAAACCAAGCCCGCTACGGAAACACCTGCCTGCGCAGACCCCGGCGCTTTTGTCTTCCCTCCACCGGCATTGCCGGCGGTCACAGCCGGACCTGCCCCAGCGGTAGCCGCTGCCCCAACTAAACCTGCTACTCCAGCAGCACCTGCGAAAAAATAGAACTTTAAGTATCTGCGGAAAAACGGCGCTAACAAGCGCCGTTTTTCATGCCCGCTACACTTCACCTATGTCTCATCTACCGCTGTTGCCCCAGCTCACACAAGCCCGCGCGCTGCTCACACGCGAGGTGCAAGTCATCAACGAAAGAGGCGAGAAAAGTGCCATGCAGATACCTGCGGAGCGCGATCTCACGGTGTATGTAGATAAGCGCGAGCTCGTCACCCTCATGACGCTGGGCGCGCAGCCTGAGTTGCTCGTGCTTGGTTTCCTGCTAAATCAACGCTTGGTAGATAGCGCGCAGCAAATTGAATCCATCACCGTCGATTGGGAAGTCAATTCTGCTGCCGTAAAAACGCATGATGGCATCGACAAAATCGAAGAGCGCACCGCTAAAAAAGTTGTCACCACAGGCTGCGGACAAGGCAGCGTATTCGGTGGCTTGATGGACGAGATTGATCAAATCAAACTCCCTGAGGCAAAGCTTACTCAAACTCAGCTCTACGGCATCACCGAAGCCATCCGCCAACAAGAGTCCACCTACAAAAGCGCTGGTAGCGTCCATGGCTGTGCTCTCTTCAAAGGCACGCGCATGCTGACGTTTGTGGAAGATGTGGGCCGCCACAATGCCATCGACACTATCGCAGGCTGGATGGCCATGCAAGGCATTAGCACCACAGAGAAGCTAGAGGAAACTGAGCCCTACGTCTTCTACACCACCGGTCGCTTAACTAGCGAGATGGTCATCAAATCAGCCCAGATGGGCATCGCCATCGTCGTTTCACGCAGCGGCATGACGCAAATGGGGTACGACATCGCTGACCAACTTGGCCTGTGTGCCATTGGCCGAGCAATCAACAAGCACTTCGTGGGCTATGTCGGCATGGATCGTCTTGTGTTGCAAATTGCGCACTGATCCTGCACCATGTGACGTCTTATTGGACTTCTATCATCCCTTGCGCGATACCAACGTGAATCGCCTGAGCTCTTGTATGCACATCGAGTTTGGCGAAAATATTTCGGATGTGTGCATTAACGGTTGTCACTGAGATCGCCAACTGCTCTGCAATTTCAGCGCTGCTAAATCCACCTGCAATCAACGACAAGATGCCAGTCTCTCGCTCGGATAAGGATGTCCTCTTGACTTTTGTGGTGTGCTGTAAGCTGGAAGACTCGCCAAAAGTTGAATTCATCGACGAAGGAAAAAATGACGAGTTCAAATGTGAGGAATTAAATGCTGATGGCGCAAATGCAGAATTATTGGCGGGTTCGTATGCACTGTGTGCTTCGCTAGAATAGCGACGATTTGCAGATGCTTGAATTGTTGGTACGCGCTCCGCCAAGTAGTTAGAAGTCAAGCGAAGCACGATGCTAGAGATCGCAGGTGAGGCGGTGAATCGCCCGTGAGAAACCTCCATGACGGCATCAGCTAAATGTTGCGAAGCGTCTTGAGCCGCGACATAACCCAAAACTTTCGGGTGAATCATGTGCTGAAGCTGCGCGATAGCCCCACTTTCCAGGACCGCCACAGCTTTCGCTCGTGAATTTGAGGAATTCATTAAATCCAACAACGCGGACATGTCATCCATCCGGCTGTTGATGGCAAGCACAATAACTTGGTAGCTTTGCTTGCGAATCTGCCGGCATGCATCTCCCAAGCTCTCAGCCATTGCGCATAGGTGCAAACGAGAATCGCTCAGCAGATACTCCCGCAATAGCGGCTCAGTTTGCTGCTCGCGGATCAGCAATGTATGTACGCACCCCGCATACATTGTCTGTTTGATCTCATTCCAATCAGCTTGGATTTGCGAGCCTTCACGAAACAAATCCGGATGTTGCTTGAAGGCAGAGTCAAGTTCATCTGGTGCGGCTAAGCCTATAGGGGCCGCAGGATCAGGCGTAGATTTATGACTGGCGCTGCCCAGCTTAGCTAATGCCTGCCTACCCAATTGACCTGCTTGTCGTAAAGCCTGTACGGGTGTGATGCGTTTGTGAAGTCCCGAATTTCCCATCATTTCCTGCCGCAGTAAATTGCTTGCCAACTGAAGTTCACCCTGGTCACGCCCCGCTTGTTAGTAGTGGTTTACACATAAATTCAATGACATGCATCCTATGTGAGTAATTGTGCACCGATGTGACAAGCTTGTCTTCATGAGCATGGCTGGTCTACCTAACGCTGTCGCTCGGGGATTTTGAATACTTTCAATCGAACTACCCGCATACACGGCATCCTTGTTTGAGTACTTACGCCGTAAAAGCCATCACAAAGTCACATAAAAACACTTATTTCACATTTTCGTATATATTACTAATATTACATATGGTTTCATTTTAATGAACCGAAAAGCAAGCGAAAAAAGCATTAATTATCAAATACTTAGACTATTCTGCTCGAAAACCGAGGGTTTTCACTAAGTGTGGTGACTAGTTATCGTGAACGATTGTTAATGGCGGTTGCAAATCGGACACTACGTTCGTGGTTAAAGCTTTGGGTGGAAATAGCCTCCCGCAGTCAAGGCCGCACCGTTTTGAACAATTCAAGACGGTTCTTCGACCAACCTTACTTTGAATGGAATCATCATGAAAAAATTAGCACTCATCGCTCTCTTGGCTACATCAGGCGCAGTTTTCGCAGGCAGCGGCCCGGTCATCAATGAAGACTCATTGCAAATTGCAACCATCAAGAATTCTTCTGTCATGAACACCGCCAGCGGCAAAAAGAGCGAAGCCAAGCAAAACATCTCTTCTAACGCTGGCAAAGTACGTGTAAACGACGATCAAGAGCAGATCACGACGGTGAAAAACTCCAGCGTCTCCAACGAGTCTAAAGGCGTTAAATCGTTCGCTAGCCAAAACCTGTCTAGCAACATTGGCAGCGTGAAAATCAATGACGACTCAACACAAGTGACCTATATCAAGAACAGCTACGTAGCTAACTTGGCATCTGGCTACAAAACCAAAGCGGTACAAAATATCGCCAGCAACAACGGCTGCGATACCTGCAACTAAGTTAAAGATGCAGGCTAGGCAATTGGGCATGGATGTGCTTGATAGCAATCCATGCCTATGCCTAGATTACCTTAGGTTTTTTTCACTGGTTTGATACCTAAAAGGTGTGCAGCATGAACACGCAAAAATCGACACAGAATTGCTATTTATTGACGCATAGCTTGGTCTGCATATTCTTGCTTATTTTTCAGCTCTCAGCCTATGCTCAGCCACCCGGTCAAGATACAGTTTTATTGACGACTGCTCCGAATATGAGCGGCGGAGGCGGAAATTCTGATCGTCCTGGCAAAGGCTTGGATGAAAGGCAGGATATGCCAATCGGTTTGAAGGCAAAAATTGCTCGCTATATAGCCCTGGGTATGAGCAGAGGCGAAGAGACACAAGTGACATCCAGCACGTCTGATCGCGCAGACTCAGCTGGCTTTAACAAAACTTGTGTGCAAGAAATAGGCAGTGCTACACCGCCAACGGGCATGACCAGCGGTCGATACGGGCCGCGTGGGCAAGACCAAGTCACGGTACTTCGAGGCGATTTAATAAATATTTGCCGCTGAATTCGCGAGCTGCAATCTCCAATCACCACCAAGCCACATCACGTGAATGTGGCGCAGTTTGATTCGCTCAGACTCTGAATTCGGACGGAATCAATTATGAAAACAACATCCATTCTTGCCATGGTGAGCGCATTGCTGTTGAGCGCCTGCGCTACACCTTATCGGCCAGACAGCGCTGATGCTAAATTTGCGAGCCAAGTGCCACCGCTCAATCGACCATTGGTGCAGCCGTCGCGGAGTTTTTCCAGCTACTCCGTCGCATTGGGATGCATGGATCGCCTGCTTCGTGATATGCGTATCCCCACGACATTGATCACCAGCAAAAATATTCCTGATCCTTCGGGGAAAGTGACTGTGGCCACCAAGGAAATGATCATTACAGCCTTGTCGCAAATGTCGCGTACCAGCAGTGCTTTCCGCTATGTGGACTATGAGGTTGACTTGGTGCGTCAAGATACTGTTCAAAACCTAACCACGCTATTGATTGGTGCAAACCAACTGCAGATTCAGCGCCCCGCACTCTACGTCTCAGGCGCAATCTCGTTTGCTGACTTAAATGTCGCCAGCAATGATGCCGACGTAGGTACTTCAGCGAGTCGATTGGAAACCGGGTTTAGCCGAAACCGCAACGCAACGATGATTGGCCTTGAGCTTCACCTTGGTGAGTTCCGAACACGCACCTTAATTCCCGGGATTGATTCTGCCAATGAAGTGGTGATCTCCAACGGAGGGTGGGGCGTGGATGTGGCGGGCCGTATCGGTTCGTATGGTGTGCAGTTCAACATGGGTAAAGAATTCAGCCAAGGCACCTCTGGAGCAGCCCGAACCTTGGTGGAGCTGGGCGTGATTGAGTTGGTCGGTAAGTGGTCTCGCGTGCCGTACTGGCAGTGCTTATCCCTTGATCAAACGCACCCAGAGTTTCAGCGTACATTGATGGATTGGTATCGTGATGAAAGCCCTGAGCAACTGAGTAAAAGCGTCCAGTCAGTTTTGTATTCTCGCGGTTACTTGAGCAGCAAGCAGGTGTCAGAGGCGGTGCTCAAGCAAGCCATCGTGCGTTTTCAAGCGGATCAAGATATCGTGGCACATGGCCAGATTGGCTTTGAGCTGTACGAGCGCCTGATGCGTGACTTTGTGAACGTGGACATGCAAGGCAAATTTAATCGCATCGGCTGGGAGCAAAGGCCAGAATCAGCGCTCACTCAGATACGCGACGCGCTGTCGTCCATCGAGATCCCCAAAGTGGTGATGGATATGGTGTTGCCAAGCCAAGGCAAAGCGACCACCGAGACGATGGCGTCTGTGAACCGCATCGAGATGAAAATCGAAAATCTTCCTTCGCCGTCCAATCGTATGGGCACCTCATTTGAGGTGGGCGAGCAGCTCTTTATGTCAGCAGTGTTGGGTCAAACTGCGCATATGTGGTGCTATTACGAAGATGCGCTGGGCGACACCATGCGGATCTATCCCAACTCCACGCATCGACATAGCCTGACCCAAGCGAATAGAGCTATCCGCTTGCCCGATTGGATGAATCCAAACCCTGGGTTTTATATCGAAGCAACTGATCCGGGCACGGAGCAAGTCATGTGCTTTTCGAATTCACAAGATTTACTGTCGGGCTCGGCCAATCCTTTGCTTTCAGCCACAGCTTTCTTTCTGCATAAAGGCGTTAAATTAACCCAGATCAACCAAGCGTTGCAAGGTGTGGCTGGCGCTACGCCATTGCAAACAGCCAGCGTGCAGTGGAATGTAAGGCGCAAGAGTGCAGCAAATTTACCAGCTCCAGCTCCAGCTCCAGCTCCAGCCGCAGCCGCAGCGAGCGCAAATGTGCCAGCAGTCAAGCCATGAACTTCAGAAGTTTGCCGCATGCCATACAGCCGTTTGCGATGCGGCTTAAAAAAGGCTGGAATGCATCGTGCGTGCGGCTGTTGATTTGCCGGATAGGAGTCGCTGCGTTACTGGGTTTACCCCTCCTGGCTACTGCACGCGTTGTGATCACAGATGCACCTGGCTCGGGCGCGGCGTCTGAGGGGCATCAGTTCAGCCCAAGTGCGATTGCGCCGGCGCCTCCATCAAGCAAAGTCAAGGCGGTTTCGCTCAAAAAAGTTTCAGCCCAAATTCAATTGGGTCTGCAAAAGCTGCACGGTTTGAACGAGCCGCAAGACCTGAAGCAAGCAGGCTACACATTTATGTTGGCTTACTCACGCGGTGATCCACAAGCGCCAGCGGCAGTGGCTTACTGTACATTGATGGGCTGCTTCGGCGTTCCTGATCGACGCTCTGTGGCTTTGTGGATAGAGCGAGCTCGCCAAAGAGAGCCTGCAAAAGCCAAGCTCATAGAGTGGGCAAGCGCAGAGCAGGCCGCAGAAGCTCAGACTCGCTTGCGAGCGGCTGGTTTATTGCGTGATGCGATTGCGTTACAAGATCCCGTAGCGCTGAATGAGCAAGGGCTTCAACTGCTCACCTCAGGGCAGCGTGGTTCGGCGCTCAAGAGTTTCGAGATGGCTGCACAGCGCGGTAGCACGGCGGCAGCCAGAAACTTCAACCTGCTCGTGCAGCAAATCAACAACAAGACCCATCCGTTTACGCCACAGACTTCACCAGACCAAACTCGCCTGGCCAATACGATTCCCGGCCAAGCCTTGTATGAGCAAGCTGTTCGGTATCACGCCGGCAAAGGTGTACCGGTCAATGATGTGCAAGCGATCGAGCTGTATCGGCAGGCTGCCAATCTGGGACATTTGCAAGCAAAACGTATGCTGGAATTGATCTTGGTCAAACTGGATGCTCGGGGCAATCCCGATCCACTGTGGATGAGACTACTCGCGCAGCGGCATCTTACAAATACTTCCTACGAAGTGCCAAGCACGGCTATCTGGCTGCAAAAGGACATTTCCTTGTTAGCCGACTGGATCGCCCAAGAGTGATCAATGATTTTGCGCGAGTCCGCACAAGCTTCTTAAATCAGCCGCGTTACCAATTCCTCGGCTGTGCGAGATTAACTGTGCTGCTCGTGTTGATCCAAGCACTGGAGATACTAAATCCGTGAATTTTTGATTGAGCATCGTGTCAGTTAAGGGGTTTGTCATGCTACCAATGGCGTGCTCTACAAAATGGTGCAATACGCGGCCATCATGAAGAGTGATGGTTGCGTCAACTTGATCTTCGTTGATCGCTGGATCAACCGCGGCATGGACTTTATCGCGCAGAGCAATCACCTCGGTGCTTTGCACGAAATGATCGTGGTATTCATCTTCTCCCGCTTTGCCATTGATGAGCCCCGCGGCGCAAGAGTGAAACACGCTAAATTTGGCTTGCAGGCCGTCTTGCGGGGTTTTCTTGCCGGTGAGCTCCAAGACAAGCGAATGCACTTTGAGATCGACCCTGGCGATGTCTGAAGCTTTTAAGCCATGCGCGTTGCGAAGTTGCACGCAGCCGTCAATCGCTGGGTGAATCACGATGCCGCAGGCAAAGGGTTTGTAGCTGTTGAAGCTGATTTCAAAACGCTGACCGAGCTCTTCAGTGATTTCGCTCCAATCGTTTTTCACGGAAATCGTTTGGCTCATGCCGCGTGGCGCTTCAATCGCTCTGGGCGAAGCCGTGAAGCCTTCGCGGGCAAGTAGGGCGCTCATCAGGCCGGCTCTGGCGCTGCCGCCGGGGTGGAAGGGCTTGGTCATGGTGCCGAATTGCTCGCGCATGCCAATCGGCTGGCTGGCAGCGATGCCTAGCGCCATCTGCGTTTGATGCTCGGAAAGCTTGAGCAGGCGCGCGCAGGCGGCTGCTGCGCCGAGTGTGCCGGTGGAGCCGGTGATATGCCAGCCTCGGTCGTAATGGTCGGGGTACATCATGTTGCCCACGCGGCAGGCCACATCGATGCCCAGCACGAGCGCGTCAATCAGCTCCCGGCCCGTTGCTCCAGTGTGTTCGGCCAGAGCCAAGAGCGCAGAGGCTACCGGGCCTGCTGGATGGATGATGGTTTTGAGATGGGTGTCGTCGAAATCAAAGGTGTGGGAGCTGATGCCGTTGACCAAAGCGGCGCTGGCCATATCGAGCTTCTGGCTACCGCCCAGCACGCTAGCTTGGGCGGCTCCGCCGAGCACTTGGCAGGCTTTGATGGCTGCTTGCGGTGCTTCGTGTTGCACGGCACCGATAGCGCAGCCGAGCCAATTAAGAAAGGTGCGGTGGGCTTCCGCGTCAACCGCATCGCTCCAGCCTCGGCTGGGATGCGTGGCCACGAATTTGGCGAGGATGGCCGTGACTGGCGGTGCGTTGTGATCTGCTTGAACTTGTGTATTGCGTGCCATGAGAATATCTTGTGTACATCAGTATGCTATAAAAATAAGAGCGGCTCGCGCAGGTTCTATGCCGGCAATCGAGCTATTTTGATATGAATTAGCCTTCAATCTCGATCTTGCGCTCAATCACCACGCGCTTCCAGCGATTGATATCTGCAGCGATGTAAGCGCCAAATGCCTCTGCGCTCATCGGCATGGGCTCCACAGCTTCTGCCGCCAAGCGCTGTTTGAAATCAGCCGCGCCAATGACTTTATTGAGCTCCGCATTGATGCGACTCACGATCTCGGCAGGCATCTTGGCTGGGCCCGAAATGCCATACCACTGGATACCATCAAAGCCTTTGTAGCCTAGCTCATCGAGCGTCGGCACATTGGGGAAATTGGGATGGCGCTGCCTACCAGTGACGGCGAGTGCTTTGAGTTTGCCGCCTTGCAGATGCGGTGTGGCCGCGGCCAAGCCGGGCATCATGGCCTGCGTGGAGCCGGTAAACATATCGTTGATCGCTGGTGCGATGCCGCGATACGGCACATGTACGGCGAAGATGCCTGTAGCAGCTTTGAGCTGCTCCATAGCCAAGTGTGTAAGCGAGCCTTGCCCGGCAGAGCCGTAGCTGAGCTTGCCGACATTCTTCTTGGCGTATTCGATGAATTCTTTGGCACTGCTCACTGGCAAACTGGTGGGCACGACCAGCACATTCGGCGTGCCGCCAATCATCCCAATCGGCGTGAAATCCATCAGCGCGTCATACGGCAGTTTGCGCACAGCAGGGCTCGTGCCATGCGTGGCTACATAGCTTTGCATCAGCGTGTAGCCATCGGGAGCGGCGCGCGCTACTGTTTGGCAAGCCACAATGCCGCCGCCACCAGAAATATTTTCGACAACGACTGAGCCACCCAAGCCTCGCGCTAGCCGATCCGAGACTTGCCGTGCGATGAAATCGCTACCGCCTCCAGCTGCTACGGGCACGATCAGGCGAATCGGCTTGTTGGGATAAGCCTGCTGAGCGAGTGCTGGCAGGGTAATCAGTGCTGAGCCGCCTGCGATGCCGCTACCTATGCGAAGGATGCTTTGGCGGCGGGTAAGGTCGTGGCTTCGGTGGTGTTGCATGTTTATCTCCTGCGAATCGTTCACGGCATATTGTCGCGGCAGTAAGCGTGGGGCGAAAAACGAGTCGCCTTGCTTCTCGCACTAGCTGTTATTCGCCCACTTCAACACGCATGCCTGCTGCTACCAAACGCTTGGCCAACACATCGCCGAAAGCCACGCTCGGTGTGATCACGCCGGCCGCTTTGTATAACTTGCTTTCGTCTTCAGCGATCGACAACGCTGATTCGCACATCATCTTCACGGTTGCGCCATTGCCAGCATCCAGCGAATCGCCAATGGTGGCGCGCAGCTTGTGACCTTGAGCAGATTGCCCGATCAACTCGATCTTGAAAAAGCCGCGTGCCATATTTGCAGCGCTCGGCCCTTCGCCGGGCTTAGGAATCATGCGCTGCGCGAGTTTGCGCAGCGACGAAATTTCAAGCAAACCCGTGGTGATTTTTGAGCCTACGCCAAAACTCCCCGCAACTGCGCCCGCCACCAAAGAGCGGCCGAAGCGCAGATATTCCTGATAGCTGGCCTGCTGCCCGCGCAGCGCCAAACTGCGGCGCACCACGCGCGTGTTCACTGGCCCCATCACAAACAGGCCGAGCCAAGCATTCAAATCTTTATCCCAATGTGCTCCCAGCGGATCACGGTGAGGTGCAGTATCTTTCGGTGCAGTGCCTGCGGGATTAAGTAGAAAGGGGTTGTTCAAAGCTGTACTCTGCCCCGATTCGATCATGTTCATCACAGAAGCAATCGTGCCGCCATTGAGCCCGCCGCCGCCCACGGTGAAAGCAGCTTTAATCTCGGTGCAATCTTCCTTGTAGCGCTTCTTCATTTCTCGCTGCAGCAAATACGCCCCCATATCGCTGGGCACAGAATCAAAGCCGCAGGCAGGCACAATGCGCGTGCCATCGCTTAAAGCCTTCTCGTGATGCGCATCAATCATCTGCCGCATCCATGGCGATTCTCCGGTGATGTCGCAATAGTGAGTTTGATGCGCGACGCAGGCGCCCACCATTTTGCTGCCATATAAAGCAAAAGGCCCCGCGCAGCTGAGCACAACGCGGGTGGATGCTGCGAGCTTTGCTAAGGCGGCTTCGTCTTGAGCATCAGCAACCACCATGGGAATGTCTTTCACGCTCGGATGCTGCTTGGCAACAGCGTCTCGCGCAGCTTCCAACTTGGCCAGAGAGCGCCCCGCAATCGCCCAGCGCGTGCTGCTAGCGGCGTAGGCGGCGAGATAGGCAATCGCTTGCTGGCCGACGAAGCCGGTTGCACCGTAGAGTATGAGATCGTATTTTCTATTCATGATTTTTACTCAGGATAAGCAGTCAGTGTAGTCCTTGGCAATATCCCCAGCCCGCGCTTTGGCATCGCGCAGGCGTTAGCATTCAGACCCATGGATTCTTTGTCACAACTCGTATTGGGTGCTGCCATTGGTGTCGCCGTCATGGGACGGCGCACCGCCGTTTGGAAAGCAGCTCTCTGGGGCGGCATCGCGGGCACGATCCCTGATCTCGATGCTTTGCTTGATTTTGGTGATGCCGTGCGCAACATGACTTTTCACCGCGCAGAAAGTCATGGTCTGTTTTACCTCACCTTGCTTGCGCCGCTTTTGGCTTGGCTGGCCTGCAAAGTGCATGGCGAGGCTGTGCTGTTCAAGCGCTGGTGTGTGGCGCTGTGGCTCGCATTGTTTACACATCCGTTGCTGGATTGGTTCACGATTTATGGCACGCAGCTTTTGCAACCTTTCTCTGAACATCCGTTTGGTTTGGGCAGTATGTTCATCGTGGACCCGCTCTATACCTTGCCTTTGCTTGCCGGGCTGATTGTGGCGCTCTCACGCAAGCAGTTTGCGGGGCTGCGCTGGAATGCCGTAGCTTTGGGCTTTTCTTGCGTGTATCTGGCCTGGAGTGTGCTCGCGCAAGCGCAGGTGGAGCGCATCGTGCGCGCGCAGCTTGCAGCGCAAGGGCAGGACAATGCCGCGTTTTTTGTCACGCCGACACCGCTCAACACTATTGCCTGGCGCATCGTGGTGATGGGCGAGCAAAGTTATTCCGAAGGTTTTTATTCATTTTTGGATTCCGATCGTCAGATCATGTTCGATCAATTCGCCCATCAACCTGCTCTCATCAAAGAGCTTCAAGACAACTGGGCTGCCCAGCGCATGGCTTGGTTCACCCATGGGTTTTACAGCTTGCGCGAAGTCAAAGGCCAAGCCTTGTTGGCAGATTTGCGCATGGGGCAAGAGCCGACTTATACGTTTCAGTTCTCGCTTGCGCAGCGCGAAGGCGGCGCTTGGAAGGAGATCAAGCCGCAAGCCATCGGCAACCGCGGCGATGCCGCCAAAGCGCTGCCATGGCTCTGGGCGCGTATCAAGGGGCAAGATATTCCCCCACCGCGTTAAAGGATCGGCATCAACGATCTGCAAAGCGAACTATCCTTTGCAAAGCAAAGCAAAGCAAAGCAAAGCAAAGCAAGGCAGCAAGCAAGCCCTGCCCACACTGGCGCATGCCGAGATTTTTGCCACCTCCAAAACCTACGGGTGGGATGGCATCTACGCTGAAGTGGGCGAAAACCAAGGCTGGCATGTGGAAGACATGGTGCCCGTGGGGCATTACATCGCCATCTCGCGTGACACGGAAGATTTTCATTTCAAGGTGCGCGATGCTGCTCGCGCTTGACAAAGCGTCGTGATGAAGCCGAGAACACTGTGGATTCGGCCTGCCAACCAGCCCTTCAGCTTTGATGTGCAGACCATGGCGCGCTGGCGCGGTGTGATCGTGCAGCAGACCAAGCACATTTCGCCCGCAGCTTCTCTCAGCATTACGGCAGCTCGCCATCAGCGCTGCGCAAGTCCTTTGTTTGATAGCTATCAAAAGAGTAGCAAACTCTTCAATACATATGCCGGCGATATGCTGTTATTTGATAAAAATCATTGGGAAAAACGTTGCCGGTACAGTGCGAGCTGAATGACTCAAACCGCTGTCCGTGCGCTATCAGACAGACGTAGGAGGCCAAGCGTGCGAACCTGTGGATTCGCTACCAACGAATGAATGGAGTCGCTCATGCCTAAGCCTTCTTTGCTAGGCTTTTGGTGCAGCAAGATCCTGTTCGCCGCACTTTTAAGTACAACTTTTTCTATGCCAATTCACGCTACCCCAGAGCCGGAATACAAAGTCGTTCAATCGCTTGCTGATTTTGAAGTTCGCGAGTACGCCGCATACACGGTAGCTGAAGTGGTGGTTACTGGCTCAGCAGAAAAAGCGGGCAGCCAAGCTTTCCCAATCTTGGCAGGGTACATCTTTGGTAAAAATAAGGGCGAGCGCAAGTTTGAGATGACAGCGCCAGTCACGCAAGCCGCAGTGCCCACAAAAATGGAGATGACCGCACCGGTCACCCAAACCACCGCGCCCGGCGGGTTCTTGGTGCAGTTCGTTTTACCCAAAGGCGTGACTGTGGCGAGCGCCCCTGAGCCGCTGGATGCGCGCGTGCAACTTCGCGACGTGCCTTCTACCCAAGTGGCTGTGATTCGCTACTCGGGCCTGTGGTCGCAGTCCAACGACAACTTGCAATTGGCAAAGCTGCAGGCAGCCATGCGCGCAGCCAATCTGACATGGGCAGGCGAGGCCGTGTATTCGCGCTACAACGCACCGTTCACGCCATGGTTTTTGCGCCGCAATGAAGTTTGGTTGCATTTGGCATCTAGCAAATGATCGCTCTTTGAGCGATGCCATATCCGCAATGCAGAGCAGATCGCCACCGGAGGCGATTCGTTTGTCTAAATACTATCAAATTGATAGCTGCCCGCGAATATTCTATGCCGGCGGTACGCCGTTTTCTCTTTAAATTCTCCCTAAAAACATAAGCACAGGATTATCCAAACACCGCAGTTTTTGACAAGTCAGGGCAGAGCATTCCCGGAACAATTCATTCCATCGCAGCGACTGAATCACAAGGCGTGAAGCGGGCTGCGAAGAGTTTCAACTGTTCCATGAGCACCTCATGTTTATCGTCGCATCTTCTAAAGTCGCCACCCTACGCTACCGTAGCCGCCGCAAGCCTGATGGCTAGCGCTGCGATTGCAGCAGAGTCATGAGGGGGAGTCAATCACCCAGCAATTGTCCCACAGCGTTTAGGTCGTCAACGCGGTCGCAAATGGCCTTGATGATCATGAGTATCGGCACACCCAACAGCAGGCCCCAGGCGCCCCAGAGCCAACCCCAAGCGAGCACACCGACAAAAACGGCAACCGGATTCATTTTGCTAGCTCGGCTGGTCAGCCAAGGGGTTAACAAAAACCCCTCGATGCTGTTGATCAACAAAGAGATGCCAGCCACTAGGAAAGCCATGTCCAGCGTGCCGAACTGCAGAAAACCGACCATGGCCGAGCCGGCCGTGATAACTACATTGCCGATGTAGGGCACCAGATTGAGCACGCCTGCGGCAATGCCCCAGACCGCCGCGTTCTCCAGACCGACGGCTAAAAAACCCAACCACGTTGCCACACCCACCAAGCCGCTGGTGAAAATTTGCACCATCATGTAGCGCTGTATCTGGTCATGGATCTCATTGAGCGCTTGTAGTGTGATTTTTTTTCTGCTCAGTGTCGGCCCAGCAAGCTTGACCAGCTTGCGCCTGAAGGTGTCGCCTGAGCTCATCAAGAAAAAAGTAATCAAAGCCACCATACCGATCTGCCCCAGCATGGCCAGCAGACCCAAAGTGCCGGTCCACAGATAGTCTTTGATATTGAACTTCGCTTTTTCGATTTGCACCCGCTGCACGCCACGTGCCAGCGTTGCTGTGCGATTGGTCTCCTCAGCCGCCTGCTCAAGCTGAGTTGCGGCCTTTTGCATGGCGGCTAAGGTGTTTTCTGTCTGGTTGAAATGCATACGTGCGGTGTCGCGCAATTTGTTTGCCGCCAGTGGTAGTGATTCAACCAATTTTCCCGCGTCGTCACTGACTGAGTAGACCGTGGCACCAAAGCCACAGACGATGCCCAGCACCAGCAAGGCCGCACTCAATGCACGTGGAATTCGGCGTAGTGCCAACCAGTCCACCACGGGCGACAAGCCATAGCTGAAAAGTACCCCAACCATCAATGGGATGAACACGGCGCTAGCCCAGTGCAACATGAACACGCTGGCCAGCGTGGCCAGTATCGCCAACGAGACGCTGCGCACGTCCACCGGCAGCTGCATCACGACGGGTTGCGGCTCGACCAACTCGGTGGCTGTGATTGTCGCCTCGGACACTTTGGTTTCTGGATCAGCTGGTGTTGGGTCTGTCAAGACTGTCTCCTGTTTATGGCCTGCTCATGTAAGTATGATCGTATCGACAAATCTACGGAAAACACATCAAACCTTCTGTATGACAACGCACAGATGCAAACAAATGACGTTGATTGAATCAATCGCCATGGGTCGTCTTAACAATCCTCTTTGAGGGTGAGCGACGCGATGGAGAAGTTTATGTACATAGGCGCTGGCACACTCTTGATTTTTGTTTTATTTTTAATTTTTGTGTTCTAACGGATGCATTTGGTGGGAAAAACCGAAACTGAACAAGCGTTTCGGTTTTTTCCACTGAATTGATACGACGCTAATTATTTAAACTCCCGCCCATTCAGTGGATACGCGGCGTCGGTATAACCCGGTGTGGATGGATGGCCCGGGTGAACCAACCCGTCGATCAACTTTTCGTCCGCTTGTGTGACCACAACATCCAAAGCAGGCAAATAATCTTGCCACTGTTGCAGCGTGCGCGGCCCGGCGATGGCTGAGCAGCAGCGCACCTGACCGATCACGTCTTGCCGCGTCTGCCGGTGCGCCAGTGGGTGATGGCGGTCCCGAAGCGCCTGCGCTACTTCATGCAGCGCGACGGGGCGGTGCTGAACATGGTGCTGCGTATTTTCCTGCGCGTTATTGCGCAAAGCCTGCAAAGCTGCAGCCCGGGTGCTGCAAATGTGGGCAAAGCCGCGCTGCACATTGGCGCAGCCGCCTTTATCCACCGCTTTGGCTCCAGCCTGAACGAGCATGTGCATTTTCATGTGTGCGTGGTCGACCGCGCAGGTCTAGAGCGGCGGCTGCGCTACTGCGCGCGGCCACCGTTTGCCATGGAGAGGCTGCGCAAGGCAGGCAACGATTTGGTGTACCGCTGCGCTAAGCAACGCAGCGAGCCGGGCGGGAATTGGCGCACTGAGCAGCCAAGAGTCAACCAACGAGGAGGCAACCAACGAAGAGATGGGCAGGACGAGCCCACCCTCACGCCACTGGAGTCACTGCCTCGCCGATCTCGTGTGCTCCTGAGCCGCCCGAGCCTGTGCCGTCCAAGCGCTCCCCGCGCACTACCTGTGGGCAGCGCTGATCGCCCGCATCTGCGAAGTATTCCCGCTGCTGTGCCCCCTGACCCGTCATCGTGCCCGGCTTTGATGCCACGTGGCATGAGCTGTCGCGTGTCACGGCGCAAGTCAACGGCAACAAAGCCACAGCCGGTGCCTTCGTCGATGGCCGCCACTGGCTCGGCGACAAACTCTGGCGCCCCGTGGGTAACTATGAATGGAATTTAGAGAAACAAGGCGGCCAGTGGAAAGTCACGCGGATGGCTTTTAAGATGACGCAAGACATCGGGGATTGAGCGGTGGCTGGGCTGGCGATGGAGAAGGCCAAGGCAAAAGTCCTCTGCTCAATAATATTTTCGATGTCTGGGTGCGCCGCACACACTTGGTGCTGTGTTTGCAGACAAACCGCCCTCGGGCGGTTTTTTTGTTGATACGATGAGAGCTTGTTTTAGAGAATTCACATGCAGCCTTTTCACCTTGCCTTCCCCGTCACCAATCTCGACCAAGCCCGCGCCTTCTATGGCGAATTGCTGGGCTGTCCTGAAGGACGCAGCAGCTCAGAATGGGTTGATTTCAATTTCCACGGCCATCAAATCGTCGCGCATTTGTGCCCCACAATGAACACCGATACTGCGAAAAGCGAAGTCGATGGCCATGGTGTGCCGGTGCGGCATTTTGGCTTGGTGATGAATCTGCCTGAGTGGGAAACGCTAGCCGCCAAGCTCAAAGCCATCGGTACAAAATTCATCATTGAGCCTTACATCCGCTTCAAAGGCGAGCCGGGCGAACAAGCCACCATGTTCTTCCTCGATCCGTTTGGCAATGCGATTGAGTTCAAGGCGTTTAAGAGCATGGAATCGCTGTTTGCGAAGTGATTTTTCAGCTTTGAATCTGTACCCGTGTTTTTGCAGACCCGTTTGTACTCACGGCGCAAGACGGTATCGAGCGTGCGCGATTGGCTAACATCTTTCGCCGTATGATGTCGAAGTCATCTCCTCCACACTGACAACATGCCTAATCTCGTTGAACAAATCCGCGAAGCGCTTTCAATGTTTGCGCTGGCTAATACTCAGCCAGCTTTGATTGGTGGTTTGGCGGTTGCTGCGCACAGCGTTGTGCGAGCTACGAAAGACATTGATTTTCTTTTGGAAGCCGAAGCGGCAGATCGAGTGCATGATGCGCTTTTGAGGCTGGGTTATCAGTGTATCCACCGCAGCGAAGATGCAGCTAACTATGTTCGAGGCACTGAGGGGCTGGATTTGCTTTACGCGCATCGACCGCTTGCGCGGCACCTCCTAGCCCAAGCATCACAGCGAGATACACCGATGGGGCGCTTACGAGTGATCAGTGTTGAAGGGTTGATCGGCTTCAAGCTGCAAGGCTATGTCAACGACCCAACGCGAACGCGCGATTTGGAGGATATTCGTGCGCTTGTGAAAATACACCGCGCGTCGCTCGACATGACGCAATTGCATGAATACTTTGCGCTATTCGATCAGCACAAATTACTGATGGAGCTTGTTGCAGAAAATGGTCACTAAAACTCATTTTGCGCTGAACGAATCTGCAATTGCAGCGGATTCAAGTACGGTGTTGGTGCGCGAAGCGGGTGTTCCATATCGCCCGCAACGGGCCAATGAAGACCCCATCGCCGAGTGGATCAGCCTGATGGAAGTCGTACAAATACTGTGCCCTGTTTGGCCTGTGCGAGACAAGCCGATGCTAGGCAACCAATGGAAATTGTGATTGCAGTTTCATTGTGAGCCAAACCCTCCGCTAGCTCAGCCCTGTTGCGACAGGAGGATCGTTACGCCACCTCTCGCCTGCTTTGACTCGTAAAGCATGCGCACAAATATCTACGGCTGCTCTGCTATTTTCAGTGTTGCTTGGGTGCGGCGCGTCTCAATCGCAGCGCATTGGTGATGACCGATACCGAGCTAAGACTCATCGCCAATGCTGCAATCATCGGCGACAGTAGCCAGCCGGTGAAGGGGTAAAGAACACCAGCGGCCAGCGGCACACCTAGCGAGTTGTAGACAAAGGCAAAGCCAAGATTCTGCTTCATGTTGGCAATGGTTTGCTGTGATATCTCGCGCGCCACCGCAATGCCGCGCAGGTCGCCTTTGACCAGCGTCACCTGCGCGCTGTTCATCGCCACGTCGGTGCCTGTGCCCATGGCCACGCCCACATCGGCCTTGGCCAGCGCCGGCGCGTCGTTGATGCCGTCACCGGCCATGGCAACGATGCGCCCTTCGCGCTGCAGCCGAGCTACCATTTCCAGCTTACCGGCGGGTTTGACCTCACCATGAACCTCTTCAATACCCAGCGTTGCCGCCACCGCTTTCGCCGTTGTCAGCCCGTCGCCAGTTGCCATGATCACGCGCAAGCCGGATGCCTTCAGCGTTGCCAATGCCTCCCCCGTGCTTGCCTTGATCGGGTCGGATACGGCCAGCAGACCGGCGCTCTGGCCGTTGACTGCGAGGAACATCACACTCGCCCCGGTGGCGCGCAAGGCTTCGGCATGTGCCTTCAGGGCATCGACCGTTACGTTGAGTTGTGTCATCAGTGCGGTGTTGCCGAGCGCCAGTTGCTTGCCGCCCACCGTGCCGCGCACGCCGATGCCGGTGCTTGACTCAAATCCTTCTGCCTTGTCCAGCGCTAGGTTCCGTTCTCGCGCTGCTGCAACGATGGCATGCGCCAAGGGATGCTCGCTGCCCTGATCGAGGCTGGCAGCCATCTGCAGCACGGCGTCTTCGGCAAAGCCTGGTGCAGCCACGGCGCGGTCAAACTTCGGCTTACCCTCGGTCAGCGTGCCGGTCTTGTCCACGATCAGCGTGTCTACCTTGCGAAAATTCTCAATGGCCGCTGCGTCTCGAAACAGCACGCCCTGGGTCGCGGCCTTGCCAGTGGCAACCATGATCGACATCGGCGTGGCCAGACCCAATGCGCAGGGACACGCGATGATGAGCACCGCGACCGCGTTGATCAACCCATAAACCCAGCTCGGCTCCGGCCCGACCAGCCCCCACACCACAAAAGTCAGCAAGGCAATGCCGACGACAGTGACCACAAAATAACCGGCTACTTGGTCGGCCATGCGCTGCATCGGCGCCCTAGAGCGCTGCGCCTGGATGACCATTTGCACAATCCCGGCTAATACAGTTTGCGAGCCCACTTTCTCTGAGCGCATCACTATCGCGCCACTGGTGTTCATGGTCGCGCCAATCAGTTTGTCGCCCACGCGCTTCACTGTGGGCATGGGCTCGCCCGTCAGCATGGATTCATCCACGGCGCTGCCGCCCTCGATCACCACACCATCGACAGGCACCTTCTCACCGGGGCGAATCCGTAGCAAGTCGCCTACATGCACGTGGCTGAGGGGCACGTCTTCCTCTGCGCCGCCCGCATTGATGCGCCGCGCCGTTTTGGGCGCGAGGCCAAGCAAGGACTTGATGGCGGCCGAGGTTTGGGAACGGGCCTTGAGTTCAAGAATCTGGCCAAGCAACGTGAGGGAAACAATCACCGCTGCCGCTTCAAAGTAAACCGCCACGCGGCCCATCGACATGAACGAGGCAGGAAACACGTCCGGCACCACAGTGGCGATAACGCTGTAGATGAATGCTGCTGCGGTGCCTAGGCCGATCAGCGTCCACATATTCGGGCTGCGATGGATGATGGACTGTGCACCGCGCACAAAAAACGGCCAACCTGCCCACAGCACAATCGGCAAAGTCAACACCAGTTCAATCCAGCTCTGCGTCGCCATCTCGAATAGTTGTAAACGATGGCCCGCCATGGCCAGCACGGTGACAATGATGGTCAGAGGCAAAGTCCAGATGAAGCGCCGTTTGAAATCGGTCAGCTCGGCGTTCTCACCCTCATCAAGCGTGGGCATTTCGGGCTCCAGCGCCATGCCGCATTTGGGGCAGGCGCCTGGTTTGTCCTGTCTCACCTCAGGGTGCATCGGGCAGGTGTAGCTAGTGGCAGCGGCAACCTGCTCGAATGTGGCTGGCACAGGTTCGCCTGCGGGTGCTGAACTGCCACCAACGGAGCTATTCAGCAGATACTTGGCTGGGTTGACCTCAAACTTGCCTTTGCAACCCGTGCTGCAAAAATAAACTGCTTTATTTTCGTGTTGTAGCGTATGCGGTGACTGCGGCGTCACAGTCATACCGCATACCGGATCTGTTAAAGGCAATGAGCTGTCGTTGGAGGGCGCGTTCAGGTTGGAGGCCATGTCATTTTGACACCTATTTCTGCTGAGCCAGCCACTGGTCAAACTTGGCAATTTCTTTCTTCTGCGCAGTAATGATCTGTCTGGCCATGGTTTTCATCGCAGGCGATTTGCCGTGGGAGATTTGCATCTCGGACATGTCAACCGCCTGTTGGTGATGAATCTTCATCATCATGGCAAAGTCTTTGTCGATATCGCCAGTCATGGTCATTTTGTTCATGCCGTCCATCCCCATCATCATCGATTTTTTCATGTCGTCGGAACCCATCATGCCTTTTTGCATTTGGGCGTGGGGCATGGCAGCAGGCCTATTGGGCGTGGTGGTGGTTTGCGCTTGGGCTGCTGACACAAAGCAGGTTGCGGCGAGCGCCGTGGCGCAAAGCATCCGGCAGGTTTTGAACGATTTGGAATTCATGAAAAGCTCCATGGGTTGAGGTAAAACAGTCAGTATTCCCGCTCCAGCAGCGGTAGTCTGTGCGCCAAAGCACGAAGGCCTGTAAAAAACTAAAATTTCAACGCCGAAATTTTTCGAGGAGCGCCATTTGCTGACGCATGCTGGCATACTAAAAAGTCGGCATGGATAGTGCTCAGATTGCTATTAAATTGAGGTAGTGTCTCAGTTTGAAATTAGCCTGTAATCGAAGCCTGTTTTTGCTATGCTTGAGGGTATGAGCCGCAAAGACATTAATCAAACTGCATTTTCCATTGTGCAGCAAGCAACTGGTGAAACGGGAAAGCCACCAGCAAAGACCGATAAACGGGCTGCTGGTGGCTTGGTAAGAGCTAAGAATCAGTCTAAAGATGAGAGGATAGATTTAGCGCGACTTGCTGCCACCGCCAGGTGGAAAAGGAAAATCTAGGCCATTTCAACTTGCGCATATCCTTCTGATGCTAGGCGCTCGTTTACGTCCTCTTCAAAATCAAGCACCATATTGATTTGTTTTTCATTTGGATTTTTGTTGTTCCAAACAATAGAATCTTTTTTCAGTTGTGCGCAGTCAGCAATAATTCCATCTCTGCGATTTGTAGCTGAAGCGCTCATTTGCGGATACGTCGCGTTTTCCAACTGAACCCAAAATGTTAATTGCTTGTCCCCATGCTTTTCTTTGAAGGCATGGTTAGCGCGGTAATCCAAGCCAGTTTCAGGATCGCGGCGATGTTCGTCCCTTAATGCTTGCGAAAACTGTTCAGCAAGCAATTCTGCCTCGGTCTTTGGCTTTGGAGGCTTAACACCGCGCTTGATGGCCCAGATGGCAACATCAATGTTTTCCCATGTGGTTTTCCCAGTTTCACGCAGGTATAAAGGTATCAGTCTTTGCAACTCTTCACTTCTAGTCATGGCGTTCCCTTTCTGTACAAGTTATCAAAACGGTGCAACAGTGCCCCAGCCGTCAGAAATTGCTGTCGGCAGCACATGGTCTCTAATCTTTGCGTTGTGTGCATTAAATAACTCATAACGCTTAGTTTTGTGTCGAATTTGCCCAGCGGCAATACTAGGATGGACACCTAGCAAACTCGCAAACCCCAAAAAATCTCGCTCTTGAAATATCGGCGCCTTGCGAGCGATAAAACTATCAATCTTCCCCTTTGGGATTGAGAAATAAGCCGCCGCTTCATTTGCCTGCGCCTCTTGTGAATCAATCACGCTGCTAGCATCGGCTTCCATTTCCACATCCAAGTGCGGCGCTGATAATCCGTGCCCTTGTATGACATGCTCTAACTCATGACGCAAAACAAACCAAAAATTGTCCAGCCGGTCATGCCGTAATGACAGCCCAATGACTGGATTTTTTTCATCCAACCATGTACACACGCCGTCAATTTTTGAGCCTTTCAGCGCCTCAACAAAAACCAACCGAATCCCGTATTCTGCAAACAATTTTGGCACTTTTCTTGCCTCTTGCGGCGCAATCAAAAGTGGCTTTAGGTGAGCCACTAAATCCGGAATTTTTGATTTTGCAAAAGGTTTAACCATCATTTGCCTTGCAATCGCAATGACTCGATATAGCCAAGCAAGTTGAAGCGGGTTGATGCTTTCAAGTGCATTGGTTTTTTTTGCCGCATAAGAAATCAACTCAATGCCTGAATTATCTTCCACTCCAAAAAACTTACCCAGTGCTGCTTCAATCTCAAAAACATCCTTGGTGTTGCCTACTTTGATCCATGATCGGCCAATCATTTCTGTGGCTGGCAAATCACTCAGTAACTTCGCTCTACTTGTTCGCCGTGGATCTGGTGTAACTGCAAAGCGAGCTTTTGCTAAATCAAAGTTTTGCTGAACTTCGAGAAACTTCTCCGCAGGCAGGGAGAAAGCCTCCTCCAAAAGCACTGCCAATTCGGGCGATATATCTAGTTTTCCGGTGACTAATTTGCTCACCGTGCTCGCATCTTTGCCAAGTATTGAGCTTAGCAACACTTGCGACCAACCCCTCTCATTGAGTAAAAACTCAATGAGCTGTCCGGGTGTTTTTATGTGCTCCATCGTCTGCATAGAAGTATTGTAAAAGAAAAATGACCAATTTCGCAATTTTCTATTTTATGCTAACAAATTCAATTATAATTCAGTTTGAATTTAAGGCGACAGACTATGAACACCATGCCACTGCAAAAGAAAACGCAAATCCTGCAACTGCTGGTAGAGGGCAATTCCATGCGTTCAATAGAGCGCATCGTGGGCTGTTCAATCAATACGGTTACCAAGCTCTTGGAAGATGCGGGCGCTGCTTGCGCTGCGTACCACGATGCCAACGTGCGCGGCCTCACAACTAAGCGCATCCAGTGTGATGAAATTTGGGCTTTCTGCTACGCAAAAAACAAGAATGTAGAAACCGCTCTAGCCGCCCCTGAAGGTGCGGGCGATGTGTGGACGTGGACTGCGATTGATGCAGACTCAAAACTGATCGTCTCGTACCTTGTGGGTGGCCGCGATACCGAGTACGCCAAAGAGTTCATGCTTGATGTGAAAAGTCGCCTGAGCAACCATGTGCAATTGAGCACTGACGGTCACAAGCCATACATGCAAGCTGTAGAGCAAGCGTTCGATGAAGTTGACTACGCAATGATCGTGAAGCACTACGGGCCTGACGTGCAGCGCAATGGTCGCTACAGCCCACCCGTATGCACTGGCTCTCGTAAACAAGTGGTATCGGGTTCGCCTGACCGTGATCACATCTCTACGTCGTATGTAGAGCGCCAAAATCTAACCATGCGTATGCACATGCGCAGGTTCACGCGCTTGACCAACGGCTTTAGCAAAAAGGTTGAGAATAACCTACACGCTGTAGCTCTACACTTCATGTACTACAACTTCTGCAAGATTCACAAAACACTCCGCGTAACACCAGCGATGGAAGCTGGAATTGAAAGCAAGGTTTGGAGTGTTGAAGACTTGGCTAAACTGATACCTGAACCAGTAGCAAAGAAGCGCGGCAACTACAAGCCTCGCGCTATTTCAAACTGAGACACCACCTAAATTGATACCACAGACATGAACTTAGCCATTAATTTCGACGACATTGCCCAAGCTGCTGCTCGCCTACAAGGCGTGGCTCATCGCACACCTGTATTGACTTCTCGTACGGCCAATGAGATGGCTAGCGCGGAGCTTTTCTTTAAATGCGAAAATTTCCAGCGCATGGGTGCATTCAAGTTTCGTGGTGCTTACAACGCGCTGGCGCAATTCTCAGAAAGCCAAAAAAAGCTCGGCGTCTGTGCGTTTAGTTCGGGCAACCATGCGCAAGGGATTGCGCTCTCAGCTCAACTGCTGGGTATACCGGCAACGATTGTGATGCCGCTCGATTCTCCTGCGGTGAAGATGGCGGCGACGCGTGGGTATGGGGCAGAGGTGATCACCTATGACCGCTACAAGGAAGATCGCGAGGCGATTGGTAAAAAGCTGTCGCAAGAACGCGGCATGACGCTGATTCCGCCGTATGACCACGCGCATGTGATGGCCGGACAGGGTACGGCAGCGCTTGAGTTGCTGCAAGAAGTGGGGCAGCTCGACATGCTGCTGGTGTGCTTAGGCGGAGGCGGATTGATCTCTGGCTGCGCGGTGGCGGCCAAGCATTTGAATCCAAAGATACGTGTGATTGGTGTGGAGCCGGAGGCGGGCAACGATGCGCAGCAGAGCAAGCGCGCAGGCAAGATCATCAAGATTGACACGCCGAAAACGATTGCCGATGGCGCGCAGACGCAGTTTGTGGGAAACCTGACTTTCCCGGTGATTCAGGAGTTGGTGGACGATATCGTGACGGTGAGCGATGCGCAGTTGATCGAAGCCATGCGTTTTGCGGCGAGCCGCATGAAGATGGTGATTGAGCCCACGGGTGGGTTGGCGATGGCGGCGGCGATGCAACGTGTGGTGGAGGTGAAAGGCCTGAGAGTTGGCGTCATCATCTCAGGCGGTAACGTGGATGTTGCGCAATTGGCGAAGTATTTGGCCTGAAATGGCGGCTCAGCCCACCGTCATCATCTTAGCCAGTGGGCGCGGTGAGCGCTTTGCAGTCTCCGGCGGGCAGGGCAGCAAGCTCTCTGCTCTGATTAGCGGTAAAACGGTTTTGCAATGGACGCTTGATGCTGTGAAGGCCACGGGCCTGCCTTGGCATCTGGAAGACGCTGGGCATCCGGGCATGGGCGACAGCATTGCGGCGGCTGTGCGTGCGAATCCTCAATCCAATGGCTGGCTTATCTTGCCGGCGGATTTACCAATGATCTCGCCGCACACGATCTTGGCAGTGGCGGATGCTCTACTGCATGGGGCTCTGGCCGCTTACCCCGTGCAGGGCTGGCAACGCGGCCATCCGGTTGGTTTTGCAGCTTCAAGCGGCCTCAAACTACAAAATTTAGAAGGAAATCAAGGTGCAGCCGGCATATTATCTGCGCAAATTGCTATAGAAATCATAGTGGATGATATGGGCTGCGTCACCGACATCGATACCCTCGCGCAGCTTCAAGCCGTGCAAGAGTGGGTTCAAACTCGATCTCGGTGAGAGATTTCCACCACCACGGCCCGAGCTGCTAAGCCAGCCACGAGTTGCTCCGCCAAGGCGCGGTTTTTACTGTCTAAATTCGCATCCCATTCATCCAGCAAATACACCTTGGCTTGCGTCTTCAAGCTAATTTCATGCAAGCTACGCATTTGCTTCTCGCCCGAGGAAAAGCCCCCCGAGCCACTCGCTGGCTCGCTATCATCTTCCTGCTCTTCTTGGCCTTTCAAAAACGCGAAAGACAATTTATCGCTGGTCGGCCAATAAAAAGCATCGGATCCAAAGCGCACCTTCAAAGCCACCAGCAAACTCGATTTGCCCATGCCATTGCCCCCGCGCACCAAAATCCGCCCTGTGGGCTCAGAGAGCACTTGATGCGCAGCAATATCTACATTTGAGCAGGGCAAAACTTGCGAGCCGCGTGCCAAGCTCACGCCGTCAAAACGAATGCGTTGATTGAAATCAGCATCAGGCGCAGGATTCATCGCAGCGCACACGCCGCCAATGCGCGTCCACACTGCCAGCAGATCGTTCCATCCAGAGGCCAAGCCGTGGACGTTGTAAGACAAATCGATTTGCCTAGGTAGGGTTGCGGCCAGCGCAATCAGTAATGCACTGTCACCCACGTTGTGCCCAGCCACCCAAGCTAAGTACGAAAACACAACGATCAAAGCAAAAATGCCGCTCACTGTGGCAATGATTTCGCGCGCCATGATGGCTCGTATTTGCGCCTTGAGTGCGCATCGTAAGCGTTCTTTGAAGCCAGCGTGCCAAAGGCGAAAGTTGTAGCGGTTGCCACTGGTGATGTTGTCCCAAGCGGTGTAGGTATGTGCCGTCATGCGATTGGTCTCGCGCTGCTGAGAGAGATAGGCAGCAGCCACCGGTTTACGCACAAACCATTGCAAGATGAGCAATGAAACAAAAACAAAGGCGTAGACGACAGGCAACCCAGCATCAATGGCATAACCCAACACGATGCTATTGAAAACGAGGCTAAAAAACAGCTTGAAATCTGCTTCCAGCTCGTAGATCAATTCAAACAAAGTGTGAAATGTCTCATTGGTGAGAAAGGGCTCAACTTGCTCTCGCTGCTCGCGGTCAGCCAATAAGGCGGTCTGAGCACGATTGTCTTTGGCAAAGCGCAGCATATAACGGCCGTATGCGCCAAAGCCTGCGCGCTCGGCGAAGATCCAGCTGCTAGCTCCCACAATGTAGGAGGCTGATTGCGCTGCCACAATCCAAGCAAAATCAGAAATTAAGAAGTCTTGCTGAGCAACATCGTAGCTGGCCTGAATGATTAAAGCTGTGGTTGCTGCTGCCAAGCCTGCCTCAACGATAAGCAAAGCCATCATGCAATAGAAAGGCGAAACCATGAGCAGCCGTAAAAATTCTCGGCGTCTAAAGCTGGTCACGGGGGGGCTATGGATTGCTGGCATGTGTTTTCTGGTAATTATCGCTGACTATAATCACCAATTCGTATATGGCGTGTCAACCGTTCTGGTGATGCGGCGTTATGAAAAAAGCTTGAAACTTAAAACGGCATGCCGCAAAGGAATCAGGTCATTGGGGCGAAGCCATCCGGCTTAGCATCACATAAATCCTTATATTTGGAGAATTGATATGAACAACGCTACTTCCAAGCCAAAGAAAACCAAAAAGCCTGCTAAGAAGGCTCCGGCCAAGTAATTGGTTGCTTTTCTAATAAAAAAACCCGCCACAAGCGGGTTTTTTTATGGGTATTTTTAGCGCTGACGCAAAACTCCGCTTTTCAAGCGCATTCTTGGTGTGCATTGCATACAATGCATCTTTCACCAGAATAACTGACCGCGTGCAGCTTGCTGTACAGGCTAAATCCCCATGTCTCAATACGTTTACACCATGAATCGGGTCGGCAAAATTGTGCCACCCAAGCGCCATATCTTGAAGGATATCTCGCTCTCGTTTTTCCCAGGCGCCAAGATCGGTGTGCTTGGCCTCAATGGCTCAGGTAAATCTACGCTGCTCAAAATCATGGCCGGAGTCGATAAAGAGATCGAAGGGGAGGCGATTGCCATGCCGGGCATCAAAGTGGGCTACTTGCCACAAGAGCCACAGCTCAATGCCGAGCACACGGTGCGCGAAGCGGTAGAGAGCGCAATGGGCGCGGTGCTCGCAGCCAAGGCGCGGCTGGAGCAGGTATACGTAGATTACGGTGCTGAAGACGCTGATTTTGACAAGCTCGCTGCTGAACAAGCAGAGCTCGAGGCCATCATTGCTGCAGCGGGCGACGATACGGGCCATGCGCTGGAAATTGCAGCTGATGCGCTGCGCCTGCCTGAGTGGGATGCCATCATTGGTAAGCTCTCCGGTGGTGAGAAGCGTCGCGTGGCGCTGTGTCAACTTCTGCTTTCCAAACCCGACATGCTGCTACTCGATGAGCCAACCAACCACTTGGATGCTGAATCCGTAGATTGGCTGGAGCAATACTTGGCTCGTTTTTCAGGCACTGTCGTGGCCATCACGCACGATCGTTACTTCCTTGACAATGCCGCCGAATGGATTTTGGAGTTGGATCGCGGCTCAGGCATTCCGTGGAAGGGCAACTATTCCACTTGGCTGGAGCAGAAAACCGATCGCTTAGCCAAAGAGGCGAAAGGCGAAGAAGCGCGCACCAAAGCTTTGAAGAAAGAGCTCGATTGGGTGCGTCAGAATCCGAAAGGTCGTCAAGCTAAATCCAAGGCGCGTATTGCGCGCTTTGAAGAGCTCTCCAGTCAAGAATATCAAAAGCGTAACGAAACCTCGGAAATTTTCATCCCTGTGGCCGAGCGCTTGGGTAATGAGGTGATTGAGTTCACCGGCGTATCGAAAGCCTTTGGTGATCGCCTTTTAATTGATAACCTGAGCTTTAAAGTGCCCGCCGGCGCAATTGTGGGCATCATCGGGCCTAACGGCGCGGGTAAATCCACGCTCTTTCGAATGATCTCGGGCAAAGAGCAGCCTGATAGCGGCACGGTGAAAATTGGCTCCACGGTGCAAATGGCTTTTGTGGATCAAAATCGTGACAGCTTGGCCAACGAGAAGACAGTGTGGGAAGACATCTCTGGTGGCTTGGATATGCTGCAAATCGGCAAATTCACCGTGGCCAGCCGCGCTTATTGCGGCAGATTTAACTTCTCAGGCAGCGATCAGCAAAAGCGTGTGGGCAACCTCTCCGGCGGTGAGCGCGGGCGCTTGCACTTGGCCAAGACACTGATTGCAGGCGGCAATGTACTGATGCTAGATGAGCCATCGAACGATCTGGACGTCGAGACCTTGCGTGCTTTGGAAGATGCTTTACTCGAATTTGCAGGCACTGTGATGGTCATCAGCCATGATCGCTGGTTCTTAGACCGCATTGCTACGCACATCCTTGCTTGCGAAGGTGACTCGCAATGGGTATTCTTCGATGGTAATTATCAAGAATATGAAGCGGACAAGAAAAAGCGGTTGGGCGAAGAAGGTGCCAAGCCAAAACGCGTGCGCTACAAAGCGCTTGCCTAGAGCTAGCGATTTTTATTGATTCACTATGGCTTCATCACGCTTTCATCCCTTAGGTGTCATTGATGAGCCATTTGGTGCGAGGGTAACACTTCGCCAATGTCTGGAAGTGACATTGGATCAAGCTCCTGGTCTGATTGAAAAATGTTTAGATGCTTTATCTGGAAAAGAAGATAAGTCCGCTAGAGGCTCCAATTGGGTTAAGCCAAATTTCCCTGCCTCGGTGCAAGCCTTCGTCAACCAGCTCATGATGCATCGCCAAGTGGTTGCTGAAGTGTTTGTAGAACGTTTGCAGTATTACGTTTACTTGGGCGTAGGCGCATCTGCGCAGTCTCCGCAGCTCATGCGCTTTGAAGATCTCAAGCTATTTGACGATGTTGATCTGGATGCCAGCATTGAGGTTGCTAGTGCGATGCAAGAGATCACTTCTCAGACGGATGAGTTGATGCCTACCCTAGACGCGCTTGCAAGCTCGCTATTGGGATGGATCACCGTGCAATCGCAAATCAATCCGCTGCGGCCAGAAATGTTTGCACGTGCCCTGCGTGATTGCATTGCAGATCAAGTGCCAGATGCTGAAATCCGCGGTGCGATCATTGGGCACTTATCCGCGCGCATGGGATTGCTACTCAATAAACTCTACGCCGATTTATGCCAGTGGCTCAAATCATGTGGCGTTGAAGAGGCCTCTTCTTCTCAATCAGTGCTTGTGCCCAATGTGGCAAAAGCCAAACCCAGTAGCTTGAGCAATTCAGTGGCGCGTACCATGCTCACGCTCGATAAATTACGCCGTTTGCTCTCTGGTGAGCTCGATAGCGATAACCACCGTTCGCCGGATTTTCTGCATACGGTGCCAGCCTCAGTTGTGGCACTTCAGGATATGCGCCAAGTCGAAGCGATGGTGCAACGCCTTGAGAAGAAGGCAGAGAAAGCCAAAACAGATCCGCTGTTGGATGCGAAGCGAAAAGCCGCACAGGTACGAATGGCTCTCAAAGATGGCCGCGAACTGGGTAAGCAGTTGGGTGAAGAGGTCGTGCGCCTGATGCTGGATAACTTGCTTCAGGATGAGCGCTTGATGCCGAAAGTGCGAGCACATCTGCAAGGTCTTGAGCCCATGCTGATGCAAATTGCGCAAGAAGATGGCCGCTTCTTCAGTGATAAACAACACGCTGCGCGCCAGTTTCTAGACGCTGTAACCAATCGAAGCTTAGGCTTCTCGTATGAGCACGAAGAGGGCTACGAACCTTTTTTACAATCGGTTGAGCAGAGCATTTCGATGCTCAATAGAAAAACTGCTGCGGGTGAGGCGGTTCAGTTAGCGTTCGGCGAAGTGATGGATCGCCTAGCGGCTATGTGGGCCAAGCTGGATGTTGAGGAAAACGTGCGTCGGCAGGAAGCTGCGCGAGCGCTTTTGCACGCCGAGCAGCGCAATACGATTGCTCAATTTGTTGCTCAAGAATTTCGCCAACTTGCTCAAGGTATTGCGGTGCCCCAGATGGTGTTGGATTTTGTATGTGGCCCTTGGGCGCATGCCGTGGCAGAGAGTCAGTTGCGTTGCACCGATGGCCGCACTGATCCTCAAGGCTACCAAAGCTTGGTCACCGAACTATTTTGGAGCGTACAAGCTTCTAAGGCTAGGCGCAATCGCAAACGTCTGGTGCAATTGATTCCTGGTATGTTGGCCAAGCTTCGTCAAGGCTTGGTGATTATCGAATTTCCGCCAGAGCGCATCACAGATTTTTTCGCAGAGTTGATCGAGCTTCATGAGGTGGCGCTAGAGGGCGGTAGGCCACAGGCAGCCGTACCAGTCAGTGCAGTCAGTGCAGCCGCTGTGCAACAAGCTAAAGATGCAGAGGTGACTGCGTCGCAGTTTGATGAAGCTCAAGCGGCCTTTGATCGTTCTGAACTTCAAGCGCTTTATGCAGCGAGTGCAGACGCGCCTGTGGTTGACGTGCAAGAGGTGGCAGCGTCATCAGAGCCAGACGGCCTGTTTGGTGATTTCAGTAACTCTCAAAACGATGCCAAAGATGCGCCCGTTTGGCTTGCGCAAAGCGAAGTGTCGGGGGCTGGTTTTGTCAATGAGCAGGTAGTGATACCTATCGATATGAGCTCACATTCTGCGGCGTCTGATCTCATTGCGCTCACACCAGAAGCGACCGTGAACATTCCTATTGGCTCTTGGGTAGAGCTCATGCTAGACGGTGCGTGGGTGCGCGCGCAACTGACTTGGGCTTCTCCCATGCGCAGCCTGTTCATGTTTGTCTCTCGCGGCGGTAAGGCGCATTCCATGAGTAAGCGCACGATGGATAAGCTGTGCTCACAGGGCTTGATCCGCATGATCTCGGATGGCCGACTAGTGGACAAAGCACTCGATGCTGTGGCACAGACGGCTCTGCGCAACAGTGTGGATGAAAATCGCTCAAGCTCCTGAGAGATCTGATGCTAAAAAAGGTGGCCTGCTAGCCAGCTCAATGAGTTTTCCATCCTGCAGCGGATGAGCAAATTTCAGACCACTCGCATGCAGCATCAAACGAGGCGCATCGCCCAGTTTTAGGCCATACAAGCGATCCCCCACGATGGGGTGCCCAATGTGCTGCATATGCACTCTGAGCTGGTGAGTTCTGCCTGTTTGCGGCTCTAGCCGGCATAAAATATGCGCAGATTGCTCATTTTTTGATAGTGATTGAAAATGCGTGATGGCTCTTTGACCGGTTTGCGCATCAATCTTGCGCAATGGGCGGTTTGGCCAATCCACCGCAATCGGTGCATCAATGACGCCGTGCTCGGGTAAGTCTGTGCCATGGACCCAAGCGTGATAAATTTTTTGCACCTGCCGCGCTTCAAACGCTGCACCCATTGTTTTTTGTATGGCGGGTGATAGAGCAAAAAGCAGTAAACCGCTCGTGGCTTCATCAAGCCGATGGACAAGCAAGGCTGTGGCGTAACGCAATTGCACACGATGTAAAGCACAGTCTTGCAAATCCTCACCTCTGCCCGGTACCGAGAGCAGGCCAGCCGGTTTGTTGATGGCAATCAAATAGTCGTCTTGATAAACGATCTGCAGGCCAGTATCGAGCGGAGGCGCATAGGGCTGCTCCCTCGCTAAGCCGGAAGGCAAATTGCTCAAGCTACCGTGTCCTTGATGGGTGAGCCCAAGCTGCGAAGCACATCCCGCACCATTTGAGCGCGATCTTTGGGCTCCGCCAGCTCGCGCTCGATGCGCAGCTTTTCATTGCCGGCGAGCTTGATGTGGCGATTTTTCTGGATCAGGCGCACGATCGACATAGGATCAATTGGGGCGTTTTTCTTGAAGGTGATCGTGATCACGGCGGGAGCCGCTTCAACTTTTTGCACACCAAAAGGCTGGGAGAGCACGCGCAGGCGGTGCACATCAATCAGCGTAGCGGTTGGCTGCGGGAGTTTGCCAAAGCGATCCACGAGCTCTTCGACCAGCGTATCAATTTGCTCATTGGTTTTTGCAGTGGCGAGTTTTTTGTAGAAACTCAGGCGTAGATGGACATCGCCGCAGTAATCACTGGGCAGCAAAGCTGGCGAGTGCAGATTGATCTCAGTCGTCGCAGCCAATGGCGAGAGCAGATCGGGCTCTTTGCCTTCCTTCAAGCTGCGCACAGCCTCGGCAAGCATTTCGTTGTAGAGCTGGAAGCCCACTTCGAGCATATTGCCGCTTTGGTTTTCCCCGAGCACTTCGCCTGCGCCGCGAATTTCTAGATCATGCATGGCGAGATAAAAGCCAGAGCCCAGTTCTTCCATTTGCACAATGGCCTCCAAGCGCTGAGTGGCTTGCTTGGTGAGGCTCTCCGTATCGGGCACCATGAGATAGGCATAGGCTTGGTGATGGCTGCGGCCTACGCGGCCGCGCAGCTGATGAAGCTGAGCAAGGCCAAATTTATCGGCGCGTGAAATCACAATCGTGTTGGCGCTTGGCACATCAATGCCCGTTTCAATAATCGTGGAGCAGAGCAAGATGTTAAAGCGCTGCGCTACGAAATCTCGCATCACGCGCTCAAGCTGGCGCTCGGGCATTTGGCCATGCGCTACGGCGATGCGGGCTTCGGGCAAAATATCTTGTAACCGTTGCAGGCGATTTTCAATCGTAGCCACATCATTATGAAGAAAATAAACCTGCCCACCGCGCTTCAATTCGCGCAGCACGGCTTCGCGGATCACGCCATTGCCTTCGTTGCGCACGAAGGTGCGAATTGATAAGCGACGCTGCGGCGCGGTGGCGATCACGGAGAGATCGCGGATGCCTTCCAGCGCCATGCCCATGGTGCGCGGAATCGGTGTGGCGGTGAGCGTGAGCACATCCACTTCGGCGCGAAAGGCTTTCATCGCTTCTTTATGGCGCACACCAAAGCGATGCTCTTCATCAATGATCAGAAGCCCTAGATTTTTGAATTTCGTCTTTTCGCTGAGCAGCTTATGTGTACCGACGATGATGTCTACGCTTCCGTCTGCAATGCCTTTTAGTGCAGCCGTGATTTCTTTAGCGCTGCGAAAGCGGCTCATCTCCATCACTTTCACAGGCCATTTAGAGAAACGATCCGTGAGTGTATGGAAATGCTGCTCTGCCAGCAGCGTGGTGGGCGCGAGCAGCGCCACTTGCTTGCCGCCCGTGATGCAGACGAAGGCGGCGCGCAGTGCGACTTCCGTTTTACCAAAGCCCACATCGCCGCAGACGAGGCGATCCATAGGGCGAGGTGAGATCATGTCTTGAATCACCGCATGAATGGCCGCGCGCTGATCGGGCGTTTCTTCGAAGCCAAAATCTTTGGCAAAGCGCTCGTAATCATCTGGCGAATAGCGGAAAGCATGGCCTTGGCGCGTGGCGCGGCGGGCATAGATGTTAAGCAGCTCAGCGGCGGTGTCGCGCACTTGCTCTGCAGCTTTTCTGCGCGCTTTTTCCCATTGGCCAGAGCCAAGCTTGTGCAGCGGGGCTTCATCGGCGGATACGCCTGTGTAGCGGCCAATCAGATGGAGCTGGCTCACGGGTACATAAAGCGTTGCGTCATCTGCGTAGAGCAAATGCAAAAACTCTTGCACCGCAGCAGAGCCGTCAGGATTCTTCTGCCCCACATCGAGATTGACCAAGCCTTTGTAGCGCCCAATGCCGTGCTGCGTGTGAACCACCGGATCGCCGACTTTCAGTTCTGAAAGATCCTTGATCAGTGCTTCCACATCGCTAGCTTGTTCTTGTTTTTTTCTACGGCGTACTGTGCCAGCGGCAGCGAACAGCTCTGTCTCCGTGATGAAGTCAATCGCGCCTTCGTTCCAAGCAAAGCCGCTGGCCAGCGGCGCAACAGCCATGCCGGCTTTTTCATCACTGGCCTGGAATTCTTCCAAGCTGTCAAACACTGGCAGCACGATATGGCTAGCGCGCAGAAAATCCATCAAGCTCTCGCGCCTGCCTTCGCTCTCAGCGGCAATCAGCACGCGATGCTTGGTGGTTTGAATATGCGCTTTGAGCTGAATCAGCGGCTCTTCGGTATCGCGCTGGGAAGCTAGATAGGGAAGCTTAGATGCTATAAATTCCGTAGCGTCTTCCGCAATATCTTTAACGGCTAATTGCTCAAAAGCATTGCAAAACCCGTAAAACTGTTCGCTGGAGAGGAAGAGCGAGCCCGGCGGCAGAGCAGGGCGCTCTGGATCGCCTTGGCTCATCGTATAGCGCTCTTTAGCATCTTGCCAAAAGCGATCAAAGCTTTGCTGCACATCGCCGTGCAGTACAAGTGTTGCGTCGCCTAAATAATCAAAAATGGTGGCCAAAGAGTCAAAGAAAAGTGGCAGGTAGTATTCAATGCCGGCGGTGGCCATGCCGGCGGCCATGTCTTTGTAAATTCGGCTCTTGGTTGGGTCGCCGTCGAGCAATTCGCGCCATTGCGTGCGGAACTGTTTGCGCGCATCGTCATGCAGTGGAAATTCTCTGCCCGGCAGCAGGCGCACTTCGGGCACCGGATAGAGGCTGCGCTGGCTATGTGGATCAAATGTGCGGATCGAGTCAATCTCGTCGTCAAACAGATCCACGCGGTAAGGCACAAGGCTGCCCATCGGAAAAAGATCAATCAAGCCACCGCGCACCGCATACTCGCCGGGGCTCACTACTTGGCTCACATGGTTGTAGCCAGCCAGCGTTAGCTGCGCTTTGAATTTTGCTTCGTCGAGCTTTTGCTTGGTTTTGAATTGGAAGGTGGTGGCGGCGAGAAAGCTAGGCGGGGCGATACGGTAAAGCGCAGTCGTTGCTGGAATGAAGAGAATGTCTACCGCTTCGGGATGGCTTCGATCCTTGCTTTGTAAAATCCGCCAAAGCGTGGCCAGCCGCTCAGAAATTAAATCTTGGTGTGGGGAAAAAGTGTCGTAAGGCAGCGTCTCCCAATCCGGAAACATCACGCCGCGCAAACCCGGCTGAAAAAATACCATTTCATCTTGCAAACGCTGCGCATCGGCTGCATCCGCGCACACGATGGCTGTGATGTGCCCGCGAAGCTTTTGCTCCGCAGCGAATTCGCTCAGCATCAGCGCATCGCTGCTGGAGATGGGGCGCGGCATCGTATATCGCTTGCCGGCGGTCAGTTTGGGAAAATCCATTGTTTTGTTGCTTGAGAATGACGAATACCCCGTTTCTTGCGAGACGGGGTTTGAAGCATCTGATTTTATCGGCTCATACAATCTCTGGATGTCTTCAACCACAATCCCCCGCATCTTTGCGCTCATTCCATGTGGCGGCGTAGGCTCGCGCTCGGGTGAGGGTTTGCCCAAGCAATATCGTCAAATCGCTGGCCAGCCGATGGTGGCGCATACCTTGGCTGCTTTTGCGGCTGTGCCGCGTGTGGCGCAAACTGCAGTTGTGATTTCTCCATTAGATGATCTGTTGGCGCAGGTCGTGAAGCTGCCTAACACTACTTTTTTAATAGCAGCTTGCGCAGGAAGTAAGCGGGCTACCACTGTATTTAATGGGTTAAAAGCTTTGCTGGAGTTCGCTGCACAAAATACGGATTGGGTATTGGTGCATGATGCGGCGCGGTGCTTGATCACGCCTGAGCAAATCAATGCAGTGATTGATGCTTGTGTGGGCGACGAAGTCGGCGGGCTCATGGCACTCAAGCTGCCTGATACTTTGAAACAGGAAAAATCCGGGCGTGTGAACGGCACACTTGATCGAGCCGACAAATGGCTCGCGCAAACGCCGCAGATGTTTCGCATTGGGCAGCTCATGCAAGCACTTGCGCGAGCTGGTGATGAAGTCACGGATGAGGCCAGTGCATTGGAGGCTATTGGCGTGGCGCCCAAGCTCATCCCCGGCAGTGCGCAAAATTTCAAAGTCACTTACCCTGAAGATTTTGCTTTGGCGCAAGCTGTGCTGATGTCGCGCAGGGGCTGATCAGGTGCGGTCAGCAAGAATAGTTGCTGCGGCGCACAATGGGTGATCCTAAGGAGAATTTATGCCTATGAGAACCATGACGGATTTGTTTGACCAACTGGGCTTGCCCTCCGATGAATCTTCAATTCAAACGTTCATTGCCAGCAATATCGGTGCTTGCAGTGACGGAAAATTGGTTCAGATGCCGATTTGGAGCGACAGTCAACGCATGTTTTTGAAAGAATCAGTGGCTCAAGATGCGGATTGGGCGATTCCTGTCGATGCGCTTTCTGTGGCGCTCAGCCACCCGATTAGCCCGACATAATAGCGGTATGAATTTGGCAGGCGAACAACACATCCCACGCATTCGCATTGGCGAGGGCTGGGATACCCATCAATTGGTGCCCGGCCGCAAGCTCATCATCGGCGGTGTGGAGATTCCCTTCGACAAAGGCTTGCTCGGTCACTCCGATGCCGATTTGCTCTGCCATGCCATCACCGATGCGCTCTTGGGCGCCGCGGCCTTGGGCGATATTGGCAAGCATTTTCCGGATACCGATGCAGATTTCAAAGGTGCAGATTCCATCACAATGCTCGCTGAGGCTATGCGCCGTGTGCGAGCGGCGGGCTTTCAATTGGGCAATTTAGACAGCACTGTGATCGCGCAAGCACCCAAATTGGCGGTATATATCCCAGCCATGAAAAGCCGCATCGCGCAGGCGCTGGGTGTGAGCGAGAGTCAAGTCAACATCAAAGCCAAGACCTATGAGCACTTGGGGCCGGTGGGTCAAGGCCAGAGCATGGAGGCTCGCGCTGTGGTGTTGCTGTTGAAAACACTATGAATTTGATAGCTGCTTGCATTTTATCTACGCCGGCTAGCGGCCTAAAACACTTATGAAGTCGTCTTTTTGAGGAATGCATGCGTTATTGGGAGATATAGCCCACCCCTCCCATGTCATCTTCGTACTTTCTTTTCTTTTTTCGTATCAGTCGTCTGATTTGGGCTGCACCATGCTCTGCGCTCGGGCTACTTTTGGCCCCGGTTGTTTTGCTGGCTGGTGGGCGTATGCGTTGGGTAGATGGCGCATTGGAGTGTTGTTTGCCGCAAGACAGCGATTTGGCTCAGTGGCTACTGCGCCACCAAAGATTCGCAGCGATCACTTTGGGGCACCTCATCGTAGCGCTACAGGCTGAAGATTTGCAGCGCTGGCATGCGCATGAACGTGTGCATGTGCGGCAGTTTGAACGCTGGGGCGTGTTGTTTTTATTGGCTTACCCTACAGCAAGCTTTTGGGCTTGGCTGCGCGGCAACGATCTGTATTTGGGCAATTGCTTTGAGCGGGAGGCCTATGGGGTGGAGGCCATGTCAGAAGCTATCGCAGAAGTCTGAATACTCCTGATTTAATAGCACTCCGCGCATATTTTATGCCGGCTATACGCCTAAAACGTTCTAAATATCATTCGCCAACAGGCTCTGCAATCCCGCCCACCACATTGCTAAAGCCGCCGTCCACATACATGATCTCCGCGCTCACGCCAGCAGCCAAATCACTCAGCAAAAACGCAGCTGCATTGCCCACGTCTTCCAATGTCACGTTGCGGCGAATCGGTGAGTTTTCTGCGACGACCGACAAGATTTTTCCAAAGCCTTTGATGCCACTGGCCGCCAAAGTTTTGATCGGTCCGGCGCTGATGCCATTGGCTCTGAGCTGGCGATTCTTCGCGCCCAGCGATTCAGCCAAGTAGCGCACGCTGGCTTCCAAAGAGGCTTTGGCCAAGCCCATCGTGTTGTAGTTAGGCACCACGCGCTCTGCGCCTAGATAAGTGAGCGTGAGCACCGCAGATTTATCGTTCAACATCGGCAAACAAGCCTTGGCCATCGCCGGAAAACTGTAAGCCGAAATATCGTGGGCGATTTTGTAACCCTCGCGCGAGAGGCCATCGAGAAAGTCCCCCGCAATCGCCTCGCGCGGCGCAAAGCCAATCGCATGCACAAAGCCATCAAACCTCGGCCAAACGAGCGACAAATCCGCAAACATCTTCTCAATCTGCTCATCTGAGCCCACATCGCAATCAAAAATCAGCTTCGAACCAAAATCAGCCGCAAACTCCGTGATCCGATCCTTAAACCGCTCGCCCACATAAGAAAACGCCAACTCCGCCCCCTCGCGGTGACAAGCCTTGGCAATGCCATAAGCAATCGAGCGGTTAGACAGAACGCCAGTGATCAGCAGTTTTTTGCCAGTAAGAAAACCCATGAAGATGCCTCTTGAAATAGAAATGCACAGAAGATGGACAGAATTGTCGCATGCGGGCAACCTATGCCAATTGCTGAAAATTTATGCATAGAATCCAGCAAGGAAACATTTTTTGACATTCAACGCCCGCGCCCGATAAAGCATTGATGCGTTGCTGATTACAGCGGGCTGGGCTGTGCAAGATGTGAAGCGGGCTCGAATCGCAGCCAAAGTCGACCGCCTCAAGTCCTTCTTTCGCAAAACTGAAGTAGAGGTCGACACCACTCTCCAGCGCCCACAGGCGTTGCGGTATGCGGCACTCGGTAAGCAATTCCGTATGTAAAGGAACAAAATGAGCAAGCAAGCGAAGTTCTATCTTGGGCGGGTGCGAAAGCGTGGCGAATTGACTGCGGACAAAATTGTTGAGGCTATGCGTGAACCTGCGACCATCGAATACCGTGGGACACGCTACAGCTTCATTGACTTTCAAGCTTTCGGTGCACCGGGACAGGAAACGGGGTTTTACGCAAAGATCGCCAAATATCGGCAGGTTGGCGAGGTAGAGGTGGTCAGAGAGGATCGACACGCATCAGTATCCGCATCGGTGCCGTACTTGATTGATGTTGCCAGCCCATTTGTTTATTTACCTGCTTTTAGTGGCTTGGCATATCGACATATATGGAATAGTTTCCCTAGCGATCAGTTCGAAAAAGTATTCAGGGATCTAGTTGAAATCAAGTTTCAAAAGTTCTTTGTCGGCTGCGACATTGAGCCAATTGCAGACTTGCGGACCTTTGTTACCAGACTTTCAGGCTTGAGTGTTATCACGGAATTGCAAGCGTCTATTTTTCCGCCGAATCCACTCTTTGGCCCGTGTTGGAAGTCGCTCAGTGAATACTTACTAAAGCGCAAGCTCACAGAAGCAGTGATTAAAGAGGAGGCACCTCAGGGCATTAAAACCAAAGTAACCGAAATTGCGAGGGCTGTTCTCGCTGATTTACCACCCGCTGATCTACTTGAATTGATGGAGCCACTATTAGATGGGCTTGGTGACGCCGCGTTGCTTATGGCTGCGGACGGCTATGGCCGTGCGCGAGTGAAGGGGATTGAGCATGGTCGCCAAGTCATCATCCGAACCAGTGAAAACCAGAAAAGCTTTCTGTTCGAAGGTGATCCTGAGCCTAAACGACTTTTCGACCATGCTTTCGAAGCGTTTCAAAAGCTTAATGATGAGCGCGGTTTGGAGCATCCATGACTAGGCTCACTGATTTTTTGCGACAGGCGTTCATTTCGCCAGAACTACTTCTTGCTTTGATTCCGTTTGCTGTTTATGCTTATCAGCCAATGTGGGCAGATGTGCTGCTTAAGCCTTTGAGTGATTCGGTAGCTTGGGGTCTTTCCGCGGCAGGGCTTTCTATTGCAATGCTTGCTTTTTGCTATCGAGAAAGCCTTGAACTTCTTTCGTTGAGCGGTGGGCGGAAAGTATTGATCGAATGGCCAGATTATCCAAAACTCAAAGCGCGAGTTTTAATTGCCTTTGGGTGGTGCTTAATCGGGACTCTTGCATGTATTTGTGCGACTTGGATGGTTTTGAAGGCATTTCACCCCTTTTTGGGTGTAACGATCATGATTGGCGGACTGCTATCGGCCGCTACTGCTACGGCAACTATCGGGCTTGCGAGGTTTACTCTGCGTGAACTGCTTGCTGAATAAATATCAGTAGGTATCACGAGCCAGCTAGAACTACAAGTTCACGCGTAACTTCTTTTGTGAAGGGCATTGATCGTTGATTTAAATCGATACTTGCTGACTGCGCTTGTATTCCTTAGGCTGCAATACTGATCGATGGAACTAGTGTTTGAAAAACATCGCCACATTTTGTAAAAGAGCGAGCTTGCATCGAGGTTGTCCAAACACAGGAATATTCATAAAAATTGAACCCCGCATTTGTCCAATATTGCATTTTGTCCAATAATCGTGGACAATGAAAATAATGGACAAAATACTCGTCACCCAAGAAACTGATCTGCTCAGCGCAGCCTTTGAGGCGCTGCGGGGCTTAGGGTTGGCTGCGGTGGAGGAGCCGGCGGTTGAGATGCGTGGCAACTTGCAAGCGGATGCGGTGGCCAAGATAGGGCGGGGCGATGAGCTGCAGCGCTATTGGGTCGAGATCAAGCGAACATTGCGCCCTGCCAATCTGGGGGCGGCGCTGCATCAGCTGGACAGACAAGCGGAGCTGCATGGCTTGCCGGGGCTGCTGGTGGCAGATTACATCGCACCCGAGCTTGCCGAGGCTTTGCGTCAGCAGGGGCGCGAGTTTGCTGATGCGGCGGGCAATGCCCATATTCAGCAGCCGGGGCTGATGGTGTTTGTGGTGGGGCGTAAGCCGATGCTCAAAGCGAAAGCGCTGCAAATAGGGCGGGCTTTTCAGCCAACGGGTTTACAGGTAATCTTTGCTTTGCTGTGCCATCCTGAATGGGTCAATTTGCCATACCGTGAGCTGGCTGCTCGAGCGGGTGTGGCGCATGGCACGGTGGGCTGGGTGATGCCGGATTTGCAGCAACAGGGCTTTATCACAGAGATCAAAGCCAAGCGCGGCACGCGCCGCCTGCACGAGGGCGAGCGGCTGCTGGCGCTGTGGGCAGATGCATATGCGCGCCAGCTGCGCCCGCGTACCTTGCTTGGGCGCTATTACGTGCAGGCGATTGACGAATGGCGCGATTGGCCGCTGGCAGCGCATGCCGCGCAATGGGGCGGCGAGCCTGCGGGTGCGCTGCTGACGCAATACCTCAAGCCGGCTGAGCTGACGCTGTATGCCGAGAAGCTGCCGGGCTTGCTGGCAGGCAAATACCGATTTATGAAAGAAGCCGATGCGCAGCATCGTGATGCGGTAGAGGTGCGCAGGCGGTTTTGGAATTTCCCGGATGAGCAAGGTGAAGTGTGCGTGCCGCCCGTGTTGGTGTACGCAGATTTGCTAGCCACTGGCGATGCGCGTTGTATCGAGACGGCCAAGCGGCTGTATGAAGAACATGTTGTACGACTTGTCCGCCAAGCTTGATCTGCAGCCACTGGTTGAGATAGTGCGCCCCTTGCAGCAAGAGGCCGCAAAAATAGATGCGCCATTTTTCCTCATGGGTGCGGCAGCGCGTGATGTGATGCTGCTGCATGTGTATGGCATCAAGACGCTGCGCCTGACCGAGGATGTGGATTTTGGTGTGATGGTGCGCGATTGGGCAAGCTTTGATGCCCTGCGCCAAGCGCTGATTGCAAGCGGGCAGTTTGAAGCGAGATCAAAGGAGGCAACGCACAAGCTCTGGCATCGCTCGGGCAGACCGCTTGATATCGTGCCGTTTGGCGGCGTGGAGCGAGCCGACCGCACACTGGCTTGGCCGCCGGAGCAGCAAACGATTTTTGATTGCTTTGGTATGCAGGAGGCAATGCAATCGGGGCATGAAGTGCGCTTGCCAGGCGGTATTGAATTAGTCGTTCCTAGTTTGCCCGCTTTAGCATTGCTTAAGATCACAGCATGGCAAGACCGCAAGCTCACGCACCCCGGGCGCGATGCCGGGGATTTGATGCTGTATCTGCGCCACTATCTTGATTGCGATCAATACGATTATGCCGCTGCCAGCTATCCAGAGATTTTTGAGGCAGACGATTACACTTACGAGGGTGCCAGCGCGAGGCTGATAGGCCGAGACATGAGGCAGCTCATCGACGACGCAGCGGTGGATCGCCTTTTGCAAATCTTAGAGCCCGAGGCTGATGAGAATGGCGCGAGGCTGCTAGCAAGGCAATCACAGATCGACACCGGAAGTGCACTCATGATGATTGCAGGCCTATGCGATGGTTTGCGTTCAGTAAAGTACTCATCTTTCGATAGCACTCTGCGCATTATTCATGCCGGGAGAAGGCCAATTTCCCCTAAATTTTGAGGTGATTTAAACAGCTTTCATTCGTTATTCGCAAATAACGAATGAAACCTATGCAATATGCAATATGCAAATTGCATAGTTTTTGTAAAACACCTTGAAATATACTTTATTTCATGGCATATTCTATATGCATATTGCGTATGGAGGCGGGAATGAGTAATTCAGGAATCAAGTCAAGACTGGGGCATTCACAGTGGTCATTGAAGCCGCAGGATTTGGCTGTGGCGTTTAAGTTGGTGTGTTTGCAGGGGCATCGGTTGCCTTATGCGGCGTTGGCGCATGCGCTGCATATGTCGCCCTTTGAGGCGCATGCCTGCATTGCGCGTTTGTCTGCATCGCGCTTGCTCACGGATGTGGATGGGGTGCCTAGCTTGGTGATGCCTGCGTTTCGTGCGCTGGTGCTGCAAGGCGCGGCTTACTTTTTTCCGGCGGTGCGGGGCGAAGTGACGGTGGGTTTTCCAACGGCGCATGGCGTGGAGCCTTTGCGATCCAAAGTATTGTTTGCTGATGAATTGCCGCCTGTGTGGCCGCATGCTGAGGGAAACACGCGTGGCACAAGCTTGCTCCCGCTGTATCCTAAATTGCCCTTGGCGGCTCAAGCTGATCGGCCGTTTTATGAGCTGCTGGCGCTGTTTGATGCCTTGCGCATTGGTCAAGCCAGAGAGCGAGACATCGTGCGCAGCCTACTGGAGGAGCGCCTGAAATGAACACCATGAACGACCCGAATCGCGCCTTGCTAGAGCTGGTGGCGCAGGCTCTGGGGCCAGTCTGCGCGGATGTGGTCTTCGTGGGTGGTTGCGCTACAGGGTTGTTGCTCACGCAAGCTCGCCCAGACAACATTCGTATTACCGAAGATGTGGACATCATTGCTCAAGCGCTCACCGCGCAGGATTACCATGCGCTAGAGAGTAAGGTGCGTGCAAGAGGCTTCAGTAATGACATACGGCCGCAAGCGCCAATTTGCCGATGGGTTTTTGGCTCTGTTACGCTGGATGTGATGCCCACGGTACCTGGCATTCTTGGTTTTGCGAATCGGTGGTATCCGTTGGCGGTGCAAACTGCTGAGCCCGTCGCGCTGAATTCTGGCTTGATTATTCGATTGATTCATGCGCCGGTGTTCATTGCAACCAAACTGGAGGCGTTCAAAGATCGTGGGCATGATGCGAACGGTCAGCCTGATTATTTGGGTGGCCATGATCTGGAAGACATCATCACTGTCGTGGATCGTCGGCCAGAGCTGCTCGGTGAGTGCGCGGCTGCGCCCGCTGAACTGAGGGCCTATCTGGCTGATGAATTGAGCAAGCTGCTAGCTGATGATGATTTCAATACAGCGCTGGCTGGTCATCTGCCGGGCGATGCTGGCAGTCAGTCTCGACTGCCTAAATTGCGCGATTCGATTCGCGCGCTAGCAAAACTAGCACCATAAAAGCTGCTGCCAATGCACTCGCCCAACAAATTCCAAGGCAGACTTTGCGGCACAATGAAACCATGATCCGTTTTGGCCTTGCCTGTTTGTTGACTTTGTGTTCGCTGCCCGCTTGGGCAGGCCACGCCTATTCGCTTTGGGGCGATATCAAGTACCCGGCTGGCTTTACGCATTTTGATTATGTGAACCCGGCTGCGCCGAAGGGTGGGGAGCTGGTGGCGGTGAGTAATTTGCGCGTCTCTACGTTTGATAAATACAACCCGTTCACGATTCGGGGTACGGCGCCTGCTTATCTGGATACGCTGCTCTTTGAATCGCTGCTCCTGGGCGCGATGGATGAACCGGGGACGGGGTATGGGCTGTTGGCCGAGGACGTGACTGTGGCGGCTGATGGTTTGAGCGTGGTGTTTAAGGTGCGTACAGCGGCGAAGTTTCACAATGGTCAGCCTGTGCTTGCTGCGGATGTGAAGCACAGCTACGAAGTGTTGACGAGCAAATTTGTGCGGCCAGCGTATCGCACGTTGCTGGAAGATGTGAGCGGTGTTGATGTGCTTGATGAGCGCACGGTGCGCTTTAATTTCAAAAAGAAAAATCGTGAGCTGCCACTGACTGTGGGCGGCATTCCGATTTTTAGCCGAGATTGGGGCGTAGAAAAAGATGGCAAACGCAAGCCATTTGATCAAATCGTGATGGATGTACCGATTGGCAGTGGGGCTTACAAAGTGGGCCCGGTAAATTTCGGCAAAGACATCACTTATCTGCGAGATCCAGCATATTGGGGAAAAGATATCAATGTGAATCGCGGCACGCATAACTTTGATCGCATCACGATCAAGATTTACAAAGACAACACAGCGCGGCTGGAGGGCTTGAAAGCGGGTGAATTTGATTTCATGCAATCGTATTCAGCCAGTGAATGGGTCAGGCGCGTGAACGGGAAGCGTTTCGATAACGGTTTGCTCAGCAAGAAAGCCTTTAAGCATAATTTGCCAGCGGGGTTTCAAAGCTACGTGCTCAACACACGAAGAGCCAAATTGCAAGATGTTCGCGTGCGCGAGGCACTGGGCTTGGCGCTGGATTTCAACTGGTTGAATTCGCGTTTGGCCTACGATCAATTGGTGCGTATCAATGGCTTGTTTGAAAACACGGATTGTCATGCCAAAGGGATGCCGGATGAGGCGCAATTGAAGTTGCTTGAACCTTGGCGCAGCAAGATACCCGCTGCAGCGTTTGGGCCGATGACCGTGCCGCCCAACTCAGGCGCAAAAGAGCCCAATCCAGCGGAGCTTCGCGAGAATCTTAAGCGCGCAGTAGCTTTGTTAAAACAAGCGGGCTGGGAAGTCAACGATGGCGTGATGCGTAATTCAAAAGGCGAGCCACTCGTCTTTGAATTTTTAGACAGCTCTGAGGCTGGCTTGCGCTCCCATACTTCACTGTTTCGCAATCTAAGCAAGATTGGCATTGAAGTGAAGCCACGTATTGTGGATTTCGCACTGTATCAAACTCGCGTGCAAACCTTCGACTACGACATCATCGTGATTGCATTTCCAGGCACGCAAAATCCTGGGCAAGAATATGTGGAGATGTTTGGCAGCAAAGAAGCTGATGCTGCAGGCGGGCAAAATTATGCCGGTATGAAAAATCCTGCAGTGGATGATCTCACTGCAAAAATGATTGCTGCTCAAAGCAAGGCAGAGTTGTTGCCTGCTTGCCGAGCGCTGGAGCGAGTGATTGCGCATAGCCATGTATTGATTCCGCAGTGGACGAGCGGGCAACACAATTTGGCTTATGCAGGCAAAAAGCTTGGCTATAAAGAGCCCATGCCGCCCTATGCCAAGGCCGATAGCTGGCTGATCGATACGTGGTGGGTGAAATAAATGCTGGCCTACATTCTCAAGCGCCTTTTGCTGATGATCCCGACGTTGTTTGGCGTATTGTTGCTAACCTTCATCGTGATTCAATTTGTGCCCGGTGGCCCGGTGGAGCAATATATGGCTGAGGCGCGAGCCGCAAAAGCGGGAGGCGTGGAGGGCGCAGCGTTTAGCTTCGAATACCGAGGTGATAAAGGCGTCGATGCCAAGCGCTTGGCGGAGATCAAAGCGCTTTATGGTTTTGATAAACCTGCGCCCGAGCGTTTTTGGATCATGCTCAAGCAATATCTCACGTTTGATTTGGGCAAGAGCTTTTTTCAAAATAAGCCGGTGTGGGATTTGATCAAAGAGAAATTGCCAGTGTCGATTTCCTTGGGGCTGTGGACGTTTTTCTTGACGTATCTCATATCGATTCCGCTGGGCATCAAAAAAGCCGTGCGTGCGGGCACCAGCTTTGATCTGTGGACGACGCTGATTGTGTTGATCGGCTACGCGATTCCCGGTTTCGTGCTTGGCGTATTTTTGCTGGTGGTATTTGGCGGGCAGTTGCAATGGTTTCCGCTGCGGGGCTTGACCTCGAGCAATTGGGAAACACTCTCGCTCGGTGCAAAAATTGTCGATTACCTCTGGCATATTGCCATACCCGTGACGGCGATGGTGATTGGTAGTTTTGCCACCGTGACGATGCTGACGAAAAACTCTTTTTTAGAGGAGATTCGCAAGCAATACGTGATCACGGCGCGAGCAAAAGGCTTGCCTGAGCGCCGCGTACTTTACGGCCATGTATTTCGCAATGCCATGCTGCAAATCGTGGCAGGCATTCCGGGAGCGTTTATTGGCGCTTTCTTTGCGGGTGCTTTGTTGATTGAAACTTTGTTTTCTTTGGATGGCTTGGGGCTGTTGGGTTATGAAGCTGTGATTCGGCGGGATTATCCAGTGGTGCTCGGGACGTTGTATTTGTTTACCTTGATTGGTTTGGTGACGAAGCTGATATCTGATCTGTCGTACGTGTTGATCGATCCCCGGGTCAAATTCGAATGAATGGCTTAACACCCACCCCCGAAGCGATCTCCGATCGCCTCCCCCTCAAGGGGGCACCGCTGGTGGACGGGCAAAGCCCGATCCACGGCGGTCGCTTGGAAGAAGTTCCTCTGCAGTCCCCATCACCCTCTAGGCGAGCTTGGCTGCGCTTCAAGCGCAATCGTTTGGGCTATTGGAGCTTGATGGCTTTAATGATCTTGGTGGCCTTGAGTTTTATCGCAGAGATCATCTCTAATGACAAACCGCTGATCGCTCGCTACAACGGCGAATGGCTTTTCCCGATGGTGCAAAACGTGCCCGAAACATCAGTGGGTGGAGATTTTCAAACGAATGCAGATTTCCTCGATCCGTTTGTGAAAGAGCAGTTTGCCAAAGACGGCAACTTTGCACTGATGCCGATCAACCCGTATCACCACAGTACATTGAATTACTACTCCAAAGCGCCTAACCCCGCGCCGCCATCTTGGGATAACTGGCTCGGCACCGATGATCGTGGCCGCGATGTGGCTGCGCGGCTGCTCTATGGTTTTCGCGTGAGCATCTTGTTCGCGCTGGCGCTCACGGTCATTGGCGTGTTTCTGGGCATCATCACAGGCGCAATTCAAGGCTACTTCGCGGGGAAAACGGATCTTTTTTTTCAGCGCTTCATTGAAATTTGGGGCTCAATGCCCGAGCTGTATTTGCTGATTATCTTTGCGGCAGTGTTTGAGCCGAGCGTGATTTTGTTGGTGGTGTTGCTGAGCTTGTTTGGATGGATGGGATTGTCAGATTACGTGCGTGCAGAGTTTTTGCGCAATCGGCAAATGGATTACGTGCGCGCAGCGCGCGCGCTGGGAGCGAGCCATTGGCAGATCATCACGCGGCATGTCTTGCCCAATAGCTTGACGCCGGTCATCACCTTTTTGCCCTTCCGCATGAGCGGTGCAATTTTGGCGCTCACATCGTTGGATTTTCTGGGGCTGGGTGTGCCGCCGGGCACACCTTCGCTCGGCGAAATGCTGGCTATTGGAAAGAACAGTATTGACGCTTGGTGGATCAGTTTGGCGACGTTTGCAGTATTGGTGATCACCTTGCTTTTACTCACGTTCATGGGCGATGCACTGCGCGACGCGCTCGATCCTCGGAAGGCGGATGTATGAGCGCGCTGCTTGAAGTCAAAGACCTGCGCGTCTCGTTTGGTGGCAAAGAGGTCGTCAAAGGAATTCACTTTTCGATCAACGCTGGCGAGAAGCTTGCGCTGGTGGGCGAATCAGGCTCTGGAAAATCTGTGACGGCTTTGAGCTTGCTGCGCCTTGCGCTCAATGCACAAGTCAGCGGCCAAGCCTTATTTGACGGGCGCGATACGCTATCACTTGTCGAGAGCGAACTAGAAGGTTTGCGTGGCGACGATATCGCCATGATCTTCCAAGAGCCGATGACGGCGCTCAATCCTTTGATGACGATTGGGCGGCAGATTGCAGAGATGTTGGAATTGAAGAAGCTTATGCCGAAGCAGCAGGCTTGGGGGAAAGCGATTGAGCTACTGGTTGAAGTAGGCATCACCGAGCCTGAGCGCCGCGCAGAGAGCTTCCCGCATCAGCTCTCCGGCGGCCAGAGGCAAAGGGCGATGATTGCGATGGCGCTGTCTTGTAGCCCCAGGCTGCTGCTCGCTGATGAGCCCACCACGGCGCTGGATGTGACGCTGCGGATGCAGATTTTGAATCTCATTGGCAAGCTCCAAAAAACGCGCAACATGGCGGTGCTGCTGATCACGCATGATTTGAATTTAGTGCGCAAGTTTGCAGATCGCATTGCCGTGATGGAGCGCGGGCATTTGGTGGAGCAGGGCAGCGTGAGCGATGTGCTTTCAAGCCCGCAGCATGCTTACACGCAGCGCTTGCTAGCGAGCAAGCCTATGCGCGATGTGTTGCCTGCAAGCGCTGATGCAGAGCCAATGATCCAAGCCGACAAGCTGCGCATCACGTATCCCAAGCCATTGGGCGGGTTCAAAGGCTGGTTTAAAAAAGGCGAGTTCGTTGCGGTGCATGAAGCCAGCTTGAATCTGAAGCGTGGCCAGACGCTGGGCATCATCGGTGAATCAGGTTCAGGTAAATCTACGCTTGCTATGGCGCTGCTGGGCTTGCTGCCTGCTGCGAGTATGCAGGGGAAGGTGTTTTATGAGAGAAAACGGCCAGTAGCCGGTATAAAACCTGCGCAAGCCGCTACAGAAAACATAGCATCTATGAAATTTGACACTGCGCTGCGCCAATCGCTGCAAGTGGTGTTTCAAGACCCCTATTCATCGCTTTCGCCACGCATGACGGTGGAAGAAATTGTGGGCGAGGGTTTGCGCATTCATGAGAGCGCTTTGAATGCTGCGCAAAGGCAAGTGCGGGTGCTCGCCGCTTTGGATGAAGTGGGGCTGGATGAAGCACAGTTTCCCAACTTGCTGCAACGCTACCCGCATGAATTCTCCGGCGGCCAGCGCCAGCGCATTGCCATTGCCCGCGCACTGATCGTGAATCCTCAAACCATGATTCTGGACGAACCAACCAGCGCGCTGGATGTGACGATCCAGCAGCAGGTGCTGTCTCTTTTGCAGAAACTTCAGCGCGAGCGAGGCCTTACCTATTTGATCATCACGCACGACGTCGACGTGATCCGCGCTATGGCGCATGAGGTGCTGGTGATGAAAGACGGCTATGTGGTGGAGCAGGGCAGCGTGGATGATGTGCTTGCTGCACCTCGCGAGGCCTATACCAAGTTGCTGGCAGCGGCAGCGGCTTGAATTGAAATACAGAATTCGGAACACCGGACGCAGAAGACGCAAAGGTTACGCAGAAGACGCAAAAAAAGACAAGAAAAAGTGTGGCTCAAAAAGTTTCCGACTTGATTTCAACCCGTGATTCTTCTGTCTTCTTTCTTTTTGGTATTCCTTCTGCGTAACCTCTGCGTATTCTGCGTCTGGTATTCAGGTATTTAGAATGTGCCAGCCACCACTTCCCTGAGCAGTGACACATCCAAATACTTCTTCAAAGCCGCATTCACAGCCGCTGAGTCGAGCTTTTCATAGCGCTCGTCAAACTCTTTGTTCGCATCCAGCGCCCGATCTTCGCGCAGGTTAAAAGCAATGGTGTCTATCGCATTCGCAGGCTGCGTGAGCCGGTCTTTGCGGCGGGCTTGAATAGCAGATTTTGCGAAGCCGACTTCGATGAAGCTGTAGCCTTTCTCGCGGGTTTGCTGCAGCACTTCTTTGATGGCCGTGCGCAGGCGATCCAAGTTTTGCGGGGCAAAGCTGGCATTGATGTTGATGCTGGCTGCATTGCCATCCCAAGGCGCATCGAGCGAAGAAGAAACGCCATACGAGATGCCTTCTTGCTCGCGCACGCGCTGGAAGAGACCTAAGCGAGACATCATCTCCATGCCCGCTAACAATGGCGCGAAATCGGGATGGCGCTGATCAAGCGGGAAGGCGATGCGGGCGGAATATGTTGCGTTGGCTTTTTCTGCGACTTGCAATTTGCTAAATGCTTCGCCTATTGGAGCAGCATGCTCAGAAGTCCAGCGGGCATGCGGCTCTTTGCTCGCCCAATCACCCCACAGACTTTGCAACTGCGCTTGCACAGCGCCAAGCTCAAGCGGCCCGCTCAACACAAATTCACCGTACTGCGCACCAGCAAATCTCTGCCAATAGGCTTTGAGCTGTGCGGCGGTGGCCTCGCGGGTTTGGCGCTCAGTCTCATCAATCAGGCGCACTTCGCGCGGATCGCCGCTCTTGTATTGTGCTCGGTGATTGCGCTCCAATAAGTTGCCTGCGACGTTATTCGGATTGCTTTTAATGGGTTGATAGGCGGCGATCATGGCGCGTTGGTTGCGCTCAAACACGGCATTGTCAAATGATGGGCGGCGCAGCAGATCGTTGAGAAAGCTAATGACAGCGGCAGCATTTTGGGCTGGGAATTCGAGATTGGCTGAGAGGAAGCCTGCAGAGCTAGAAAAGCGAATGCTGGCATCAAGCTTTTGCAGATAAGCTTGAATTTGCTGAGCATCCATGCCAGGTGCACTGTCCAATTTCGTACCAGTCTCTGCCATGCCATCAGGAAGATTTGCGCCCAACATGGAAGCGAGCACCGCTGAGCCGCGAACGGATTCCAGCGTGCCCCAGCGTAGGCGTAGAGTGCCTTGTACGCGATCATCTTTACTTTGCCGCGTCATGACGGCGAGCTTTAAGCCCGGCTGGCCGGCAACAGTCAGCCGGCCTGTTTGCGAATGCTTGGCCATGGCTTCATGCGTGATCGTGAAGCTCTGAGCATCTTTCTTAACCGGAATTGTTGGTAAATCTCTGTTTTGAGAGTCTTTTATAGCTATAGCCGGCATGGAATCTGCGCGAGGCGCTACTGAATTAATAGCGCTAGTGATCAGTTGATCCATGCTTGCTGATGAAGGCGCGAGCGTGAGCGGGGCACGGGCTTGGGTGCTGCCGGCTGCCAATGGCAAGAAAAGGCCGCTCGTGCGGTTGCTGGGCACGAGGTAGACAGCTGCGATTTTGTGAACCTCATCCAGCGTGATTTGAGCGATCAGCTCGCGCTGCATCCACAACAGCCGCCAGTCGCTGCTAGCGACTGCTTCACTGAGGGATGAGGCCATTGCCTCGCTGTTGCGAAATAATGCACGTTGCCCTGCCAGAACCGCGCCGCGTGCTGTCTCTAATTCTTGCGCCGTCGGGCGATAAACCTCCATGACTTTAGCCAAAGCTGCAGCCGACGAGAGCGATTTAATTTCGTATTGCGCATCCGTATCGCCAATCGCGCGTTCAGGCAAGCCAATGCCTGCCCAAATCTGCGAGGGCTCGCGTTGGCCGCGGTAATAAGCCCATTCGGTGACGGCGAGATTTTGCAACGTGAGCGCTTTGGCCAGCGGCCCGCCTTCTTGGCCAATAGTCACGGCTAGCAGCGAAGCGGCTTTGGCCTCACGCGTGGGGCCGGCAGGGCCGTGATAGGCCACGGCAGCGCTGGCCAAGCCGCCAGAGCGGCGCAAGATCACAAGTTTTTCGCCTTCTTGCGGAGGCTCGTTGCTATACGTTTGCGGTAGCGGCGCGGCAGGTTTGGCGATGCCGCCAAATTCTCGGGCGATGCGAATTTTGACTTCATCGGGCTTGAAATCGCCGGCCACGATCAACGTAGCGTTATCCGGCCGGTAATGGAGTTTGTAGAAATCCATCAGCCTTGCATGCGGCACATTTTCAATATCGGCGCGCGTTCCGATCACAGGATGGCCATAGCCATGCGTGGTGTAGGCGGCGCTTCGCATGCGGTCGCCCAAAATGCGGCCGGGCTCATTGTCGCCGCGCTCAAATTCGTTGCGCACCACGGTCATTTCACTCTTCAAATCCTCGGGCGTGAAGCGAGCTTGCGTCATCATCGCGGCCAGCCAGCCGATCATGAAATCGAGGCGCTCGGGAAGTTTGCCGTCGTCGGTGACGAAATTGGCAAAGTAATTCGTTCGGTCGTAGCTTGTGGTGCCATTCCAGCGCATGCCTAGAGCTTGCATGTCGGTTTTTGAATCTTTGTATTTTGGCGTTGCGCCCGTGCCCACCGGCTTAAAAAGCATATGCTCCAGCAAATGCGCCGCGCCATACTCGCCCAAGCCCTCATGCCGCGAGCCCACGCGATAGGTGATGTTTACGCTCATGGCCGGGCGCTGTGTGTCTTTCAAAAGCAGCACTTGCAAGCCATTGGGCAAGCTGTATTCCCGCACATCCCCAAGCTCGCGCACGAAGCTTAAAGTGGCGTTTGCTTGAATCGATGCCGTTTGCGCGGCCACGAATGAGCCTGTGAACAAAACTGTGAAGGCTAAAAGACCAAAGATAATTTTTTTCATGGGTTTACTTTAAACTGCTTTTAACCATGGATACAACTTCTGACGCACAGTTCCTAGAAATTGCTTTAGCTCAAGCCCGCAAGGCAGCAGCTGTGGGAGAAGTGCCGGTGGGCGCGGTGGTGGTGAAAGATGGGCAGGTGATCTCAGTAGGGCACAACTCGCCGATTGGAGCTTGTGATCCCACTGCGCATGCCGAGATCAACGCCTTGCGCGCCGCCGCACAAAAGTTAGGCAATTACCGGCTTGATGGCTGCGATTTATACGTCACGCTGGAGCCCTGCGCCATGTGCTCGGGCGCGATTTTGAATTCTCGCATTCGCCGCGTGGTGTATGCCTCGCCCGAGCCCAAAACGGGTGCTGCGGGCTCAGTGTTGAATTTGTTTAACACAGCGTTGAATCATCAAACACAATTGCAATATGCTCCTGAATTAGGAGCAGACTGCGCATATTCTATGCCGGCTAGTACCCAATTATTGCAAAATTTCTTCTCTAAAAAACGCGCAGAACGGCAGCGTGACCATGCAGAGAGCCACCCCTTGCGCCCAGATGCTTTGCGCACGCCTGAGCATTGCTTTGAGAATCTGTCCGGCTACGATTTCGCGCCGAATTATTTAAGCGATTTGCCAGCTTTGGGTGGCCTGCGCATGCATTATCTTGATGAAGTAAGCAAGGATGCGCAAATCACCTATCTTTGCCTCCATGGCAACCCAGCTTGGAGCTACCTCTATCGCAAGATGATCCCCATCTTCGCAGCCAGCGGCGCAAGAGTGATCGCCCCCGACATGATTGGCTTTGGCAAGAGCGACAAGCCGAAAAAAGACAATTTCCACAACTTCACCTGGCATCGTCAATGCCTGCTTGAATTTGTCGAGCGCTTAGATTTGAATAACATCGTCTTAGTCGTGCAAGATTGGGGCGGCATCCTTGGCCTGACTTTGCCTATGCAAGCCCCGCAGCGCTACAAAGGCCTGCTGGTGATGAACACCACGCTGGCTTGCGGCGATGCCCCGCTCACCGAAGGCTTTAAAGCTTGGCGCGAGATGTGCGCCAAAAAGCCAGATTTCGATATCGCCAAACTCTTCTCGCGCGGCAACCCGCACATGAGCGAAGCCGAATGCGCAGCCTACATGGCACCATTCCCCGATGTTGGCCACCGCGCCGTAACGCGCGCTTTCCCACCCATGGTGCCCGAATTTGAGAGCAGCGATGGCGCAGCGATCTCCGCCCAAGCCCGAGAGTTTTGGCGAAACGATTGGAAAGGCCAATCTCTCATGGCCATTGGCATGCAAGATCCCGTGCTCGGCGAAGCCACCATGCGCGAGCTGCAAAGCAATATCAAAAACTGCCCTGAGCCGATGCTGATCGCCGAAGGTGGCCACTTTGTGCAGGAGCATGGCGAGGCAATTTCTAGGAAAGCCGTAGAGTTGTTCGGCTAGGCCTTGTTGTGCCATCATGCGGCTATGAAACGAAACACTGATCACCTCATTGGCCGTGGCTCATTAGAGCAACGCTTCGAACTTGGCCGCTTGGCTCGACAAGCATGCCCGCGTTCGGCGCTTGGCCTGCACGAAAATGATGGACGCGATTCGCTTGCGCTGCTCGCTGAATCCAATAAAGGCCGTGTGGCTGAGCTGCTGCCCACGCGCTTTGGCCGCATGCTCGCCAGCCCGTTTGCTTTTTATCGCGGCGCGGCCATGCTCATGGCGCACGACCTCGCGCAAACGCCGCGCTGCGCAGTACCGGTGCAGCTTTGCGGCGATGCGCATTTATCGAACTTCGGTTTATTCGCTAGCCCCGAGCGGCGGCTGATTTTTGGTCTGAATGATTTTGATGAAACTGCTCCAGGCCCGTTTGACTGGGATGTACGGCGCTTGGCGGCCAGCTTTGTGATTGCCAGCCGCGAGCAAGGCTTCAAAAAATCTGCAATTGAAAAGATCCTGCAAACCCTACTAGACACCTACCACCAGCGCATGCTTGATTTTGCGCAAATGGACACGCTGGACGTTTGGTACCACCAAATGACATCGGAAACACTGCTGAGGCTGGGCGGCGCAAGTAAAGTAGAAAAAACCGCGATAGAGAAAGCCCGCGCCAAAGGCAGCAAGCAATTGGTGAGCGATGCCGTGGAATGGGTCGATGGCCCCGCCGGCAAAGAAATGCGTATCAAAGACACGCCGCCATGGGTCTATCACGAGGCGGGTGCCACGAATCGCGAGATTGGCAAATTCGAGCGTGGCATCCAAGATTTTTTCATTCAATACCGCAGCAGCTTGAGTGCAGACAGGCAAGTGCTGTTTGATCGCTATGAACTGATGGATGTGGCCGTCAAAGTGCCCGGTATTGGATCGGTGGGCACGCGTTGCTTTGTGGCGTTGTTTGCAGCTGACGGGCATCACCCGCTATTTTTGCAATTCAAGCAAGCCCGAGATTCGGTGCTCATGAAGCCACTCGGCCTCAAAGCCCACCCGCATAACGGCCAACGTATCGTTGATGGCCAGCGCCTCAGTCAAGCCACCAGCGATGTGTTCCTCGGCTGGGCCAGCAACAAAGCCCTCGGCGCAGAATTTTATGTACGCCAACTGCGCGATATGAAAGGCGCGCTCGACGTAACGCTCTTCAACACATCCGACATAGCCGACTACGCTGGAGCCTGTGGCTATGCGCTTGCCCGCTCACAAGCCAAGGCCGGTGATCCGGCTCTGATTGCGGGCTACATCGGCAAGAGTGATGCTTTTGATGAAGCAATAAGCGAGCATGCGTTTGCGTATGCGGATCAAAACGAAGCTGATTTTGCGGCGCTGAAGAAGGCGGTGAAGAGTGGCGCAGTAAATGCCACGCTAGAAGATTCAGGCGACGATTAGCCCGCGGCTTCCTGCCCACTCTCAATATGCAAACGCATTGCCTCTCGTGCTGCTGATGCGTCTTGTTTTTTAAGAGCGGTCATGATCGCAGTGTGTTCTGCAAGTGATTGTTCAATACGTCCTAGCTTGGTCAGTGATTGTGCGCGATTGAGCTTCATCACTTTGCGCAAATCAGCGACCATTTGATCGCGCCAGCGGTTATTCGCAATTTCTAGTAGCTTGATATGAAAGGCTTCGTTAATGGTGAAGAACTGCACACGATCCTTGGTGGATTTTTCGAGCTGCTGGTGCAGTACTTCTAGCTCTTTGAGTTGTTCGGCAGTTGCGGTCTTCGCTACTGTGGCTGCCGCATCTCCTTCTAGCAAGGCCATCAGGTGAAAGACATCACGCAGGTCTCTGGCGTTGACTTCAGTGACATAGGCTCCTCGCCGCACTTTCATCGTCACCAAGCCTTCGGCGGCGAGCACTTTGATGGCTTCGCGCAGGGGGGTGCGGCTGATACCGTATTCGGCAGAAATCTTAAGCTCGTCTATCCAATCGCCGGGCTGCAATTCATTCTTGAAAATGCGTTCGCGCAGTAGCTCTGCTACCTCCTCATATAAGGCGCGAGGTTTCAGGCGATCATGCGAAACAGCAGCGTTCATTCGTCTGAAGTTTACATCAAACTGAATTCTGAATTCATAATTACGAATGAAAATTCACGTAAAATCTACGTCATGAGCAAGCAAGACGATTTCAAACCTGCCAGTCTGGCTGACTGGGAAAAATCGGCCATCAAATCTGCGCCAACTGGTGATTTGAATGCCTTGAACTGGCACACGCCTGATGGCATCACCGTGAAGCCGCTATACACAGCGCAAGACACCAAGGATTTACCGCACACCAACACGCTGCCCGGTTTCGAGCCCTATCTTCGCGGCCCGCAGGCCACGATGTATGCCGTGCGCCCGTGGACGATTCGTCAGTATGCGGGCTTCTCAACCGCTGAAGAATCCAATGCGTTTTACCGGAAGGCTTTGGCCGCAGGCGGGCAGGGTGTGAGCGTGGCGTTTGATTTAGCCACGCATCGCGGCTATGACTCGGATCATCCGCGCGTCACAGGCGATGTGGGCAAGGCGGGCGTGGCGATTGATTCTGTGGAAGACATGAAGATTCTGTTTGACGGAATTCCATTGGATAAAGTCAGCGTCTCCATGACGATGAATGGCGCGGTGTTGCCGATTCTTGCGGGCTATATCGTGGCGGCGGAAGAGCAGAGCGTCTCGCAAGATAAGCTGAGCGGCACGATTCAAAATGACATTCTCAAAGAATTCATGGTGCGCAACACCTATATTTACCCGCCCGAGCCCTCCATGCGGATCATTGGCGACATCATTGAATACACGGCAAAAAATATGCCGAAATTTAATTCGATTTCGATCAGCGGCTATCACATGCAGGAGGCGGGGGCGAACCAAGCTTTGGAGCTGGCCTTCACGCTGGCCGATGGCAAAGAATATGTGAAGACGGCGATTGCCAAGGGCATGGATGTGGATGAGTTTGCTGGGCGCCTCAGTTTTTTCTGGGGCGTGGGCATGAATTTCTATTTGGAAATTGCCAAAATGCGCGCCGCAAGATTGCTCTGGACGCGCATCATGAAAGGCTTTGATGCGAAGAACGCGAAGTCGCTCATGCTGCGTACGCATTCACAAACTAGCGGTTGGAGCTTGACCGAGCAAGATCCGTATAACAACATCGTTCGTACTACGATTGAAGCCATGGCAGCGGTGTTTGGCGGCACGCAATCGCTGCATACAAATTCGTTTGACGAAGCGATTGCGCTGCCCACCGAGTTTTCATCTCGCATCGCTCGCAACACGCAGCTCATCATTCAGGAAGAGACGCATATCGGCGCGGTGGTTGACCCTTGGGCGGGCAGCTACATGATGGAGACGCTCACGCAGCAAATGGCTGACGCGGCTTGGAAGATCATTGAAGAGGTTGATGCCATGGGCGGCATGACTAGGGCGGTGGACAGCGGCTGGGCTAAGCTCAAAATTGAAGCGGCTGCTGCAGAGAAGCAAGCGCGGATTGATTCGGGAAAAGATGTGATCGTAGGCGTGAACAAATACAAGCTTGCGCAAGAAGATGCGATTGAGACGCGCAGCATTGATAACGTCGCTGTGCGTGATCAGCAGATTGCTAGACTGCAAAATATTAAGAAAAATCGCGATGTAGCCGGCGTGGAATATGCGCTAAGCGCTATTACTTCGATAGCGAAAGGCAAGGAAGGAAATCTGCTTGCTGCCTGTGTGGATGCGATCCGCGCGCGTGCAACGGTTGGTGAAATCAGCGATGCGATGGAAAAAATCTTCGGCCGCCACAGGGCTGACACACAAAAGGTGACCGGCGTGTACGCTGCTGCATACGACTCTGCTGAAGGCTGGGACAAACTCAAATCCGAGATCGCTCAATTCGGCGAAGCGCAAGGCCGCCGCCCGCGCGTGATGATTTCAAAACTAGGCCAAGACGGCCATGATCGTGGCGCGAAAGTTGTGGCTACAGCGTATGCAGATTTAGGCTTCGATGTGGATATGGGCCCGCTGTTTCAAACGCCCGAAGAATGCGCAAGACAAGCGATTGAAAACGATGTGCATGCGGTGGGCGTATCTACTCTTGCTGCAGGCCATAAAACCCTCGTGCCTGCGATCATTGAGGAATTGAAGAAGCAAGGCGCAGACGACATCATCGTCTTCGTCGGCGGCGTAATTCCACGGCAAGACTATGAGTTTCTCTACGAAGCCGGCGTCAAAGGCATTTACGGCCCCGGCACACCCATTGTGGCCAGCGCGAAAGATGTGCTGGAGCAGATTCGCAAGGCCTTGAAATCAATGCAAAATTCGAAATCGTGATACCGTAATACAGTATTGCAATTAGGAGTCAATCATGGCTGTGTCTGTACGTCTAGATCCTTTGATGGAAAAAGAGCTGGAGCTCAGCGCCAAGCAGCAGGGCATCACCAAATCGCAATTCATTATTGCCGCTTTGGAGCGTGCGCTCGGGCGCAAGAACCCCTACACCCTGCTGATGCAAGCCAAGGCTGAGGCAGCACTTGAACCGAATGCGCAACACTTGACGCAGGTCTTTGCAAGCGAAGCCATGAAGCCTTATGACACCACACGATCGCGCCAAGAGTTGATCGCTAAATTGAGAGCAAAGCATGGCCTCAGCGCTGATTGACGCCAGCGCGATGGTGGCCGTGTTTGGTCGCAATGAGCCTCACATGGAGCGCTACCAAGAGTTGCTGCAATTGGCAGCGCTTGACCATTGGTCGCTCTCCACAACTTGGCCTTGTGTCGTGGAAGCCAGCTATCTCGTTCAGCCGCCAGAACGATACGCACTGCTGCGTTGGTTGGGGCAGGGAGCAGTTTCTGTTTTGCCTTTTAGTCAAGAGAGCCTGCTCGATCTAGTGCCAACGATGCAGCGCTACACCGAATCGCCGCGAACAGAAATGGATTTGGCCGATGCCTCACTTTATGCACTAGCTGCGGAGACTGGTGTCACAAGGATCATGACTTTGGATCAAAGAGATTTTTCTCGCTACAAACTACCCGACGGGCGTGGGTTTGAGATTTTGTGAGTTATTAATGAATCTGAACACAAACAAAAGTCTCGTTTTGAATCCTGGAGTGAATGAAGGATCACTCAAGTCGATCAATATTGAGTGCTACTTCGATGAACCGTATCTAGCGCACGGAACGGGCGTTCTAGCCGATGAAGAATTTAGCAGTAAGTTGATGCTCGTAACTGCACAGCATACTTTGACCGGAAAACATTTCTTCACGAATAAGCATCTCTGCACAATGACTTCAGAGCCCAGCCGATTCGTAGTGTTTTTTCCGTTTCAGGACGGTATAAATCTCGAATACAGAAACCATGAGTCTTTATACGAAGCAGAAGTGAACGACATCTACGGAGCAGATTCGCAAGGCTTTGGGCTGAACCTTCTATGACTTCTACTACTACTGCATTCAGCATATCTGAAGCAAAATTCGATTTTCCCAAACTCATCCGTTCTTGCTCACGAAAATAAGGGATCAATCCATGCTTAACAGTCCTGATGTTCGTTGGATTCAACGGCTGAACAACTATCAAACTGCACTGAGGCGCCTGCAGAACGCAGTCGAGCTGAGTCAAACGAGGCCACTGACTGAGCTAGAGGGGCAAGGCTTGATTCAAGCGTTTGAATTCACTCACGAGTTGTCTTGGAAGGTGATGAAGGACTACTTAAGTGATCAAGATGGTGGTTTAAGTCTTGGCGGTTCAAAAGACGCAGTTCGTTTGGCTTTTTCTCGCGGTCTTATCACTCAAGGCGAGATTTGGATGGAGATGATCGAGAGCCGAAATTTGTCTTCGCATACCTACGATCAATCCATTGCGCATCAAGTGGTGGAGCGGGTTACACATCACTACATTGCGCTGTTTCAAGCATTTTCTGTTGAGATGGATAAACGCCGCTATGGGTAACACAAGTATGCAAGTGACCGATGAATTGCAATTCGGCTTGACGCATCTGACGGTGCAGACGTTGGTGCATATCTTTGCCAGCCATGCGAAGGTTCAGCGTGCCTTGATCTATGGCTCACGCGCCATGGGCAATTTTCGCGAGGGGTCAGATATCGACTTAGCGCTGGATGCGCCAGATTTGACCTATGCCGAAAAACTAGCGATTGACTTGGCGATAGCGGATACGAATATCCCGTATCTTGTTGACCTGTCTGTCATGCACAGTTTGACTCAAGCCGATTTACTAGACCACATTGAGAGGGTCGGACGCGTGCTTTACGCCCGGGGTAAATGAGTGAAATAGGTTCGGATCTCATGGCAGCCATTCAGCAAAAGCTTCAGTTATTGGTACTTTCCCAAACGGGGATGGTTCAGCGCAGGGCTGTGGCCAAAGCCATTACCTTACTGGAATCCACGCGCGCAGATCATCGCAGCCTGGCCGATGAGTTACTTACTAGCTTGCTGCCGCATACGGGCAAAAGTTTCCGCTTAGGCATCAGCGGCGTTCCGGGTGTGGGCAAGAGCACGTTTATTGAGGCGCTCGGCTTGCATTTGATCTCTCTTGGGCATCGCGTGGCAGTGTTGACGATTGATCCATCGTCGAGCGTGTCGGGCGGCTCGATTCTGGGCGACAAGACGCGGATGGAGATGCTGTCCGTTCACGAGAAAGCCTTTATTCGCCCGAGCCCGAGCAGTGGTAATTTAGGCGGCGTGGCATCGCATACGCGCGAGGCAATGCTGGTGTGCGAAGCGGCAGGCTACGACATTGTGATTGTGGAGACGGTTGGCGTTGGGCAGAGCGAGATTGCAGTCGCGGGCATGACGGATATGTTTGTGCTCATGCAGTTGCCCAATGCGGGCGATGATTTGCAAGCGATAAAAAAAGGCGTTATGGAGTTGGCGGATTTGGTGGTGATCAACAAAGCTGATCTTGATCCGGATGCTGCCATGCGAGCTCAATCGCAGATTGTGAGTAGCATGCGGATTTTTGAAAATCATGGCCGTGATCCGCATGATGTGAACACTCAGCGCGATGCGACGCAGCGTGTGATGCAACTGTCTGCGCTTAAAGGCACAGGCGTGGCAGAATTCTGGCGGGCCGTCAAAGTGCTCCACACCAAGCGGCAAAGCAGTGGACAAACACAAAAAAGGCGTGAACTGCAAGCTGTGAACTGGATGTGGGAGCGTATTGAGGCGGGGCTACGGCAGCGCTTTGATTCGCATGCAAGCGTCAAGAAGAAATTGCCAGAGCTCAAAAACTTAGTATTGACAGGTCAAATGCCCGCATCCGTGGCGGCTCGCCAATTGCTAGACACGTTGAATCGGCCTTCAGGTGCGGCTCAATGACTTTGCCTATCGTTGCTCCACTCCAGTATGAGGATGTGAACCTGATCGAGCGCAGCCAATTTTGGCAAACGCAGCGGATTGATGTGATTCAATCATCTGTGGGGCCAGTCTTGGTGAAGGCGCAGCGCCAGCAACGGCATCCTATTCGTTATGCGATGCTCAGCGCTTTGGCATGGCTACTGCGCTTGCCAATGATCAAAGCCGCACCAGCGCCGGGCGGATCAGATGCCCAAAACATTGAAGTACTTCGTTTGCAAGCGTTGCGCCAAGCAGGCGTGCAAGTGCCGGCAGTGCTACACAGTGCACAAAACTGGTTTGCCATGGAATACATTGACGCCCCTAATTTACTAGATAGTTTGCAAAGTGAAATTGAAATGTCTGAGCGGCTTTCTATGTGGCTGCAGGCTGCAAAAGCGCTTGGACATGTGCACGCACGGGGGCAAGCTTTGAGTCAGGCATTTGCGCGAAATTGCCTGTGGCGTCACGGCGAAACTTGGTTTGTTGATTTTGAAGACGATCCTGTCAGTGTGATGCCACTTGAGCATGCGCAAGCGCGGGATTGGTTTGCCTATTTTTATTCTACAGTTTGGGCGCTGCGGCAATGTCAAGTCAGTTGGGACAATTTACTATCAAAATATGAGCATATTTCGCAGATTTATTCTGAGCCCGTAGCGCAAATTATTCATGAAACCGGCACTCGTATGGCTTGGCTCAGGCACTTACCTACATCGCGCAAACCTTGGGGTCGTGATGTGATCACACTACAAATGCTGGGTGAGTTTTTATATCGAGCTGGAAAGAGACATGCTGAAATTGTTAGCAATGTTGAATCTAACTCAACCCATTGAATCAAGCGAGAAAAAAAGATGCAAAACATTCTGGATCAATTAGAAAGAAAACGCTCTGCCGCACGTATGGGCGGTGGGCAAAAGCGCATTGACGCGCAGCATGCCAAAGGCAAGCTCACGGCGCGGGAGCGGCTAGAGGTGCTGTTTGACGAGGGCTCATTCGAAGAATGGGACATGTTCGTTGAGCATCGCTGCGTGGATTTTGGGATGCAAGATCAGAAAATTCCGGGCGACGGCGTGGTGACGGGCTACGGCATGATCAATGGGCGCTTGGCGTTTGCTTTTAGCCAAGATTTCACGGTGTTCGGCGGCGCGCTTTCTGAGGCGCATGCTGAGAAGATATGTAAGGTGATGGATCAGGCGATGAAGGTGGGCGCACCGGTGATTGGCCTCAATGATTCGGGCGGTGCGCGTATTCAGGAAGGCGTGGCGTCACTCGGCGGCTATGCGGATGTGTTTCAGAAAAATGTGCTCGCCAGTGGCGTGGTGCCGCAAATCAGCATGATCATGGGGCCTTCAGCTGGAGGCGCCGTGTATTCGCCCGCGATGACGGATTTCATCTTTATGGTGAAAGACAGCTCGTACATGTTTGTCACTGGGCCTGAGGTGGTGAAGACGGTGACGCATGAAGAGGTGACCGCTGAAGAGTTGGGCGGTGCGATCACACACACCTCCAAAAGCGGTGTGGCGGATTTGGCTTTTGACAATGATGTGCAGGCGCTGATCATGCTTCGCCGGTTCTTCAATTATTTGCCGCTTAATAATCGCGAGAAAGCACCGATTCGCCCAAGCGGAGATAAGGCAGATCGCATGGACGTTAGTCTCGATACGCTCGTTCCCGAAAATCCGAATAAGCCGTACGACATCAAAGAGCTGATCCACAAGACGGTAGACGATGGTGATTTCTTTGAGCTGCAACCTGATTACGCAAAAAATATCGTGATTGGCTTTGCGCGCATGAATGGCCAAAGCGTAGGCATTGTCGCGAATCAGCCCTTGGTATTGGCCGGCTGCTTGGATATCAAATCTTCGATCAAAGCGGCGCGTTTTGTGCGCTTTTGTGATGCGTTCAATATTCCGATCATCACGTTTGTTGACGTACCCGGCTTCATGCCCGGCACGTCGCAAGAGTACGGCGGAATCATTAAGCATGGCGCGAAATTGCTTTATGCGTATGCTGAAGCCACCGTACCAAAAATCACCGTCATCACGCGCAAAGCATATGGGGGTGCATACGATGTGATGGCTTCTAAGCATTTGCGCGGCGATGTGAACTTTGCTTGGCCGAATGCGGAGATTGCTGTGATGGGCGCAAAAGGCGCAGTAGAAATCATCTTCCGCGAAGAAAAGAAAGATCCCTCCAAGCTAGCCCAACGCGAAGCGGAATACAAAGCCCGCTTTGCCAATCCTTTCGTTGCAGGTGCGCGTGGCTTTATTGACGATGTGATTTTGCCGCATGAAACGCGTAAACGAATTTGCCGAAGTCTCACGATGCTCAAGGATAAGAAGTTGGAGAATCCGTGGCGCAAGCATGGGAATATTCCGCTTTGAGGTTTTTAGTTATGTCATTTTCTGGCGCATGTGTGAGTGGGAGGGAGTTGGCCGAGCGCTTTGCTACGTGTCCCCCGGTCGGCTGCGCCACCCTCCGCCTTTACCTCCGCAAAGCACTCGGCCAACTCACTCCTGCCGACAGGGTCGCACGCGTAGACCTCAAACCTCGTTGCGGGCTCAGCCAACACACCATAACGCCAAATTTGAATGTTATCTAAATCGAAAGGCAGGTATGCTAAAAAAAATCCTCATCGCAAATCGCGTAGAAATCCCCCCCCAGGCGGCTTTGCAACGGAAGCTTTCCCTCGTTGAAGACTTGCCTTCCACCCAAAGCAATATGCGCAACGTGTACGTGGCTCTGCAGCCTGTATGGCAGAAAATCTTAATGGCTTGAAATCATGCGGTGCAAATTAGATTTTTCACGCGGTAGTCAGCGCGTTTGGCTCGTATCTATCGCGGTGGTGATTGGACTGGGCGTAGCATTAAACAGTACAGCCCAAGTGCCACAAACAGAGCCACTGAATACCAAACCTGTACTGGATCTGCTTGATAGCTATGAGATCAGCGAAGCATTGAATTTAGCAACAACTTCCCTGTCGCAGCATGCTGCTGCGACGCAGGTGCTAGCCTTGGTGTATCTGGCCAATAATCTGCCCGAGAAAGCTGAGCAAGTGTTCAAGAAGCGCCCTGTCGATATGTGTGAAAAGGGGGTCTTGGTCGATCAAAAAGCTATTGAAGACTACAATTTAATTGGCTGTTCGTCATATTTCGAGCTTCAAGCCAACGTGTTTCTTCGTTTAAAGCACTGGCAAAGCGCGCATGCATCATTGGTCAAAGCTTATAAGGCTGGCAAACCCAACTCTGATTTGATGTACGCGATTTTGTTCAAATATGCCATCACAAGAAAGTATTCGCATGTCAGGTTTGAGGCTTTTGATGCGATGGAAAAAGATTTTTTGGAGGCGCAGTTTAGTCTCGCCGCACTCAATCAACTGCGTGATGCCTATGTGGTGCATGTGAAGCGCTTGCAAGGCGAGATCATTCAAGCCAATCAGAGCGTTGACCTGAATGATTTGGGTTTGATCTTTAGCGTTACGTTGGTGGAAAACGATCAGGCTCGCGGCGATTTAAAAATAGCACCTAGAGCTTTTGGAGGTTTGAAAGCACTGAGGCTGAAATTCAACAGCGACATCGCTTTGCTGAGTTCGTTTGCCGTAGAGGCTGTGCGTAACCAATAGATATTCGAAACGTTCAATCCAGAGAGTGAAACAACATCATGTTTAAAAAAATCCTTATAGCCAACCGTGGCGAAATAGCTTGCCGTGTAATCGCCACCGCCAAGAAGATGGACATTGCTACGGTGGCGGTTTACTCGGATGCTGACAAAGATGCGCGGCATGTGCAACTGGCTGATGAGGCTGTGCATATCGGTGCGCCCCCTTCGCGCGAGAGCTATTTGGTAGCCGACAAGATCATTGCGGCTGCGAAGCAAACTGGGGCGCAGGCGATTCATCCGGGGTATGGCTTTTTGTCGGAAAACGAAGGCTTTGCAAAGCGCTGTGAGGAAGAGGGCATTATTTTTATTGGCCCGAAGCATTATTCGATTGCAGCGATGGGCGACAAGATTGCGTCGAAGAAGTTGGCGGCTGCTGCGAATGTGAATTGCATTCCGGGCTACAACGATGCGATTGAAACGGCGGAGAGCGCGGTGGAGATTGCGCAGGGCATTGGCTATCCGGTGATGATCAAAGCGAGCGCGGGTGGCGGCGGCAAGGGGCTGCGGGTGGCGTTTAACGACAAAGAGGCGCTGGAAGGTTTCACGAGCTGTCGCAATGAGGCTCGCAATAGCTTTGGTGATGATCGTGTGTTCATTGAAAAATTTGTGCAAGAGCCTCGGCATATTGAGATTCAGGTGTTGGGCGATGCGCATGGGAATGTGATTTATTTGAACGAGCGGGAATGCTCGATTCAGCGGCGGCATCAGAAGGTGATTGAAGAAGCGCCATCGCCTTTCATCACCGAGGCTACGCGCAAGGCGATGGGTGAGCAAGCTGTGGCGCTGGCCAAGGCGGTGAATTACCAAAGCGCGGGCACGGTGGAATTTGTCGTCGGCAAAGATCAGGATTTTTACTTTCTGGAGATGAATACGCGCTTGCAAGTGGAGCATCCTGTGACCGAGTGCATCACGGGCTTGGATTTGGTGGAGCTGATGATTCGCGTGGCTGCGGGTGAGAAGCTGCCTTTGGCGCAAAAGGATGTGCAGCGTATTGGCTGGGCACTCGAATGCCGCATCAATGCGGAAGACCCGTTTCGTAATTTCTTGCCGAGCACGGGGCGGCTTGTGCGCTTCCAGCCGCCTGTGCAGACGATGTGGCAGGGCAACACGCAAGATTTGCAAGGTGTGCGTGTGGATACTGGCGTGCAAGACGGTGGCGAAATCCCGATGTATTACGACTCGATGATCGCCAAGCTGATCGTGCATGGGCAAAGCCGCACGGAGGCGATTGAAAAAATGCGCGAAGCGCTTAATGCCTTTGTGATTCGCGGTGTGCAAAGCAATATTCCTTTTCAAGCGGCGCTGTTGGCGCATCCAAAATTCGTAAGCGGGGATTTCAATACCGGCTTTATTGCGGAGAACTATGGCAAAGGTTTCAGCAGCGAGGATGTGCCGCATGATGATCCCCAAGTGCTGCATGCGATCGCCGCTTTTGTAAGACGCAAGACGCATGAGCGGGCTGCGGGCATCAGCGGGCAACTGGTGGGCTATGAGGTCAAACTAGAGAGCGACTACGTGGTGATCACGCTCGATGCAAATGGCAAACACACCTACACGCCCGTGCATGTGGAAGAAATTCAAGGAAAAGTGGGCTTTGCCCGGCTCAAAATAAGCGCGAGCAGCTATGAAATTTATAGCAACTCTCGGTTGAACGATATTGCCATTCATGGCAGCATCAATGGCAGAGCCTTTACCGCGCAGGTAGAGCGGGGTACAAAAAAAGATCCGCTGGCTTACCGTGTATTACATAACGGGACGCAGATTGACGCGCTCGTGCTCTCGCCGCGCACAGCCGAGCTGCACAAGCTCATGCCGCACAAAAAGCCGCCTGATATGAGCAAGTATGTGCTTTCGCCAATGCCGGGCTTGCTGGTAGATGTGGCGGTGCAGGTGGGGCAGAAAGTGCAAGCAGGCGAGCGTGTGGCGGTGATTGAGGCGATGAAGATGGAGAACGTATTGTTTGCTATGGCTGATGGCGTGGTGGGCAAGGTGCTTGCAGCAAAGGGCGAATCGCTGAGTGTGGATCAGCCGATAGTTGAATTCGCATGAACGCTCAGGTGGAATTCGCATAAACGCTAAATTGGAATGGATATGAATCAGCAAGAATTTGAAATCGCGCTACAAACTGAAGGCTATGCACCTGCTGTGCGCATTGAGCAGCCAGTGGGATACGCCATGGGCGAGCATCAGCATCCCTTTGATGCCTTCGCGTTCATCATCGCTGGCGAAATTGCGATTGAGGTGAGCGGCGTGACCAAGGCCTACCCCGCAGGCAGCATTTTCCGCCTCGCCGCGCACACGCCGCATCTTGAAAACACCATTCAGCACGGCGTCACGTATCTCGCAGGCCGCAGAACCGTGGTTTGAAGGGAAAGCGCATGGATGCAAACAGTGCTCTCATCGTCGTCGACATACAAAACGGTTTTATGCCGGGCGGCGGTTTGCCTGTGCCGCTTGGGTGTGAAGTCGTGCCTGTGATCAACGCATTGGCGAAAAAGTTTGGCAATGTCGTGCTCACGCAAGATTGGCATCCGGCGGGCCATGCTTCGTTTGCCTCCAGCCACTCTGGAAAAAATCCATACGACATGATGAAGATGCCCTACGGCGATCAAGTGCTCTGGCCCGACCATTGCATTCAAGGCTCGCATGATGCGGCTCTGCATTCTGGTCTGCACATTCCTCAAGCTCAGCTCATCATCCGCAAAGGTTTTCATGCGGGTGTAGACAGCTACTCCGCTTTCAATGAAGCCGATGGCCGCAGCACCGGGCTTGGCGCGTATCTCAACGCACGCGGCATCCATAACGTGCACGTCTGCGGTTTGGCCACCGATTTCTGCGTCGCGTGGACGGCACTGGATGCACGCGCAGAAGGTCTGGAAGTGAGCGTTATCGATAGCGCATGCCGCGCCATTGATTTAAACGGATCGCTTGACGCTGCGTGGGCGCAGATGCGTGACGCTGGCGTGCACAAGCTGTGAGCATTTTTCTCGTCAATTTAGAAGGCTTTTTGGCTTCTAGCCGGCATAGAATATGCGCGAAGCGCTATTAAATTAGGAGTAATCATGAAACGTAGACATGTACTCCCGGCCGCTGCAGTTGCGCTGCATACGATCAGTCAACAAGCGTATGCCTCGAACGCAGACACCTGGCGGCTCAGTCTAGGCTCATGTGCCAACCAAAAGCTCGCTCAGCCGATTTGGCAAACGATTCTTGCAGACCGCCCGGATCTGCATCTCTTCGGCGGCGATAACGTCTATGCCAGCGATCAGCCTTGGTCGCTCGCGCAATTGCAAGAAGCCTATGCGTTGGCTGCCCAGCAGCAAGGCATGGCTCAGCTCATGCGCAGCGTGCCCTACATGGCCATGTGGGACGATCATGATTACGGCTTCAACGATGGCGGCGCTGAGTTTGCAGGTAAGCAAGCCTCCAAGCAGGCGCTGCTCGATTTTTTCAAATATCCAAGCAATCACATCTGCCGCACGCGCGATGGTTTGTATGACGCGCGCATCATCGGATCCGGTGAGCGGCGCATTCAAATCATCATGCTTGATACGCGCTGGCATCGCTCAGCCTTGGTCCGCCCCTTGATCCCCGGCCTGCCCGGTCAAGAGCGCTATATTCCCGATTCCTCGCCAGAGAAAACCATGCTCGGCGAGGCGCAGTGGCAGTGGCTGGAGTTGCAGCTTAAGCTTCCCGCGCAAATTCGCCTTATCTTCTCGGGCATTCAAGTGCTGGCCGAAGGCCATGGCTGGGAGCGCTGGGGCAATCTGCCGCGCGAGCGCCAGCGTTTGATTGACACCATTGCTCGCACACGTGCGCAAGGCGTGATCTTGCTCTCTGGTGATCGTCATATCGGCGCGCTCTATCGAGAAACCAGCGCCGCGCCTTATCCGCTTTGGGAGATGACATCCAGCGGCCTCACGCACGCTTGGCGTGCCGCCAGCGAGAGCGGCCCGAATCGCGTGGGGGATCTCGTGCGTGTAAATCATTACGGCCTCGCTGACGTGAACTGGGCCAGCCAACAAGTGCAATTGCAACTCAAAGACACTGAAGGCCGCAGCCTGCAGACGGCCATCATTCCCATGAAAGAACTTCGACTATGACCACTGCTAACGATTCAGAACGCCCCTTCAAAATCCTCGGCATCCAGCAAATTGCCATCGGTGGCACGGATAAAAAGCGCCTGCAAAAGCTCTGGGTGGATATGCTTGGCCTACAAGTCAAATCCACTTTCGTGAGCGAGCGAGAAAACGTGGATGAAGACATTTGCTCTCTAGGCAGCGGCGTGCATGCAGTAGAAGTTGATCTCATGCAGCCGCTCGACATTGATAAAAAACCAGCCGTCCACACCACGCCACTTAACCATGTTGGCCTGTGGGTTGATGATTTGCCGTTGGCTGTTGATTGGCTAACGAACCAAGGTGTGCGCTTCGCCCCCGGCGGGATCCGCAAAGGCGCAGCAGGCTATGACATCACGTTTTTGCACCCCAAGGCGAGCGATGAATTTCCGATTGCAGGCGAGGGCGTGTTGATTGAATTGGTGCAAGCGCCCAAAGATGTGATCGCTGCACTAGGATAAACACAGCGATGAACTCAGCGGATCAAGGCCGCTTCATCCACCCAACAAACGGCGCATGCAAACTCTGCACATACAGCCGATCTTTTGTCTCCAGCACACTCGTCGTCTCGGGGTAAGCGCCGGTTGGGTCTTGCAGGTCTTGCACGATGGTGCCGTCTTCCGTGAAGGCGATCACGTGGCCATAGCGTGGGGGGATGGGCCAAAGAAAGCGGGGCAGGCGCAGGGTCACGCTGCGCAGAAAGGGCTTTTCGGCCATGCTGTCGACCACTGGGCTACGAGGTTTGGCCAAGCCCACCCAAAGCGTGGGCTTGCCTTCTTTGGTGGGCAAGCCGCGCATCAGATTGTCGGGATATCCGGGAAGGTTGGGTATCACGATGTGGGTGGCACCGCTCATGCCGCTGGTGGTGCGCACATCGAGATCGCTGGCGTTGACGTCGATGCGCCAGACGCGGTATTTACCGGTCTCCGCCACGAAGATTTGCCGCTCGCTAGCAGACAGGGCGATGCCGTTGGCAAAGCTTAAGCCCCGTGCGACGACGCGAATTGCTTTCGTGGCTGGCTCATATTCAAGAATACGGCCCGTGGCGGATTGCTCCAAGATATCGAGCACACTGGCTTCAAACGCTCCGCCCCAGTCTTTCGGGGCGAAGCGTGTAGAGGCATCGCTGAGATAAATCTTGCCGTTTTTCGCCACAGCTACCGCGTCTGCGAACTTGATCGGTTGACCTGCTACTTTGTCAGCCAACACGGTGATCTCCCCTCCAGGAGAAATCGAGAGTAAGCCGCGCATCTCATCGGCTGCAATCAAATGGCCCTGAGCATCAAAATCAAAGCCGAGTACGCGGTCTCCTGTTTTGGCGAATGTGCTCTGCTCGCTGCCATCCAAATTCATCCGCAAAATCATACCGCTAGCGACGGCGGCATAGAGCTTGCCGTCTTTACCAATGGCCACATGCTCGGGGCCAGATTCGCTGCCGATGTTGATCTTTTGCAAATTGGATAAGCGCGTGTTGGCCAAATGTGCGCCGGTATAGCCTGCGTTAGCAGACACGTCCCAAGCAACGGGCGAAATCGGCACAGGCCAGAAGGCGAAATACACAATTGCAACCAGCAGTGCGCCGCTCACCCACCGCACACTATGGGAAGCAGCCAGTTGCTGAGCGATCCGCTTAAACCTCACATTCGCCTCGTAATTTTGAATAAAAACCATCAGTAGCCGGCGTATCTACTGCGTTAAGTGCTATCAAATAAGAAGCATCGAACTGCGAGAAGTTGCGCCGCGTAGAGTTCAAATAGCCCGGATCGTAATGTAGCTCAAGAAGCTCTTGCACTACGTTGGCTAAATCATTTGCATCACCTGTTTTGATCTGCGCTTGCCAGCGATTGATCACGTCATGCCCACGCAGATCGCGCAGCACTTCTAAGCGCTCGCAAAAAAACGCAGGATCTTTCACGAAAAAATCATAGTCTTCCAGCAGCAGCTTCACGCGCTCTGGCGCGGGAAGCTCCACGCGCGCGCAAGGGCTCGCGCGCAGCGCTGCCATTAGCGCATCAGGAATGCTCACATTGCCCACTTTTTTGCTCTCACTCTCTGCCCACACTGTGCGGCTCGGATCAAGCTGGCGTAAGGCATGCCAGATGCGCATATCAAATTGTTTTTGGCTGGGCTGCGGCTGGCCGGGGATGAGGCCGAGCACAGAACTGCGATGCTCGGCCAAAGCTTCTAGGTCAAGCACTTGCGCGCCACCAGCGAGCAGGCCTTGCAGCAGCCGCGTTTTGCCGCTGCCTGTGGGGCCGCAGATGACGCGGTAGTTAAACTGCGTGGCCAAGCGCGCAATATCTTCCACCACCGCTGCGCGAAAGGCTTTGTAGCCGCCTTCAATTAGGGTGACTTCAAAGCCAATCTCGCTTAAAACCAAAGCCAGAGAGCCACTTCGCTTGCCACCACGCCAGCAGTAAATCAGCGGTTTCCAGCTTTTAGGCAGCGCCATCACTTCGCGCTCAATGTGCGCGGCTATGTTTTTAGCCGCCAGCGCTGCGCCGCGTTTCTTCGCATCAAACGCGCTGGCCTGCACATATTCCGTGCCGATTTGCTCGCGCTGCGCATCGTTCAATGTGGGCCAGTTCACCGCACCGGGAAGCCGATCAAGCGCATATTCAGATTCGCTGCGTGCATCAATGATGGCGCTGAAATGGGCCAGTGTGCTTAACGCCTCATCTGCACTTACTTTTTTTAACGACATCAGAGCATTTTTCTCAAAACTGGCCAGACGTTATCCAGCATGATGGGCTGCGCTTCTTCTTTGGGATGGATGCGGTCGGGTTGAAACATTTTTAGAGCGTCCGCGCCGTCGGCCACACCTTTGAGGAAGAAGGGCACGAGTTGCACTTTTCGCGCTTTGGCGACAGCTTCAAACATTCCAGCAAACTTGGCCGAATAATCCGCACCAAAATTCGGCGGTATTTGCATACCGATCAGCAACACTTGTGCCCCAACTTTTTGCGCGGCTTCTGTCATCGCTTGCAAATTATCTTGCGTCATCTTCATTGGCAGGCCGCGCAGCGCGTCGTTACCGCCCAGCTCGATGATCACATGCGTGGGCTTGTGTTGCGCGAGCAGGGCGGGTAGGCGCGAGCGGCCTCCAGAGGTCGTGTCGCCGCTGATGCTGGCGTTGACTATTCTTGCTGCGAGTTTCTGCTCAGCCAAGCGTTTTTCCAGCAGCGCTACCCAGCCCGTGCCCCGGCGCAAGCCGTACTCAGCGCTGAGCGAATCGCCTATCACCACAATCGTCTTAGGTTGGGTCTGCGCCCGAGCCAGTGGCACAAATAGCCCCAGTCCCGCGCACGCAGCCGCTAAACGGCTAAAGTTACGTCTGTTTAAAGCCAATAAAGATTCATTCATGTCTGATCCCATCATCTCCGTGGAGCACATTTTCAAAAGCGTAACGGACTCCACCGGCACGCTGGATATTTTGCGCGATATTGATTTCAACGTCCCAGCTAAGGAAACGGTTGCCATCGTCGGCGCTTCCGGCTCCGGAAAAAGCACGCTTTTGTCCATCATTGCAGGCTTAGATGTGCCCACAAAAGGCACAGTCAAGCTCGCGGGGCAAGATTTGTTTGCCTTCGGCGAAGATGATCGCGCCGCTTGGCGAGCGCAAAAAGTCGGCTTCGTCTTCCAAAGCTTTCAGCTTTTGGGCAACTTGAGCGCATTAGAAAACGTGATGCTGCCCCTAGAGCTCGCAGGCCGCAAAGACGCCAGAGCGCAAGCCACCGACATGCTCAAGCGCGTCGGCTTGGCTGAGCGCCTCAATCACTATCCGAAAGTGATGAGCGGCGGCGAGCAGCAGCGCGTGGCGCTCGCGCGAGCCTTCGTCGTTGAGCCCGCCGTTTTGCTAGCCGACGAGCCCACTGGCAGCCTAGACTTCGCCACCGGCGAGCGAGTGATCCAGCTCATGTTTGAGCTCAACGCCGAGCGCGGCACCACACTCGTGATGGTCACACATGATCGCGCGATAGCCGCGCAGTGTAATCAGCGCGTAGTGATTGAGGCGGGGCGAATTGCTGCTTGAATTTTCGGCTTGGGGTAGTTGACGCTTCACCTTCACGCTGCCCGCTCGCCTGCCGCACGACCGGCTCGAAAAAGCCGAGGCCGTTCTTTTGTATAGCGCTCAATTGACTGCACGCTTTTATAGTTGGTGATGAATCGATCGAGCTGGTTTGTCCAGCCAAGCGAAGTGCAAAGCCGCAAATACGAAGCAGATGGGATATTGCGATGTCGGTGCGTTTGTATTTTCGAGCGTAGTCGTTCAAATACCGTTTAGCAGCTAACGACTGTGCACCAATTTGAGCAATCTCAGCAGTATTGACCCTAGCAGCAATCCGAGTATCGTTAGCGTCTCGCCAAGCGTAAAGCCGAGACAAGATCAAAATAACTACGCCTCCAATGAGCAAAAGAGAAAGCGGATGCGTAGGATCCTGACGTATTGGTCTTAAATCTTGTGGGTTTTCCCAACGTTTAAAGGCCACTTTGCAGCCAAAAACAACAGTGCCAGGAGATAAGGCAACGAAAAAGAGTGCCAAGTGAGGCATCAAAAGCCCCAAAGAACAATCAGGCTAGAGAGCCGGGCGAAGCGTCACGCGCAGGCGGCGGCGAGCGGGGCAGTGAACAGACCCGACTCAAGGCCGCACGTAGTTCCAACCTTCGCTCTGACGGCGCATGATTTGCACTACGCCAGAGTTGGCATACACAGCACCCGAGATGATGTCCGCTCTACTCATTTTTAAGGTGCGGAGCGTGTTTTCACAAGCCACGATCTGCACACCCGCTTTCATAGCCTCGCTAACGCGCGAGTTGACTACCGAATCGAATTTGATCATGTTGATTCCAGGGCCAAAGGCGACGATTTCGATGTCTACATTAGCGGCGCCCAATTCATCCTGAACGTTTTTCGCATTGTTCAGAGCCATATTCCATCGGGCAGGATCTGCATCGCTCATTTGTACCAACAGCTTTTGGCGTTTTGCGCCGCTAATCAGTGTGGGTTGCGCGCACGCGGCTGTAAAGAGTGTGGCTCCTAATACGGCCAATAGCGATGTACGTCTTTGCATGTTAGATCTCCAAATAATAGTTTTATCCAGCATGAACGGGTCACTCGACACACTGGAGCTTGACTCTACCCGACGCCTTAACCACTATCGTCATTCGTCAGGCTATGGGGTTTAGGGCTTTCCCGTAGAACGCTACTTAGGCGATTTATAATTGCAGGCTTTGCTGTTCGCGCCTGCAAACAGCTGTTGAGCATTCCTTGAAAAAACTAATACCATGGCTTTGATCATCCATAAATATGGCGGTACCTCGATGGGTTCGCCTGAGCGTATTCGCAGTGTGGCCAAGCGCGTGGCCAAATGGGCGCGGGCGGGGCATCAGATGGTGGTGGTGCCGTCTGCGATGAGTGGCGAGACCAATCGCTTGCTTGGCCTAGCCAAAGAGCTTGCCCCGGCTAAACCGACTGCTGCATATTCTCGCGAACTCGATCAACTGGCCGCTACGGGAGAGCAAACTTCAAGCGCGTTGCTAGCGATCGCATTGCAAGCCGAAGGTATGGATTCTGTGAGCTACAGCGGTTGGCAAGTGCCGATTAAGACAGACAGCTCCTATACCAAAGCCCGCATCGAAAGCATTGATGATCAAAAAATCCGCGCTGATCTCTCCCAAGGCCGCGTGGTGATCGTCACAGGCTTTCAAGGTGTGGATGCAAATGGCAACGTAACGACGCTGGGGCGCGGCGGCTCGGATACGTCTGCTGTGGCCGTGGCCGCTGCGATGAAGGCGGCGGAATGCTTGATTTACACCGATGTGGATGGCGTGTACACGACCGATCCACGTGTCGTGCCCGAGGCGCGGCGGCTGCACACCGTGAGCTTTGAAGAGATGCTGGAGATGGCCAGCATGGGCAGCAAAGTGCTGCAGATTCGCTCGGTGGAGTTTGCCGGCAAATACAAAGTGCCCTTGCGCGTGCTCTCCAGCTTCACAGATTGGGATATTGACATCAACATCGAGGCCAAATCCGGCACTTTGATTACTTTTGAGGAAGATGAAAACATGGAACAAGCCATCGTCTCAGGCATTGCCTTTAACCGCGACGAAGCGAAAATCTCGATTCTCGGCGTGCCCGATACGCCGGGCATTGCTTACAACATCTTGGGCGCTGTAGCCGATGCGAACATCGAAGTCGATGTGATCATTCAAAACATTTCCAAAGACGGTAAAACTGATTTTTCATTCACCGTGCATCGCAACGATTATGCGAAGACCATTGATCTGCTCAAAGCGAAAGTCATCCCGAAGCTCGGCGCTGCTGAGATCGTGGGCGATGCGAAGATTTGCAAGGTAAGCATCGTGGGCATCGGTATGCGCAGCCATGTGGGCATCGCAAGCAAAATGTTTCGCTCACTATCAGAAGAGGGCATCAATATTCAGATGATCTCCACCAGCGAGATCAAAACCTCTGTGGTGATTGACGAGAAATACATGGAGCTGGCTGTGCGCGCGCTGCACAAGGCTTTTGATTTGGATCAACCAGCGGCCTAAATGAAAAAAGCACCTAGATAGGCGCTTTTTTCATGGAAGCTTGCTTGGCTTATGCGCTCAGAGCTGACATCGCGCGCGCGGTGATGGCGCTAACATCGCCCAAGCCATCAATCTTGCGATAGCGCGGAGCTGTTGAAGGCTCATGAGCCGCCCATGTTGAGTAGTACGCCACCAAGGGGCGTGTTTGTGCGCTGTAAACATCCAAGCGCTTTTGTACGGTTTCTGCTTTGTCGTCATCGCGTTGCACCAAGGGCTCACCAGTCACGTCATCTAGCCCTTCCGTTTTTGGAGGATTGAATTTCACATGATAAGTGCGGCCAGAAGCGGGGTGGCTGCGGCGGCCGCTCATACGCTCGATGATTGAATCGAATGGAACATCAATTTCCAGCACGATATCTAACTTCACGTTTGCATCTTTCATGGCTTGCGCTTGTGCAAGCGTGCGCGGAAATCCATCAAATAAGAAGCCCTTTGCGCAGTCTGCTTGCGTCAGCCGCTCTTTCACGAGACCGATGATGATTTCATCGCTCACGAGTTGCCCTGAGTCCATGACCTTTTTTGCGGCTGTTCCCATCGCAGTGCCGGCTTTCACGGCAGCTCTAAGCATGTCACCGGTAGAAATTTGTGGGATATCAAACTGCTTACAAATAAATGCAGCTTGCGTGCCTTTGCCAGCACCAGGTGCGCCCAACAGAATGAGTCTCATCGCTATCCTCGATATTTATTAATTCTTGTAAGGATAGCATGGACAACTTGAATGGAGCTTACTTTTGCAGCCACAGTTTACGCATCCGCTCCAAATCTTCTGGCGTATCTACACCCGCAGCGTGCGGACGCCGGCTCATGTGCACTGCGATTTCGTGGCCATGCCATAGTGCGCGTAACTGCTCAAGCGATTCACTGATCTCAATCGGTGCTGGAAGCAGCTTGGAAAACTGGCGAAGATAGCTCACGCGGTAGCTGTAAATGCCTGCGTGGCGCAGCGGTGTAGGCATATCGGCACGCTGATCGCGATTGAAAGGGATCAAACTGCGACTGAAATACAGCGCGCGGCCTGCAGCATCCAACACCACTTTCACGACATTCGGATTATTCAAATCTGCTTCGAATTCAATAGCGTGCGCAGCAGTTCCCATTTGTGCTGTAGACGATTTTTCTAATAGTTGTGCTACGTGAGAGATTAGCTCGGGATCAATCAAAGGCTCATCGCCTTGGACGTTAACCACGATGGCGTCATCATTTAATCCAAGATGATCACAGGCTTCTGCCAATCGGTCTGAGCCGCTAAGGTGATCGCTACGCGTTAATACAGCTTTAATACCATGCGCTGCGCAAGCTGCATAAATACGAGCGTCGTCGCAAGCGACGATAACCTGCGCTGCACCAGACAGCAAAGCGCGCTGTGCAACCCTTACGACCATTGGAGCCCCGCTGATATTAGCCAGCGGCTTATTGGGCAGGCGCGTTGAGGCCATGCGCGCAGGGATCAAGACCGTGAAACTCATGATGAAAGCCAAAAATCTAAAAAGGAAGGCCTATTTTCATACGAAAACAGGCCTTCGCCGGCAGCAAATCTATGAGATATGCTATTATTTTTGTAGCATCTTACCAAGCATTCCCATTAAATCACCTGCTCCGCCCAAGCCACCTTCGGGCGCTTGGCCTTGCGGCGTGAGTTTGTCGATAATGCCTGGGAGCATTTGGGCGAGTGCTCCCCCAGCTTCGCCATTGCTCATACCAAGCTTGGCCGCGATATCACCGATTGCGCCCGAGCCAAGCACTTGGGAGAGTTGGTCACCGCTGATGGGCGCGTTTTCGCCCTTACCAACCCATGAACCAATCACATCACCCATGCCGGCCTGGTTGAATTTATCCATCAAACCACCTAGACCACCCTGCTGGCCATCATTGCTCAACATGCTTGTGATGACTGGAAGCAACGCGCCAAGATTGCCACCAGCGCCGCCGCTTTGCTGCGTGCCACCCATCACTGCGCCTAGTACGCTATCGAGTAAACCCATGATCTGACTCCTTTTAGAAAACATGCATTGTGCTGTGGAATTGTTATCTCAGCAAGCGTGCCGCCCGTGGCGTGGTTTACTTGCCCGCGCAGTGTGAATTTGTGCACGCTTATCAATGAGCCGACAAATTGGAGAGTGGTCAACAATCCAGTAGTTGCATCAAATTGCCAAAGCAGCAATACCCGCTTTGGCGATTTGAGCATCTTCGCTTGATTTCACGCCACTGACACCAACTGCGCCTATCACTTGTCCATCTTTCACAATGGGCACACCGCCTTCAAGCATGCCATGCAGCAATGGCGCACTCAAGAAACTCGTACGACCTTGGTTAATGATGTCTTCGTAGATTTTGCTTTCGCGACGGCCGAGCGCAGCGGTTTGTGCTTTGGCGGGCGCAATATGGGAGGAGATTGCTGCAACACCATCCAAGCGCTGCAAACCGAGCAAATGGCCACCATCATCGACCACGGCTATCGTCACAGCCCAATTGTTAGCAAGTGCTTCCTTTTCTGCAGCTGCCAAAATAGTTTTTACATCAGCAGCTTCAAGCGTCGATTTGGTTTTCATGGAGGTTCCAGTATTGAAAAAATTACAAACGATGTAGCTTAACTGCTGTCAGCGTTCCGAATTGACCCGGGAAGTCAAAAGAATCCATACAAATAGTAGGAAAAAACAGTGCCTGAACGTTTAGATTGATTTCCCCTAGAATAAGCGCACACTGCGAATTTCATAGCAGTAAGATAGGAGAAATTTGATGAGCGATCCCATTGTTTTGAATCATGGTGCTATTTTGGGAGGTGCTGAGCGCAACCGTGTGCTCCGCAATACGTATTGGCTGCTTGCACTTAGCCTTTTACCAACAGTGTTGGGTGCTTGGTTGGGTGTGTCAACCGGAATTACCAAAGGGCTGACCGGTTTTATGGGGGTGATCGTCTTTTTAGGCGGTGCTTTCGGCTTTATGTATGCCATCGAGAAGACCAAAAACTCGGCAGCTGGCGTGCCTGTTTTGTTAGCGTTTACGTTCTTTATGGGTTTGATGCTTTCGCGCATGTTAGCGATGGTGTTAGGCTTCAAAAATGGCGGTGAGTTGATCATGACAGCCTTTGCCGGCACAGCAGGTATCTTCTTCGTGATGGCTTCGCTTGCGAGTGTGATTAAGCGTGACCTGTCAGGAATGGGTAAGTGGCTGTTTGTTGGTGCTTTAGCTGTACTCGTGGGCGGCATCATCAACGTTTTCATCGGCTCGACCATCGGCATGGCTGTGATCAGCGTGATGTGTATTGGTATCTTTTCTGCTTATATGCTCTACGATCTGAAGCAAATCATTGATGGTGGAGAGACCAACTACATCAGCGCTACGCTGGCTCTGTATATGGATATATTCAATGTCTTTCAGAGCTTGCTGGCTCTGCTGGGCATCTTTGGTGGCGAGCGAGACTAATCTGCGTTTCTTGAAGGCATGAAAAAAGCGCCCTAGGGCGCTTTTTTCATGAGAAAAAAATCTGTGAAGATTATTTCTTTGGCTCTACAGCCTTCTTAGCAGCGTCAGCAGCAGCACCGGCGGCAGCTTTAGCCGCATCAGCAGCACCAGCGCCAGCAGCTACAGCACCTTTGGCCGCGTCAGCAGCAGCACCGGCGGCAGCGCCAGCAGCAGCTTTGGCCGCATCGGTAGCAGCACCAGCGGCTACGCCAGCAGCAGCGCCTGCTGCGGTAGCGGCACCAGCAGCAGCAGAAGCGGCGCCAGCAGCAGCAGAAGCGGCACCAGCAGCAGCATCAGCCACTGGGGTAGGCGCTGGTGCAGGTGCAACAACGGCGGGAGCGGGTGCAGGAGCAGCAGCCTCAGGCTTCTTGCCGCAAGCAGCCAAAGCAACAGCAGCCATCAAAGAGGCCAAAACGAGGGTCTTTTTCATTAGATAGTCCTTTTAGGATGTAAGAAAACAATTTCCGGAAATTGCCATTGTGCGAAAACCACATGAGCTTCTTGCACTTTGACGGATGCCATGCCCGCACATATGAAAATTTGCGAACCAGCGGATTGCACTCAGAGCACTCGAGTTCCCTGCGCACAACCCATAATTATAGCCCGGGTGTTGGCTTATTTTCAAAAAAGCGTAGCATGCAGTTCAGCCTTGGCGGTATCAAGCCATCAAGAGCTTAGGCCCACTTAAATTTCAGCAGTCAAACGATTCATAAAATCCACGCCACTGAAGCGCTTGGCTTAAACTTGGCGATCCGCAGCACAAAGCAGATGCGATTATTTCTTGCTTAGGTTTTTAAGTTTTGCTAATTTCTACGCAGTCCCCCTTAGCCCCTGTTGACCCTTTTGCTGCGTTGGTAGCTGAAGAGATGGTCATTGTTGATGCCGTGATTTCTAAGCGGTTATCCACAGATGTACCGCTGGTCAGTCAAATCACCAACTACATCATCTCGGCAGGCGGAAAGCGTCTGCGCCCGGTGCTGCTCTTGCTCATGAGCGGTGCGCTCGGCTATACACAGCAGCAAAAATACCAACTCGCTGCTGTGGTCGAATTCATCCACACGGCAACTTTGCTACACGATGATGTCGTGGATGAATCTACCCTGCGGCGCGGCAGGCCGACAGCCAACGAATCATTTGGTAACTCAGCAAGCGTGTTGGTAGGCGATTTTTTATATTCGCGCGCTTTTCAAATGATGGTGGAGTGTGGCTCGATGCGTGTGATGTCGATTCTCGCTGAAGCCACCAATGTCATCGCAGAGGGGGAAGTTCTCCAACTCATGAATATGCATGACGCAACACTGGACGAAGCCGGCTACTTGCGCGTCATTCGTTCCAAAACAGCGAAGTTGTTTGAAGCCAGCTCGCGATTAGCGGCTATTTTGGCGGGCAGTGATGCTCAAACGGAGCATGCTTGTGCAACCTATGGCCAGGCTTTGGGTACGGCTTTCCAAGTGATTGATGACGCGCTGGATTACGGAGGTGATGTGACGCGGATGGGCAAGAATTTGGGTGATGACTTGCGAGAGGGTAAAGTCACCTTGCCATTGATCATCGCCATGCAACGAGCCAGTAGCGCAGATGCAGCCTTGATACGGCAAGCCATTGAGCAGCCTGATGCTGATCGACTGCAGCATCAGTTGCAGTCGATCATGGCCGTAATCAACAGCACCCAAGCTTTGCAAGCAACTCATTGCGCCGCAGAGCTGGAAAGCCAGCGTGCCATTGCGGCATTGCAGCCTTTGCCCGACTCAGTTTATAAGCAAGCCTTATTAAAATTAGCCGAGCAATCCATCGCCCGCATGATCTGAAAATCTGCTCAACGCAGCGCCGATGAATGCTGCTTAAAAGTCGGAGCGTCGCCTAGTTAAATAAGGTGCCGTCTTGTGATGTAGCCTAGGGAGGTGTCAAGCGAATGATTTCGATTGCAGTCAGTCATTTTGCTTAATATGAGCTGCCAATGTGTGGTTTCCGAGTCCGTTTTTCGTGAGTTTGCCGCATCAATGTTGGACTTGGGTGCTATGTGGTGTATTCTCTAGAACACATATCCTCGATCAGCTGTCTGCATTCTAGGCAGAACTGAGTAGCATTTCCTTATTATGGCCGTTGTCGATTCATCGCTAAATATTTCTTCGACCGTTGCATTGCCAGGCACAGCACGTGCTTTGGTCATCGCAGGGAAGCTTGAGCAAAAGAAGGCGGAAGAAGCCTTTCGCAAATCACTCATCAGTAAAAATAGTTTTATTGCCGAGCTGATCCAATCGGGCGCGATTTCCGCCGTCGACTTGGCGCACACGATGTCTGCGGCATTTGCCTCGCCATTGATTGATCTAGATGCTGTCGATGTGCAGCGGTTACCCAAGGGTTTGCTTGATCCTAAGCTCTGCCATAGCCTGCGTGTGGTGGTTTTGGCCAAGCGCAATAACCGCTTGATCATTGCTACTGCAGATCCATCAGATCAAACCACTGCCGAAAAAATTAAGTTTGCCACCCAATCGGGGGCAGATTGGGTGATTGCAGAGTACGACAAGCTTTCCAAACTGGTTGAAGCCGCTTCAGTTTCGACGTCTGAAGCCTTAGACTCGATTATTGGTGCACCCGGTGACTTCGAATTTGACGATGCCACCATGGAGGCCGTCACTGTTGAGCAAGATGAGGCTGCCACCGATGTTGAAGATGCTCCCGTCGTTAAATTTTTGCAAAAGATGTTGCTCGATGCCTATGGCATGCGAGCTTCTGATTTGCACTTCGAGCCGTATGAGCACACCTATCGGGTGCGTTTTCGTATTGATGGTGAGCTCCGGGAGATTGCATCGCCACCGGTGTCGATCAAAGACAAGCTAGCTTCGCGCATCAAAGTGATTTCTCGGCTCGATATTTCCGAGAAGCGCGTGCCTCAAGATGGCCGCATGAAGCTCAAGGTGGGTGCGGATCGTGTCATTGATTTTCGTGTAAGTACTTTGCCGACGATGTTTGGCGAGAAAATAGTGATCCGTATTTTGGATCCGTCTAGTGCGAAGCTAGGTATTGAGGCCTTGGGCTACGAGCAGATCGAGAAAGCACGTATTCTTGAAGCCATCAGCCGACCTTACGGCATGATTTTGGTCACCGGACCAACAGGATCAGGAAAAACCGTATCGCTGTATACCTGTTTGAACCTGATGAATAAGCCGGGCGTGAATATTGCCACGGCCGAAGATCCTTGCGAGATCAACTTACCCGGTGTCAATCAGGTTAACGTCAACGATCGTGCGGGTTTGACCTTTGCCGTTGCCCTTAAATCTTTCCTCCGTCAAGATCCTGATGTCATCATGGTCGGTGAGATTCGTGATTTGGAGACTGCAGATATCGCGATCAAAGCGGCGCAAACCGGTCACTTGGTGCTATCGACCTTGCACACCAATGATGCGCCCACAACCCTCACGCGTATGCGAAACATGGGGATCGCGCCCTTCAATATTGCATCCAGTGTTATTTTGATCACCGCGCAGCGTTTGGCTCGCCGCCTTTGCCCTAACTGCAAACAGCCAGCGGATATTCCTCAAGAGAATTTGATACAGGCTGGATTCAAAGAGGAAGATATCGATGGCAGCTGGACGCCCTACAAACCCATGGGTTGCTCTATGTGCAACAACGGCTATAAAGGCCGTGTTGGCATCTACCAGGTGATGCCAATTACTGATGAGATACAGCGATTGATTTTGGCAGACGCCAGCGCCATGGATATTGCTGCGCAGGCGTTGAAAGATGATGTGCGCAGCCTGCGGCAATCGGCCTTGCAAAAGGTCAAGATCGGCATGACTTCGCTCGAAGAAGTCATTGCTGTGACGAATGAATGACGGTAGCACGAGCAATTCGAGACGGAGAAGCTAATGGCCACGGCAACAAGTAAGAAATCGGATATTAAGGAAGTTGTCTTTGAATGGGAAGGCAAAGATCGCGGCGGCAAAACCGTGCGCGGTGAGCAGCGCGCTGTGAGCGAAAACCAAGTCATGGCCGCATTGCGCCGACAAGGCATCATTCCCGGCAAAATCAAAAAGCGCAAGATGCGCTCGGGTAAATCGATCAAGCCCAGAGATATCGCCATCTTCACGCGCCAACTGGCCACCATGATGAAAGCCGGTGTGCCGCTGCTGCAGTCCTTTGATATTGTCGGCCGCGGAAACCCCAATGCGAGCGTGACGAAACTCCTCAACGATGTACGCACCGACGTGGAAACGGGCACGTCGCTATCTTCAGCGTTCCGTAAATTTCCGCTGTATTTCGATAATTTGTACTGTAATTTAGTGGAAGCAGGCGAGGCGGCAGGTATTTTGGAGAGCTTGCTCGATCGTTTGGCCACATACATGGAAAAAACTGAAGCGATCAAATCAAAGATCAAGGCAGCATTGATGTATCCCACGGCGGTAGTGGTGGTGGCATTTGTGGTGGTGGCGGTGATCATGATCTTTGTGATTCCAGCGTTCAAGCAAGTCTTTACTAGCTTCGGCGCCGATTTACCAGCGCCCACATTGTTTGTGATGGCAGTCAGCGAGTATTTTGTGAAGTGGTGGTGGCTTATCTTCGGTGGTATTGGTGGCGGTATCTATTTCTTCATGCAGGCTTGGAAACGAAACGAAGCCATGCAAAAATTCATGGATCGTCTTTTGTTGAAAGTCCCTGTGTTCGGCGCGTTGATTGAAAAATCATGTATCGCCCGATGGACGCGGACGCTAGCCACGATGTTTGCGGCAGGTGTCCCATTGGTAGAGGCGCTCGATTCGGTTGGCGGCGCATCAGGCAATTCGCTCTACGCTGATGCCACCACCAAAATTCAGCAGGAAGTCTCTACGGGTACGTCGCTGACGGTGGCCATGCAAAACGTCAACCTCTTTCCGTCTATGGTCATTCAAATGACGGCCATCGGTGAGGAATCTGGTTCGATCGATCACATGCTTGGTAAAGCTGCAGACTTTTACGAATCCGAGGTGGATGAGATGGTCGCTGGCTTATCCAGCCTGATGGAGCCCATCATTATTGTTTTTCTCGGCACACTGATTGGCGGCATTGTGGTGTCTATGTATCTGCCGATCTTCAAGCTCGGTCAAGTGGTTTAAGCATGTCAGCGCTATGGCTTGAGGCAGCGCCAATTGCGCTGCTGGGTTTGTTCATCGGTAGTTTTCTCAATGTGGTGATTCATCGCCTCCCTAAGATGCTAGAGTCTCAGTGGATGTCCGAATGTCGGCAGCTCACACATCCCGATGAGTCAACGCCGCCGCAAACCCCCTACAACTTAGTCGTCCCGCGATCTGCTTGCCCCCACTGTGGCCACCAGATTCGATGGTATGAAAACATCCCTGTATTTAGCTATATGGCGTTGGGTGGAAAGTGCTCCAACTGCAAAGCCAAAATCAGCATGCGATACCCATTCGTTGAGCTCATTACCGGTGCCTTTTATGCTTACTGCGCTTATCGATGGGGGTGGAGTTGGCAAACTGCGGCATGGTGTGCATTTTGCACAGCCCTCGTGGTGCTTACGTTTATCGACTGGGATACCACTTTGCTACCGGACGATATCACGCTGCCCTTGATTTGGTTAGGTTTGATTGCAGCTGCATTGCGTTGGAATACGGAAGTGACGCTCATAAATTCCTTATGGGGCGCGGTGGCTGGTTATCTCTCGCTTTGGAGTGTGTATTGGGTGTTTAAGCTGATCACGGGTAAAGAGGGTATGGGGTATGGTGATTTCAAATTGTTTGCGGCACTCGGCGCATGGTTTGGATGGCAAGCGTTGATTCCTATGATTTTGCTCTCTTCTGTCATCGGCGCGATTGTAGGCATCGCCATGAAGCTCAACAGCAGCCTGCGAGAAGGCGGCTACGTGCCATTTGGCCCGTTTTTGGCAGGTGCGGGAGTTGTGAGCCTGGTATTCGGGTCGCCTAGCATCCTGCGAGCTTTTGGGCTTTAAGCTGAAGCACCAGCCATGTTGAAGATTGGTCTAACAGGCGGGATCGGCAGTGGCAAAAGCACAGTAGCTGAGATCTTAGTCAAGCAAGGCGCATATCTGATCGACGCGGATACCGTATCGCATAGGGTGACGCAATCCGGAGGCGTCGCCATGCCTGCTCTTCGCAACGCTTTTGGAGAAGGCGTATTCGCCTCAGACGGTAGCCTAAGCCGAGATGCGATGCGCCAAATCATGCTAAACGATCTCGGTGCTAAGGCACGGCTGGAAGGTATTTTGCATCCATTGATTGGCAATCAGATGAATCAACAGATCCAAGTGGCAGAGCAAAGCAACGAGCAAATTGTTGTCTTGGATATACCTCTGCTGGTTGAGGGTGGCTCTCGCTGGCGCAATCGCTTGGATGCCGTTTGGGTCGTCGATTGCCTGCCGCAAACGCAAGTTGCCCGTGTACTGCAGCGCAGCCGCTGGCCTGTGGCGCAGATTGATGCCGTGATGGCGGCTCAGGCCAGCAGAGCCCAGAGACTGGCTGCTTGCGACGCTGTTCTTTTTAATGACGGTTTGAGCCTGGCAGCATTGGAAAGCCAAGTATTAACGCTGCTTGATAAGATCAAACGCGCAATGCTTGGATGAGCATGCACTATGATGACTTCTAATTGATGAATCAGCCCTCACCGTGATCCTCTACGAATACCCTTTCAACGAACGTGTACGCACGTATTTGCGCCTAGAGCACCTGTTTGAACGGCTGGGGCGTTTGCTCGCGCGCGATGATGCACTTGATCACCATTTCGCCTTTGTCACGATCTTTGAAATTGTCGAAGTAGCGGCGCGCTCTGAGCTTAAATCGGATGTGCTTAAAGATCTAGAAAAGCATAAGCAGCATATGATTGCTTTTCGCGGTAATCCTGGGATAGCTACAGATGTGCTTGAAGGTGTGATCGGCCAAATCGAAACCGCATTTGCTGCGGTCAATTCACAGGCAGGTAAAGCAGGTGCAGCATTAAATGACAATGAATGGATGACCAGTGTGCGAAGCCGTATCGCCATTCCAGCAGGCACATGCGAATTTGATTTGCCGGCGTATTTCCACTGGCAGCACCACAGTAGTGCTCGCCGCCGTGAGGATATGATGCGATGGGCAAGCTCGCTTTGGCCATTGGCGCAATCGGTCAACCTCTTGCTTAAGCTCTTGCGCGATACCGGTTCAGCTCAAAAAGTCATGGCTGTGGCTGGGCAGTTCCAGCAGCATCTTCCGCAAGGCCGCAGTTTTCAGTTGCTGCGTCTTCGTATTGATGAGCAGCTGGGGCTCGTACCTGAAATCAGCGGCAATCGCCTGATAGTTTCTGTGCGCCTGCTTCGCCCCTTGACCGATGACAAGCTGCCGGTTGCTGCTGCAGATGACGCAGGATTTGAGCTCACTTTGTGCAGCTGATTCGGGCAATGGATAGGTAAGTCATGCAAAAAAAACCTCCTGTCGTGAAATGCCCAGCATGCGGTGGAGAAAGCTTGTTTGCTCCAAGCAATGAATGGCGCCCATTTTGCTGCCAGCGTTGTAAGCAGGTAGACTTTGGTGCTTGGGCAAGCGAAGACTTTCGCGTAGCAGGCAAGTTGGAAGATCTCGATCCGAGCGAATTGTCTGATTTGAGTGATCAAAGCGCAACGCGCCACTGATTTTCATCACATATTTCGTCCTCAAACGATCGTTAGAGCCGGTATTTGCGCATCAAAACTTATGTGCTATAGTCTTCTCATGAACCGAATTTCGCTTGCCCTTATTCTTCTACTGCCCCCCGGGCGGAGTTGGTAACGCGCGAGCAGACACCCCAAACTCTTAAAGCCCGTTGATTCAACCCAACGGGCTTTTTTGTTTTTTCCTCCTTCGTTTTTATTCTCTTTTCGGAGCACACCATGAGCACAGTCGACACCTCGCCAGAAAAATTGATCATTTTTGACACCACGCTGCGTGATGGCGAGCAATCTCCCGGTGCTTCGATGACGAAAGATGAGAAGTTGCGCATTGCCCGCCAATTGGAGCGGTTGAAGGTGGACGTGATTGAGGCGGGCTTTGCAGCCAGCTCCAATGGTGATTTTGAATGCGTCAAAGCAATTGGTGAAGCGATCAAAGATTCCACCGTCTGCTCACTGGCTAGAGCGAATGACCGCGATATTTCCCAAGCTGCTGCGGCGCTCAAAGGCGCAAACCGTGCCCGCATCCACACCTTTATCGCCACCAGCCCTTTGCACATGGAAAAAAAGCTGCGCATGACGCCGGATCAAGTGTTTGAGCAAGCCAAGCAATCCGTGCGCTTTGCGCGCAACCTGTGCGAAGACATTGAATTTTCCCCCGAAGACGGCTACCGCAGCGATATGGATTTTCTCTGCCGCGTGTTGGAAGCCGTGATCAAAGAAGGCGCGACCACGCTAAACATTCCCGATACCGTGGGCTACGCAATCCCCGAGCTCTACGGCAACTTCATCAAAACATTGCGTGAGCGTGTGCCCAATTCAGACAAAGCCATTTGGAGTGTGCATTGCCACAATGATCTGGGCATGGCGGTGGCCAACAGCTTGGCGGGCGTAAAAATCGGCGGTGCGCGCCAGGTGGAATGCACGATCAACGGCTTAGGCGAGCGCGCAGGCAATTGCAGCTTGGAAGAAGTAGTCATGGCCGTGAAAACGCGCAAAGATTATTTCAACCTCACCATGGGTATCGACACGGTGCAAATCCTCTCCGCCAGCAAAATGGTCAGCCAAACCACGGGCTTCGTCGTCCAGCCGAATAAAGCCGTGGTGGGCGCAAATGCCTTTGCGCATGCCAGCGGCATTCACCAAGACGGTGTATTGAAAGCGCGCGACACCTACGAAATCATGCGTGCAGAAGATGTAGGCTGGAGCGCCAACAAAATCGTCTTGGGCAAGCTCTCTGGCCGCAATGCTTTCAAGCAGCGCTTGCAAGATTTGGGCGTGATCTTGGAATCTGAAGGTGAAATGAATACCGCCTTCATGGCCTTCAAAGAATTGGCCGATAAAAAATCTGAGATTTTTGATGAAGACATCCTCGCGCTCGTGAGCGATGAAGCCGTCACGGCAGAGAAAGAGCATTTCGGTTTTATCTCGCTCTCCCAACGCAGTGAAACCGGTGAGAAGCCGTATGCATCCATCGTCATCACGGTGGGCGGCAAAGAGATTCGCGGAGAGTCTAGCGGCAATGGGCCGGTGGATGCCTCGCTCAAGGCTATTGAGGCGCACGTCAAAAGCGGCGCTGAGATGGTGCTGTATTCGGTCAACGCCATAAGCGGATCGACCGAGTCACAGGGCGAAGTGACGGTGCGGCTGCAAAACAGCGGCCGCATCGTCAACGGCGTCGGCGCAGACCCAGATATCGTCGTCGCCTCTGCCAAGGCTTATCTTTCTGCGCTGAATAAGTTGCAGAGCAAGGCTGAGCGGGTGGCTGCGCAGGGGTGAGTTTCGCTCAGCTGCTTGGGTAGACAGCGGCCAGCAACAGGGCTTAGCGCAAGCCCTGTTGCCAACGATTTTTAACGCTTTTTGAGTATCTTGCACGGATCAGGGCTTAGTAGTTTGCTATCTATTTTGAAGCAACTGTTTGCTATTGAGTGGATGAAAGTTTGCAGATTTGTAGAGTGAATACGTCGCTCAAGTTACCGCGTCAGGGTTTGCCGGGGGAGTATTTGCGAGCGAATCTTGTATCGTGAACTCTTTAAGATTTCATGAGGCCGCAGCATGACTCAACTCCCACTTTTCCCACGTCGCAAATTACTCACTGCAGGTGGCTTGGCCGCTGCTTCGCTCGCATTGCCCAGCGCCATCGCGCAGCAGCCCAAATGGCCAGCCAAGCCGATCCGCATCATCGTTGCCTTCCCGCCCGGCGGGCTCACGGATGCTTATGCGCGGCTTTTCGCTGAGCAGCTCACTGCGAAATTTGGCATCCAAGCGATTGTGGACAACAAGCCCGGCGCCGGAGCGATTATTGCGATTGATGCAGTGGCCAAATCGCCGGCTGATGGCTACACCTTGCTGATGACGACCTCGGGCACCGTTTGGCAAAACCGCGTGCTCTACAGCAAGCTGCCTTACAACCTCGATAAAGATCTCACGCCGATTGCCACTTACCCATCGGGCCCGCTGATTGTGGCCGTGCCAGAGAAGCTGGGGGTGAACACTTTCCGTGAGCTGATTCAATATGCCAAGCAAAACCCAGTCAACATGGGCAGCTATGCGCCGGGCGCGTATCCGCAGATGGTGGCCGATCAAACCAATCGCAACGAAGGCACGAAGATTCAAACGATCAATTACCGAGGCGAAGCGCCGATGTGGGTGGATTTGGCGGGCGGGCAATTGCAAGTGGCCATTGGCAGCTACCAATCCTTTGCCACCGTGCAGACGCGCGGCGTGAAAGCGATTGGCGTGACGGGCTCGTATCGCTCACCCAAGCTACCCGATGTGCCGACGCTGACAGAGCAGGGCATTGCAGGCCGCTTAGTTACCTTGGAAGGCGCTTTGCCTGTGATGGCACCCGGCGGCACGCCCGAGGCCGTGTTGCAAGCGCTCTCACAAGTGCTGGTTGATGGCGCGCAACACGCCACGCGCCGCGCAACTGCGCGAGACTTTTGCGATTCCGAATAAGCCGAAGAATTTGAAAGAGACGCGCGCGGATTGGGAGCGGGATGTGCCGGTGTGGATTAAGTTGGCTGTGGATTTGGGGATTAAGCTGGATTAACGTGTGAATCGCTAACAGTGTTAGCGGAACAGCGGCCAGCGACAGGGCTTAGCGCAAGCCCGCCCCGACCCGCTTCACGCGGGAAGCATGTGCAGTGCTCGCTTTCAAAGGCCGCAAAAACAACTCGCTTCGCTCAAACACGTTTTTGCTAAAGCGCGATGCGCGTTGCCTGTGAAAGCTCCGCGCTTCCAGCTCGGGGCTCACTACTTGCGCCAAGCCCTGCCGCTGGCCGCTGGCCGCTGTTCGATGAGCTGGTTGGATATCCTTTGCCTTGCATTCAGTTCGTCGATTCATTACAATCGAAAAATAGTAAGGAATTGACATGTCTGAATCCACCCTCACCATCAAAGGTCAAACCACTGTGCCGCAGCCTATTCGGGATGCGCTTCACGTGACTGCGGGTGCGAAACTGCTTTGGAATTTGATGCCTGATGGCACGATTATTGTGCGGGCTAAGAACAAATCTATTCTTGATCTTGCCGGGATGCTAAAGGCACCTAAGGGCAAGAAAATTAGCATTGCATCGATGAATGCTTGGCGCTGACTGCTTGGCTCATGGCTGCGCTTGATACCAATATTCTCGTGCGCTTTTTGGTGCGCGGTGATGCGAAGCAACTTATCTCTGTTCAAAAGCTCATACGCGCCGCCCTTGCTGCTGGGGAAACTCTTTTCGTGCCGATCACGGTGGCTCTGGAGTTGGAGTGGGTGCTGCGCTCCAACTTTAAATTCAGTAAAGAAGAGGTGACGCATACTTTATCGAGCCTGCTTGCGACTTCAGAGCTTTCGTTTGAATCGGAATCCGCCTTTGAAATAGGCTTGGCGCTTTACAAAAAAGGCAGCGCGGATTTTTCGGATTGCATGCACACCGCGCTGGCGCATATCGCTGGCGAAAGCCCACTGTGGACGTTTGATCGCGCCGCTTCAAAAATTGATGGCGCGAAATTGCTTGTCTGAATTTCTTTGAGAGTTGGTGGCGCAAGCAGTGAGTTTGACAACGCGCCAAGCAGTTAATCAGCCGTTGAAGCGCTTGAGCGAAACTGCAACGCCGCCAACCTCGCATACACGCCGCCTTGCGCAACCAGTGCTTCATGCGTGCCGCTTTCTACCATTTGGCCTTTTTGCAGGACGATGATGCGGTCTGCTTTTTGGATCGTGGCCAAGCGATGCGCGATGACTAATGTGGTGCGGCCTTGCATGGCGCGCTCTAGGGCGGCTTGCACCATTTGCTCGCTTTGCGCGTCGAGCGCGCTGGTGGCTTCATCCAGCAGGAGGATGGGGGCGTTTTTGAGTATGGCCCGGGCGATGGAAATGCGCTGCTTTTGGCCGCCGGAGAGGCGCACACCCCGCTCGCCTAGGAAGGTGCCATAGCCCTCAGGCAGTTGGCTGATGAAGTCATCAGCGAAGGCATCCGTGGCGGCGCGCTTGACTTCTTCATCGCTTGCACTAGGCCGGCCATAGCGGATGTTTTCTAACGCGCTGCTTGAGAAAATCACGGCATCTTGGGGCACCACGGCGATTGCATCGCGCAGCGCCTGCAACGATAGATCATCAATAGGCGTGCCAAAGAGTTGGATGCTGCCTGTTTGTGGCTCATAGAAGCGCTGCAAAAGTTGAAACACAGTCGTCTTGCCTGCGCCGCTCTCGCCTACGAGAGCTAGCGTTTCACCGCGCAGCACCTTGAGGCTGAAATTTTGCATTGAAGCCGTGGCGGGGCGGGAAGGATAATGAAAGGTGGTTGCTATGAATTCAATAGCTGGTTGGGCAGGTTCTATGCCGGCTATATCGATATTTACGGGCCTATTCAGCTTAGAAACAATGCGCTCAGGCGCATGCAGCAGCTCCATCAGGCGCTCAGTGGCACCCGCTGCGCGCAGCAGATCGCCATACACCTCGCCGAGCACGGCAAACGCGCTGGCTAGGATGATCACATACACGACGGTTTGCCCCAAGTGCCCCGCAGTGATGGAGCCAGCCACCACGGCTTGCGTGCCTTGAAACAAACCCCAGAGCAGGGCGGCGGAGGTAGCGATGATGATGAAAGCCACCATCGCTGCGCGCATCGTGGAGCGACGAATTGCCACGCGGAACGCATTGTCTGTGGATGTGTTGAAGCGAGTCGATTCGCGCACTTCCGCGGTGTAGCTCTGCACCACAGGAATCGCGTTCAGCACCTCAGCGGCAATCGCACTCGAATCGGCCACGCGATCTTGGCTGGCGCGGGAGAGCTTGCGCACGCGCCTGCCCACTAGCAGCACAGGCAGCACGATCAAAATCAAAATGCCCAGCACGGTGATCATCACCTTCGGATTCGTCCAAACCAACACGGCCAATGCCCCGATACCCATCACTGCATTGCGCAGCCCCATCGAGAGCGATGAGCCCACCACGGTTTGCACCAGCGTGGTGTCTGCTGTCAGGCGAGAGAGGACTTCGCCAGTTTGCGTTGTTTCAAAAAATTCAGGCGATTGGCGCAGCACCTTGCTATAGACCGCATTGCGCAAATCGGCCGTGATGCGCTCGCCCAACCAGCTCACCGTAAAAAATCGCGCTGCACTAAAGCAACCCAGCGCCACGGCCACTAAAAACAAATCGAAGAAATGCCCACGTAGCGCGAGCAGCTGCGCGCCTTTGTCTGCTGCAGAGCCACCAGCTTGTAAGCCACCATCGATCAATTCTTTCAAAGCAATCGGAAAGGCCAGCGTAGCCACTGCTGCGAGGACGAGGAAGAGCAAAGCCGCGCCAATGCGGCCAAGATAGGGCTTGAGAAACGGGATCAAACCGCTGAGAGACTGTGGTGAGCCTACAGCTTGCGCTTTATCTGGCATAGGGTTTACTCATAATTTGATAGCGCTCTAAGCACGTTCTATGCCGGCTATATGGTCAAAAGGCTTTAAATTTCAATGCAAATGTTTGTGTGCATGGCCGTGATGATGATGGTCGGCGTCATCACGGCTGTACGAGTTGCTGGTATCCATCTTGAAGAATCCCACGCCGGCAGAGCCTTTGCCGATTTCATCAAGCGTGGCTTCTCGCGCGCCATCGACCTTGATGCGAAGGCGCAGCGCGATGCCAGCCAGCGGATGGTTGCCATCCAAGATCACATGGTCTGGGTAAATATCCGTGACGTGAAAGAACATGTCTTTCGGCGCTGTGGGGTCGCAGCCCGGTGGCAGGCCTTCAAAGAGCATGCCTTCTTCTAACTTCTCAGGAAATTTGTCTCGCGGGGCGATGTAGACCAGCTTTTCGATGTAATCGCCGAAGGCATCCTGCGGCTCAAGCTGGAACTCCACAATTTCGTTAATCACCTTACCGATCAGGTTTTCTTCAATCTTGGCCAGCAAATCATTGCCTCCGACTAAAAATTCAGTCGGCTCATCGAGCAAGTCGAGTTCCTCGCCAAGCGTATCCTTCATCACCCACGTGAGAGCGACAACGCATTGCGGGGAAACGTGGTGGAGTTGGTTTTCGTCGGACATGGTTTATTTGGAGATAGAAGAATACCGAAGATAAATACAGGACGCAGAAGACGCAAAGGTTACGCAGAAGGAATACCAAAAGATATCAAAGCCTAATGAGTTTTTTGACTATCTTTTCTTCTCTTTTTTGCGTCTTTTGCGTAACCTTTGCGTCTTCTGCGTCCGGCATTCCGTATTGAGTATCGTGATTTAAGGAAGGCTTTCAGGCAGAATTGTCCCATGAATGTGAAACTCCCCTTGGCCTTGCTGGGCGGCATCAGCCCAGAACAGTTTATGAACCAATATTGGCAAAAGAAGCCCTTGTTAATTCGTGCTGCTGTGCCGGATTTCAAGCTCTTGGTGGATGAAAAAACGCTGCTCGATTTTGCCGCCAATGATGAGGTGGAATCTCGCTTGGTAGAGCACACCGCCAAAGGCTGGAAGCTCACGGCTGGGCCGATTGAAAAGCCGCCCGGGATCAAGAAAAAAGATTGGACGCTGCTCGTGCAAGGCATGGATGTGCATGCGCCAGCTGTGCACACGCTGCTGCAGCAATTTCGTTTCGTGCCCGATGCGCGGCTGGATGATGTGATGATCTCTTTGGCCAGCGAGGGCGGCGGCGTGGGGCCGCATTTTGATTCTTACGACGTGTTTTTGCTGCAAGCCGCTGGCCGCAGGCGGTGGCAAATATCCAAGCAGAAAGACTTAGCGCTGGTGGCAGATGCGCCTCTGAAGATTTTGCAGAATTTCAAAGCAGATCAAGAATTCATCCTAGAGCCCGGCGACATGCTCTATTTGCCACCGCGCTATGCGCATGACGGCGTGGCGCTGGACGCCGGCTGCCAAACCTATTCGATTGGCTTTCGCGCCCCAAAGGCTGGCGAGTTGGCGCGAGAGCTGCTGCACCGTATCGCAGAGGAAATTGCCGATGGCATGGAAGATGATCCCAGGCTCGCCAAACTCTACGAAGACAAATCCCAAGAAGCCACCGCCCAGCCCGGCCTGCTGCCTGCTGCGCTCACGGCTTTTGCGGCAGAGGCCGTGAGCAAAGCGCTGGCGGACAAAACACTCATTGAGCAATTGATCGGCGAATACCTCACCGATCCCAAAGCCGGTGTTTATTTTGAAGAAGGCAGTCTGCCTAAGAACTATTCAAAAGTGGTGCTGCATGCCGCCACGCGCATGAGCTACGACGCCCGCCACATGTTCATCAATGGCCAAAGCTTCAAATGCGCCGGCACAGATGCTAAGCTGCTGCGCAAGTTAGCCGATGAGCGGCAGCTTACCGCTACAGAATTAATAGCAGGCAGCGAAGCATTGCTGCCGGCTATAGGGGAGTTTGCTAAAGAAGGATGGCTGTATGGGCAATGATGCCAACCCTGCGCCCGCGGGTGCGCCAGAGAAAGCTAAGTGTTTGCTCGAAGGTGCATTCTCAGGCCGCGCAGATTTTCATCAGCTCATCCGCGATGCCATTTCTACTGCAGCAAAAGAAGGCTGGCGTGAGATGGTTTGGTTTGATCTGAGCTACGAAGAGTGGCCGCTGGGCGAGCGCAGCGTAGAGGCGGATCTGCAAGCATGGAGCGCCACAGGCCGCAAGCTCACCATGGTTGCCAAACGCTTTGATGGCCTGATCGCCAAACATTCTCGCTTCGTGAATTGGCGCAAGCAGTGGAGCCATATCATCGAAGCCCGCGCCGTCACAACTGCCTCCGATGAGGGATTTCCAAGCCTGATCCTCAGCGACAATTGGGCGATGCAGCGCTTGCAGCCGGCTCTGTGCAAAGGCGTCGCAGGCTATGAGGCCAAGCGCCGAGTGGATTTGCGCGAGCTGAGCAATCAGTGGCTCTGCCTCAGTGCGCCATCGTTTCCATCTACAACGCTTGGGCTGTAACCTCATCCCCAAACACTTGCACAGCGGCTTGAACCACCTGCTGCCTCAGCCAGCGATGCGCTGATTGCTCATTGCTTCTGCGATGCCAGAGGCTATCAACATGAACGATGGGCATATCAAAGGGGAGTTCTCGGATCACCAGTTCATTGGCGCTATCGGCGACGCGCACGAAATGCCGAGGCAGCACAGTGAGCAAATTGGAGCGAGCAACCACGCGGCCGGCGGTGAAGAATTGGTTCACCGTGAGTACGATGCGCCTTGAGCGCGCCAGGCTGGCCAGCGCCTCGTCCACAAATCCAAAGGGGCGGCCTGAGAAGCTAACCAGCAGATGATGAGCCGCGCAAAACTGATCAAGGCTGAGTTGGGGCTTTCTAGCCAATGGATGGCCGCTGCGCATCACGCAGACGTATTGCCCGTCGTACAGGCGATCATGAAAAAATTCAGCGCCTGAGCCGGCGATGGCTTGGCCAGCCTGCGCTTGCGCTGTGATATCCGCCAACACAGCAGGGAAATGACCCACCGCTAAATCGATCTGCTCAGTGCTAAGCAGGCGGCGCGGATCGCGCGTTGTCAGTGGCAGCACGCGCATGGATATGCCCGGTGCATCGCTTTCGATGGTCTCCACCAAGCTGGGCATCAGCTCAGCAGCGGTGGCGTCTGCCATGGCGAGCACGAAGGTGGTATCTGAATGGGCAGGATCAAACTGCCCGGGGCTGAGCGTTTGCTCGAGACTTTGTAAAGCGGCGCGCACAGCGGGCCAAAGCAGCAGCGCGCGCGGTGTGGGCTGCACGCCAAAGCCGCAGCGCTGCACCAGATCGTCTCCCAGCGCATCGCGCAGGCGCTTCATCGCATTGCTGACAGCAGGCTGCGTCATGGCTAATTGAGCCGCAGCGCGCGTGAGGCTGCGCTCGGTCAGCACGCAATCCAAAATGCGCAGTAAATTCAGATCGAGGGTGCGGAAATTGAAAGATGGATTCGTCATGTTTTATTATCATTTTAATGAATAGTATTTATCATTAATATAAAGTAGACATTTATTGGTGCTAACCCTAGTATTGACACATCGCTTCAGTCACAGTGACTGGATAACACTTTCAGAGGTCATGTCATGAGCAAATTCGTCCACGTTGATTATTCGACCACTCATTCGGGAGTTGAGCGCGTTGAAAACGCAGTTTCTTTTTTAAAGGGTCGTCGTTTTCGTTTGGACAGTTCACGTAGTCTGGCAGCGATGTTGGTGATGGCTTTGGTGGCGGCGCTGTTGGTCGTGGCCAACCAAGTGATTGAAACGATCACGGATGGCCATTTGTTTGCCGCGTGGATTGCCTTGTGGGCATTGGGCTTTGCCGCGATGGCGCTACTGATGGATCCGATGCTTGTGGCTGTCCGCAAGATGCGAGGTGCTTTTGTGCATTGGCGCAAGGTGCAGCGTTTGGCGAATCAAGACGCACAACTTTGGACATTGGCGCAGCGCGATTCACGCGTGATGGCGGACATTCAGGCCGCGGCTTCTTTGTCGCATTGATTTTTGCTAAAAATGGCATATTGGCGGCGCATTCATTGCGTGGAATGCTATTGATTTTGTAGCATTCGTAGCGTTACTCTTTGGCTAGACCGGCGACCAGACAAGGCTCTGAGGCGTTTGCCTCCTAGCCTGCTCGGAGCATGCAACACCTGCTAGAGCTCAGATACCGCGCAATTTAAGAGCGCACCGATATACCGGCAATTTTGTACACAAAAAGAGCCTATAGCCGGCATAAAGCCTACGAGGACCGCTCATAAATTGATAGTAGTTACAACTCCCGAACCGGAAATAAAAAAACTCAGCAATTTGACTCAGGTAACATCTCTGTTTGCCAATGAGGCCTTGTGTTCAAAGGCGCTCTAAAAACAATGGTTTCACAGGTTCCTCGTGCGTCTTAATTCGATCAAACTTTCTGGTTTCAAATCCTTCGCGGAGCCCACCAATTTCCTGCTTCCCGGCCAGCTTGTGGGCGTGGTCGGGCCCAATGGTTGCGGCAAATCCAACATCATGGATGCGGTGCGTTGGGTGCTGGGCGAGAGCCGGGCGTCTGAGCTGCGTGGCGAATCGATGCAAGATGTGATCTTTAACGGCACGACAACACGCAAGGCATCGAGCCGCTCAAGCGTGGAGTTGGTTTTCGGCAACGAGGATCACCGAGCCGGTGGCCAGTGGGCGCAGTTTTTGGAGATCGCCGTCAAGCGCGTGCTCACACGAGATGGAACAAGCAGCTATTACATCAACAATCAGCCCGTGCGTCGCCGAGATGTGCAGGATGTGTTTTTGGGCACAGGTCTGGGCCCACGTGCTTACGCCATTATTGGCCAAGGCACGATTAGCCGCATCATTGAATCTCGCCCGGAAGAGCTGCGTCTGTTTTTGGAAGAGGCGGCGGGTGTTTCAAAATACAAAGAGCGGCGGCGCGAGACGGAAAACCGGTTGACTGATACGCGTGAGAACATGACGCGCGTGGAAGATATTTTGCGCGAGTTGAACGCGAATTTAGAAAAACTGGAGAAGCAAGCTGAAGTCGCGCGGAAATACAAATCGCTGCAAGAAGGCATCAGCCTCAAGCAACAGCAACTTTGGTTTTTAAAGCGTGCGGATGCTCTGGAAGAGCAGGGCAAAGTCAAAAGCGACCAAGACGCGGCGGTAAACGCACTCGAGTCACGCATTGCGGATCTGCGAAAAATTGAAAGCGAGCTGGAGACGATTCGCCAAGCGCATTACACCGCCGGCGATAGCGTGAATCAAGCGCAAGGCTTGCTGTATGAAGCCAGCGCCGATGTGGGCAGGCTAGAAGCGGAGATTCGTTTTGTGGTTGATGGGCGCTTGCGCATTGAGCAGCGCCTCTCGCAGATCAAAGAGCAATCGCTCATGTGGGCGTCGCGCAAAGAAGAATCGAGTGCTGAGATTGAAACGCTGTCAGCGCAAGCCTTTGAAAACGATGAGAAATCTGCTTTGCTGGCTGCGCAATTTGAAGAGCAGGCCAATAGCTTGCCTGAATTGGAAGAAGCGCTGCGCGCAGCACAAGGCAAAGCCAATGAGCAGCGTAGCGCTGTAGGGCAAGTGCAGCAGCAGATCCAAGTGTTGGCTGCGGATCAGCGCAACATTGAAGAGCAAAGTCGGAATCTGACGCTGCGCCGGGAGCGCTTGCATGCGGATAAAAATGCACTGGCCTCGCCAGATGAGCAGAGGCTTGTGAACTTAACTGCGCAGCTCGCCACGGCAACCGAAGGCAAAGATGTTGCCGAAGCTATCTTGCATGAGCTGCAAGATAGCTTGCCGCAATTGGATGAAGACCGCCGCACCAAACAAACCGCTCTCAATCAAGAATCAGCGAAGAATGCCGATCTCTCAGCTCGCAACGAAGCGCTGAAAGCTTTGCAAGACAAGGTGAAGACGGATGGCAAACTCAAGCCCTGGTTGCAAAAGCATGGGCTTGATTCGCTGGCAGCACTGTGGACAAAGCTGCATATCGAACAAGGTTGGGAGCAAGCGCTGGAAGCCGCGCTGCGCGAGCGCATGATGAGCTTGGAGGTGGGCAGGCTTGAGACGGTGCGTGCGTTTGCGCAAGATGCGCCACCTGCAAAATTAGCTTTCTACTGCCCGCCACAAGCTGCTGCGCCAGAGAAAGCTTCAAGCCTTCCTAAACTTGTGGATCTGTTGCGTGTGAACGATGCGGGCTTAAAGGCACTGCTTGGCAGTTGGCTTCATGGCTGCTACACCGCGCAAAGCGTGGAAGATGCGCTAGCTGCACGCGACAAGCTGCAAGCGGGTGAAGTCATTTACGTCAAGAGCGGCCATTGCGTCAGCGCTTACAGCGTGAGCTTTTATGCGCAAGATTCCGAGCAAGCGGGTTTGCTCGCTCGCGCACAAGAGATTGAAAATATTGAGAAACAATTACGTGCTCAAGCCTTCATTGTGGAAGAAAGCCGCAATGCGCAGCTCAAAGCGGAGGCGCAGTACAACGATTCATCGGCGCGCCTTGGCGTTGCGCGGCGTCAAGCGCAAGAGGGCACGCAGCGCGCGCATGAGCTGCAAGTGGAAACCTTGCGCCTGACGCAAATGGCCGAGCAAACCCGCGCTCGCGCCCAGCAGCTCAGCGGCGATCTGCAAGAAGTCGATGATCAGTTGCAGGATTTGGCTGAGCGCAAAGCCGCAGCAGAGGCGACATTTGAAGAGCTCGATATGCAGCTCGCAGACAGCCAAGAGCGCCACGCGCAGCTTGATGAGCGCGTGATCGAATCGGAGCGCAAACTTGCTGAATCACGCGAACAATTGCGCGGCTTAGAGCGTCAATCACAAGAGGCCACATTTACCCTGCGCAGCATGGAAGCGCGAAAGGGCGAATTATCCCGCGCCATAGAAACGGCTACGCAGCAAGCGGCATCGCTCACTTTAGAAAACAGCCGCGCTGGCGAAGAATTGCAGCGTCTGTCTGACGTGGCTGCCCAAGCCGGCTTGCAAAGTGCGCTGTCAGTCAAGATGCAGCGCGAGCAAACCTTGGGTGCAAAGCGCAGTGAGTACGACGACTTGACTTCCAAGCTGCGAGCCAGCGATGAGCGCCGTTTGCAGTTAGAGCGCGAGCTGGATCCCCTGCGCCAGCGCATCACAGATTTCCAGCTTAAAGAGCAGGCTGCTCGCATCGGCTTGGAGCAATACACAGAGCAACTCACGCAAGCCAATGCCGATTTAGAAGCGCTGGCCAAGAGCATCGTGGAGGGGAATGTGAAGCTGTCTGGCCTCCAAGGTAGCATCGATCAATTCCAGCGCGATGTGAATGCGCTCGGCGCGGTCAACTTAGCCGCTTTGGAAGAACTCACCGCCTCGCGCGAGCGCAAGACGTTTCTCGACGCACAAATGGCCGATTTGACAGAAGCGATCAACACCCTACAAGACGCGATTGTGAAGATCGACGGCGAGACGCGCGAGCTGCTGCAAGGCACATTTAACACCGTGAATGAGCATTTCGGAAAAATGTTCCCTGAGCTCTTTGGCGGCGGCAATGCCAAGCTGATGATGACAGGCGATGAGATTTTGGATTCTGGCGTGCAGGTGATGGCGCAGCCTCCTGGCAAGAAAAACCAGACGATTCATTTGCTGTCCGGCGGCGAGAAGGCGCTCACGGCGATTGCGCTCGTATTCGCCATCTTTATGCTCAATCCCGCGCCTTTCTGTTTGCTCGATGAGGTGGATGCGCCGCTTGATGACGCGAACACTGAGCGCTATTCCAAATTAGTGGCCTCTATGAGCAAGAAGGGCACCCAATTTCTCTTCATCAGCCACAACAAGATCGCCATGGAAATGGCCGAGCAACTCATTGGTGTGACGATGCAGGAGCAGGGCGTGTCTAGGATTGTGGCGGTAGATATGGAAGCGGCGACCAAGATTGCGGAGACAGCTTGAACAATCTCACACTTGGATTAGCCGTTCTGGGCGGCCTTGTGCTTGCCGGCCTCGTAGCGCACAGCGCTTGGAGTCAGCGGCGCAACGCACCCCGCGTTGCGCAGCCTGAGCCTCAACCTGTTGAACCAGCGGCAAAAGACCGTACCGAGCCCGGCTTTGATGCCGAAGGCTTTGAGCAACCACTGGCATCCAAGCTGAACAATGATTTTGAATCCAATTTGATCCCGCTTGGAGCCAATTGGGTGGTGGATAGAAAGCCTGCCTTAGATGCTTTGATCGATGCGACCGCGCAAATCACTTTGGATGAACCAATATCTGGCGAAGCGGCTTTAGTCGCACTTCCCGCCACACGCCGTGTCGGCAGCAAGTCTTTTGCCATTGAGGGCCTGAGCATGGAAGGCGAATGGGAAAGCCCACGCGCAGGCGAGCGTTATACGGCCATGCAGGCCGGCGTGCAGCTTGCAAGCCGCACGGGGGCTTTGAATGAGATTGAATTTTCTGAATTCGTACAAAAAGTACAAACTTTTGCTGATGCTTTAGGCGGCGTGGCAGAATTTCCAGAGATGCATGACGAAGTGCTGCGTGCACGTGAGCTTGATCAATTTGCCAGTAGCCACGATGCACAATTAGGCTTTACGCTGCGCGCTAAGAATGTGGCTTGGAGTACGGGCTATGTGCAGCAGCATGCCGCACGCCAGGGCTTTGTGGCAGGCGCGATTGCTGGGCGTATGGTGCTTCCTGCATCCGTGCAAGGCATGCCGCCCATTCTCTCGCTCAATTTCGATACGCAAGCAGCGCTTTCTGATGACCCTGAACAATCTGCTTTACGAAGCTTGGATCTAGCGCTCGATGTGCCGCAGGTTGATCGTGGCGAGCGGCCTTATCCGCGCCTGCGCGATGTGGCGATTGCCATGGCCGCTTCGATGGATGGCTTGATTTCTGACGCACAAGGCCGCATGATCACGCGCGATGCGATGGATGCCATTGGTGCTGAGCTTGAGCAGCTCTATGACACGCTAGAAAGCCGCGATCTGGCCGCAGGCTCAGCTCAGTCGCGGCGTTTGTTCAGTTGATCGCTTGGATAGGCTCAGATGAGCACCTTTGATCTTTTTTCAGATGAAAAAAAGCCTGTAGTCGGCATGAAATATGCGTGGAGTGCTACTAATTCAATAGCTATTGCAGATGACTTAACTGCATCGCCAGCAGCGCGACGTGATGCAATGCATGCCTACTTGCATCACCACGCGCACCAGTATTACGTGCTTGATGATCCGCAAATCCCCGATGCGGAATATGATCGCGTCTTCAAGCTTTTGCAAGCTCTGGAAGAGCAACACCCCGAACTTCTCACGCCAGATTCCCCCACGCAGCGCGTGATCGGCGCGGTGATGGATGGTTTGCGTACCGTGCGGCATGCGATCCCAATGCTCTCGATTCGCACCGAAACGGATACTGAGGCCAGTGGGGCAAAGGCCTTTGATGCGCGCATTCGTAGGGAGCTGGAACTCGCTGACGATGCGCCGCCCGTCGAATATGTGGCTGAGCTGAAATTCGACGGCTTGGCCATGAGCCTGCGTTACGAAAACCGTATCCTCGTGCAAGCGGCCACGCGCGGCGATGGCGAGAGCGGTGAGGATGTGACGCACAACATTCGTACGATTCATCAAATTCCTTTGAAGCTTCCGCAAGATGCCCCGCCTGTGCTGGAAGTGCGCGGCGAGGTGTATATGCGGCGCGATGAATTTGAAGCGATGAATGAGCGCCAGCGCGGCAAAATCGCAGCGGGCATGAAGGGCGAGAAAACCTTTGTGAATCCGCGCAATGCGGCAGCAGGTGCAGTGCGCCAGCTCGATTCAAAAATTGCTGCCCAGCGCCCTTTGAGCTTCTTCGCGTACAGCTTGGGCGAGCTCACGCCCCCCTCTGAGGGCGGCCCAGTATTGGAGACGCACTGGCAAGCCCTGCAAACTCTGAAATCTTGGGGTTTTCCTGTCTCAGCCGGCACATCTATTGCGCGAGGCGCTACTGAATTAATAGCGTATCACCAGCGTATTGCATCTGAACGCGACAAGCTGCCTTTTGATATTGATGGCGTCGTGTACAAGGTCAGCAGCTTTGCGCTGCAAAAGCGTCTAGGCTTCGTCACTCGCGAACCACGCTGGGCTGTGGCGCACAAGTATCCAGCCCAAGAGCAGATGACAACCGTGCTAGCGATAGACATTCAAGTCGGGCGCACAGGTAAGCTCACGCCCGTGGCCAAGCTCTCACCCGTTTTCGTGGGCGGGGTGACAGTGACGAATGCCACGCTGCACAACGAAGGCGAGGCGCAGCGCAAAGATGTGAGAGTGGGCGACACGGTGATCGTTCGCCGCGCGGGGGATGTGATTCCCGAGGTGGTGAGCGTGGTGCTTGATAAGCGCCCCGATGCTATCGGCGAACCGCTCAACATCTACAAGCGTCTGTCAGGGCAATGCCCCGAATGCCAATCTGCCATTGCCAAAGAGCCAGACGAAGCGGATTGGCGGTGCACTGGTGGCTTATTTTGCCCCGCACAGCGCAAGCAAGCGATTTTGCATTTTGCAGGGCGCCGCGCTTTGGATATTGAGGGCTTGGGTGACAAATTGGTCGATCAACTCGTCGATACAGGCGTGATCAAAACCTTACCAGATGTGTATCGCCTTGGCCTCACATCGCTTGCCACCTTAGACCGAATGGCCGATAAGTCTGCACAAAACATACTCGCTGCTCTTGAAAAATCTAAGCAAACAACCTTGCCGCGCTTTCTCTATGGTCTAGGCATCCGCCAAATCGGTGAAGCTACAGCCAAAGAGATGGCCAAGCATTTCGGCAGTTTAGATGCGATCATGGATGCCACCGAGGAGCAACTCCTAGAGGTCAACGACGTCGGCCCCATCGTCGCCCACAGCCTGCATACCTTCTTTGCACAGCCGCACAACCGCGAGGTGATGCAGCAGTTGCGTGCTGTCGGCATCGCTTGGGAAGAGGGCGAGAGAGTCGAACGTGCGCCTCAAACCCTCGCTGGCAAAACCTTCGTGCTCACAGGTACCTTCCCCACGCTCAGCCGTGATCAAGCCAAAGATATGTTGGAGGCTCTCGGGGCAAAAGTCTCGGGCAGTGTGAGCAAGAAAACCAGCTACGTCGTGGCGGGCGCAGATGCTGGCAGCAAGCTTGAAAAAGCAACCGAGCTGGGCATTACCGTTCTCGACGAAGTAGCCATGCTGGCGCTTTTGGCCTCCGGCTGACGCACTCGAGGCGAGTAGGCGTAAAAAAGCCCGTTTGATGAATCAAACGGGCTTTTCAATGTGCTGGCGGAAACGAAGGGATTCGAACCCTTGATGAGGCTCAACACCCCATACTCCCTTAGCAGGGGAGCACCTTCGGCCACTCGGTCACGTTTCCAGCTACCCTAATTATCGCACGAACTAGGCGGATGCTGCGTGTGCTCTGACTGATGCTTAGTCAGCCTTGATACCGATTTCTGCAATGACCTTGGCCATGCGTTCGTATTCTGCGGCGTGGGTGCGACCAAGATATCGTGGCTCACCGCCTGTAGGCACCGTGGTGGCTAGGCCCATGCGAGCCTGCACATCGGGCATTTTCATGATGTCGTTGAAGTGAACGTTGAGCATATCGATGGTGCGCTGTGGCGTGCCTTTAGGCGCCATGATGCCCTGCCAAGCGCCGAGATTCGCGCCGCGAATGCCTTGCTCTTCCAATGTGGGCACATTGGGTGCGAAAGGCGAGCGCACGGCATCTGCCACGGCGATGTTGGTGAGTGTGCCGCGCTCGATATGCTGGCGCACAGGGCCTAGTGTGGTGTACATGAAGGAGATGTGATTGCCGATCAGATCGACAACCGCTGGCGCGCTGCCGCGATACGGCACTTGCTGGATTTTTACACCAACGGTTTTGTTGAACATTTCGCCCAAGATATGCATCGGGCTGCCGCTGCCGGGGCTGCCATACGTCTTGATTTTGTCCGCCTTAGCAGCGGCGATCAGGTCTTTGACATTTTTAATGCCAGTTTGTGAGTTGACGACGAGGAAAAGCTGCTGCGTGCCCATGTGAAAAACGGGCTCGAAATCGCCCACAGTGTCGTATGCGCCGCCTGTGCCGGGCTTGAGCACGAGAAGCGCGGAAGAGATGGTGCTCGGCGTCATGAGAAGGGTGTAGCCATCAGCGGGTGCTTTGGCGACGAAGGCATTACCAATCGTACCGCTGGCGCCGGGTTTGTTTTCCACCACGACGTTTTGGCCGATGCGGGTGGCGAGCTTTTCTGCAAACAAACGGCCTAGGGCGTCGGTATCGCCACCAGCGGGGTAGGAGACGACCATACTGATTTGCTTGACGGGGAAAGCTTGGGCTTGCGCGAGCATCGGCGTGAGAGCCGCTGCGCTCAGAGCGGCAGCTGTTGCGATCAAGTGGCGGCGTGAAGCGTTGTGATTCAGGTTACTCATGGAAAACTCCTCGTTAAAACTGAAACATAGATTAAATCAATTTGCCCATCAGCGCACTTCATGTTTGACCTAAGTTTGGTTTCATGAAGGAACCACCAAGTTTGCCAACCTAGCATGAACAGCAAGCAACGCATGCCAAGGATGAGCAGCATGCACCTTGTGCTTTGATCAGGGCAGCTAAGCGCCGGTTTGACGCGCGCACACGCTCGCTATCTTGGCTGCCGATGGAGAGTTCAAAAGCGATGCTGTTGTGCGCGAAGCATTGTTGGCGCAGCGTGACAGTAGTCGGCGAGTGCGCGATACTCGAGTTAAGTAAGCCATGCATCCGTCCTTTGCGCAGTAGTGAAAGCCCTAGACATGAATTCATCCATCGATAATGACCTCCCAGCTGTCGTCTCGCGTCGTCGTATGCTGGCGCTTAGCCTAGGCACGGGGTTGCTGGGCTCGCACTGGCCCAGCGCAATAGCCAGTAAGTTGCCAGCTTCTGAAAACGAGATGTGGGTGGATGCGGCGCGTTCGCGCGAATTGCCGGTTTTGCTGCGCTGGCCGGCCGGCAAGCCGATGGGTGTGATAGTGCATTCTCATGGTTTGGGTGGCAAAAAAGAGGGCGGGGATTACTGGGGTAAAGCCTGGGCTGATGCTGGCTTATTGGTCCTGCATTTGCAGCACCCCGGCAGCGATGGGCCGGCCCTAAAAGGCGGCTTTTCAGCGCTACGTGCGGCGATGGCGCCAGAGCAGTTGATTGCCAGAATGAATGATGTTCGCTTTGCGATCGCCGAGATCAATCGCCGCCATGCATCTGGCGCTGGCCTTTGGGGCGTTGTGCCCAGAGAAAAAATGGCTGTTAGCGGACATTCCTTCGGCGCACGCACCACGATGCTAACAGCAGGCTGGCAGCGCAATGGCCACAATGGTACCGACCTACAGCCTAAAGCCTTTGTGGCATTCAGCCCGGCGCTCAGCAACAACAATGATTTAACGCAAAGCCGCAAAGAGATGGCCTCTGTCACTCGCCCATTTTTGGTGTGTACTGGCAGCTTAGATGGCGAGATTCTCAACAACGGCGAAACGCCACAGAGCCGACGAATGGTGTACGACGCTCTACCGGCTGGCAAAAAGGCTTTGCTCTGGCTCGATGGCGCAGACCATTTCACATTTAGCGGTAACGAAAAGCGCATTCCCAGCACATTTCTCGCTCGCCGTGAGCAAATCACGCTGGATGCAGAGGCGGCGCATCACGAGCGCGTAGCGCGTATCAGCACGGCTTGGCTCAAGGAGCAACTCTTCGGGCAAGCGATGAGTTCGATGTCTGGGCTGGGCGCCGCTGACGAGTTCTTGCGAGGATAGAGTAACTACAAAATTGATAGCAGCTCACGCAATAGCGATGCCGGCTATCGGTCGTTTTTAGTCGGAATTTCTAGGAAAAACGATGCCCCCTAGCCCGAGCATTTTGGGTGTGCAAAACGGTTTCCATTGCCCCTCAGGCTGTGCCAAACGATCCGCCACAGCCCACCAAGCGCTCGGATTAAGGCCAATGCCGAAATGGCTGGCCAGCACCTCAATGTTCTCTGTTTGCTTGTGCCCCAGTGAAGGCGCTGCGCTTTGAATGCTGCCTTGCCATGCGACGATGCCATCTGTCTTGGAATAGAGACTCGTCGTCGGCACGGGGGGCGCTTTTTGCAGCTCGAAGTGATCTGCTTCTCGCTCAATTTTGCGGCCACTGACCATCTCGTACAGACGCCAAGCATGGGTGGAGCGAGGATTGCCAGAAAAGGGTGTACCCAGTGTAATCACGCAGCGGACACACTGTGGCATCTGCTTGGCGATTTCGCGTGCAAACACGCCCCCCAGACTCCAGCCCACCAAGCTGACTTTGCGACCAGATGCCGAAGATGTCTCTTCAAGCATACGCAAAATTGCATCTAAGACACCAGCGCGCGGCCCGAAATTGCTGCCTTGCTGCCAGCCCGTCACGTCATAGCCGCGACCCGATAAATACTTGCGCAAAGGCGAAGTGGATGTGTCGCTTGCAGCCAAGCCTGGAATCACAATCACCGAATGCCCATCGCCACTTCGTGCCTGTTGCAGTGCAGGCCAGGCCGGGACGACTGCGGCAAATTCCCAAAAAGCCCGCCATTCTAGGGCTAGCAAACCCATGCTCGGAGCGGTAAACTCATGTGTAGCTGAGGTGTTGTGTGTTTTTGATCGATTCATTTCGGGGCAAGAAGCTAAGGCGGGTCGTGGGGTGACGTGCAACCATGCTGGCATTCTCTAAGATAAGTTGGCTAATATTTTGTACATTCGTTCAGCAAACGCCAATCTAGGTGCTTACCTCACGTTTGCAGTCACTTTTGAGACCACATACGAGAAGGTTTCCCCTCGGTTTTTCCCTTTTTGATTTTTCATGCTCCCTCTCGTTGGCGGCACATACCAAAAACTTTCGATTGCAGCTTATTCCGGGTATACAGGCACATAATGCTGTGTGAAAGTAAGAAAAAAGTATGCTCACAGATCCCGAAATTCAACAAGTCGCACTGCTGTTGCGTAGCGCAGGAGCGTTTCAGGGCATGCCTGAGGCCATCGCTCAACGCGTCGCCGCGTTGAGCTCATTAAAACCTTTCTCCCGGGCGAGCACCTCACAAAAGAAGTCAGTTCCAATCAGCGGTTACACACACGCGTGCAGCAGTCTTGGCGAGAGATGACTTTATCAAGATGTTTGAGGCTGATGCAATGTCAACTGCGCAACGCATAGCAGGGCTTTTGCGGCTTTTGGCGCTAAACCAAGCGGTGCCTTTACGCGCTGCTTGACATTCAAGTCAAGTCACTTACGCCCCAAAATTGTGCAAAAATTTAATGCACCAAATTAATGCATATGCGCTTTTGGTGCGCTTAAGATTCTGAGCTGTGTAAATCGTACGTGGTTTGCACATTCTTCCGGCCATAAAGTCCACTAAAAATCGAGCACAATCATGCCTAACGCGAAAGTGTTCATGCACTGATCTGTGGCACGACTTGTGCATGGAGATGTTAGAGCATGAGTCTCGAATAATTTTCATCCAACCTACTAGGAGCATTTGATGGCCAAGACCGTCGCAGACGTACTCAAGATGGTGAAAGAAAACGAAGTGAAATTCGTTGATTTCCGTTTCACCGATACCAAAGGCAAAGAGCAGCACGTGACCGTGCCCGTTTCGCACTTTGACGAAGGCAAATTCAAAGACGGCCACGCATTTGATGGCTCTTCAATCGCCGGTTGGAAAGGCATTGAAGCCTCCGACATGCTTTTGATGCCTGACCCGAATACAGCCAACATCGACCCCTTCTTTGAAGAGACGACGATGATCATGAGCTGCGATGTGCTCGAACCCGGTGATGGCAAGGCTTACGACCGTGATCCACGCTCGATTGCCAAGCGCGCAGAAGCCTATCTCAAGGCTTCTGGCATGGGCGACACAGCCTATTTCGGCCCCGAGCCAGAATTCTTCATTTTTGACGACGTGCGTTGGGGCTCCGACATGAGCGGCTCGTTCGTCAAGGTCGACGAATACGAAGCACCCTGGAATACCGGCAAGAAAATCGAAGGCGGCAACAAAGGCCATCGCCCCACGGTCAAAGGCGGCTACTTTCCAGTCCCCCCCGTTGACAGCACGCAAGACATGCGCGCTGAAATGTCGCTGATTCTTGAATCGCTGGGTATCCCGGTTGAAGTGTTCCATCATGAAGTCGCTGGCGCTGGCCAAAACGAAATCGGCACACGCTTCAGCACGCTCGTTGAGCGCGCTGACTGGACGCAGTTGATGAAATATGTGGTGTGGAACGTGGCCAATGCCTATGGCAAAACCGCCACCTTCATGCCCAAGCCGCTCGTTGGCGATAACGGCTCCGGCATGCACGTGCACCAGTCGGTCTGGAAAGATGGCAAGAATCTGTTTGCTGGTAACGGCTATGCAGGTTTGTCTGATTTCGCGCTGTACTACATCGGCGGCATCATCAAGCACGCTCGCGCATTGAACGCGATCACAAATCCTGGTACCAACAGCTACAAGCGTTTGGTTCCCGGCTTTGAAGCGCCTGTAAAGTTGGCTTATTCCAGCCGCAATCGCTCAGCTTCGATCCGTATTCCGCACGTGCCATCAGACAAAGGCCGCCGCATCGAGGCGCGCTTCCCAGATCCATTGATGAACCCTTATCTTGGCTTCGCAGCCTTGCTGATGGCTGGTTTGGATGGCGTGGAAAATAAAATCCATCCGGGCGAAGCCGCCACGAAGGATCTCTACCATTTGCCTCCAGAGGAAGATGCAAAAGTGCCGACCGTCTGCCACAGCTTGGATCAAGCGCTCGATTATTTGGACAAAGGCCGCGGCTTCTTGACCAAAGGCGGTGTGTTCTCCGACAGCATGATCGATGCTTACATCGAACTCAAAATGCAAGAAGTCACGCGTTTCCGCATGACGACTCATCCGATCGAGTTTGACATGTACTATTCACTGTAATTCGTTCCAGTGTGACTAAAAAAGGACGGTATTTACCGTCCTTTTTTCATGAAAACTCGTTTTCTGACAACAACTTATTTGCGATTTTTGAGAAATTGCTTCATACTGCAACTCTTGGTTCAAAATTTGATTTTTAGAAATCTTGGAGCCGTTTATGACGAGTTTTAAGTGTTTTATGCCCCTAGCCCTTGTTAAATCTGCTCTGAGTGCTCATGTTTTTGTAGTGAGTGCTGCTGCATTGTTCTGCGCAAATATTTTTGCCCAAGATCGCATTTATCGCTGTACGGGCAATGAATACACCAACAACGCCTCGACCGCTGCAGAGCGTGGCTGCAAATTGGTGGAAGGCGGCAATCTCACCATCGTTTCTGCGCCCAAGGCTCGCACGCCTTCCGCTGGAAGTGGCGATGTCCGCATCGCTTCCGCAACTTCCTCTGGATCTGCAGCGCCATCTCCCAGCCGTATCGATACCGCTGAACAACGCAACCGCGATAGCGATGCCCGCGCCATTCTTGAATCTGAGTTGAGAAAGGTAGAGGCCAAGCAGGCAGAGCTACTGAAAGATTTCAACAATGGTGAGCCAGAAAAACGTGGCGATGAAATGCGCAACAACCAAAAATACCTAGATCGTATCGCCGACATGAAAGCGCAAATTGGGCGCAACGACAGCGATATCGCAGGCATCAAGCGTGAGATTGGGCGCTCGCAGCCCAGCTCTGCAAGCCGATAAAGAACTCCGCCGCGCATTACCATAGAGGGGCTTACCAAGCCCCTTTTCCATTTCTGAGAGTTTCAAAAAGTGCCTCGCATTCGCTTTCAAGCCTTTGATTTGCTCTCCAGCCTAGTAGCGGTGGTGGATTTGCGTGGCAAGGTGATCTATGCAAACGCTGCTCTTGAAGATGCGCTGGGCACATCACGCCGAGTCATTGAAGGCAGCAATTTAGGCAAAGATTTCATAGAGCCGAAAGCGCTGGAGGCTGCGTTGGATGGTGTGGCAGCCAATGCTTTTGCCTCGCTGCGATACAACGCATTGCTTCGCCCCATGTCCGCCAGCATGGGGGGCTCGCTGACCATGGAGCTGATTCCTGTGCATGTCATCATCACGCAAACAGAGGCTGCTGATGAAGTCATCGTGGAAATGCTGCCACAAGAAGCCCAAGAAAAGCTTGATCGCGAAGAGCGCAATGTGACGCAGGCCTTAGCCAACAAAGAACTAATCCGCAATCTCGCCCACGAAATTAAAAATCCCCTTGGAGGCATTCGCGGCGCAGCTCAGCTCCTTGAGATGGAGCTGGCTGATTCGGAGAAAGCCAAAAGTCTCACCGAATACACCCAAGTCATCATCCATGAGGCGGATCGCTTGCAAACTTTAGTGGATCGCCTGCTTGAGCCGCATCGAAAGCCGCGCGAAATTGGCGATGTCAATATTCATGAGGTGTGTGAGCGGGTTCGCTCACTGATCGTCGCGGAGTTTCCACGTGGCTTGAAGGTGGTGCGTGATTACGACATCTCGATTCCCGATTTTCGAGGCGATAAAGAGCAACTCATACAAACCGTACTTAACATCGCACACAACGCCGCGCAAGTGCTGCCGGAGCGAATGGCTCAGGGCGATGCACAAATTGTTTTGCGCACGCGGATTGCTCGGCAAGTTACTTTGGGTAAGCGCCGCCATAGGTTGGCACTGGAATTGCATATTCAAGACAACGGGCCCGGCATTCCACCCGAGATCAAAGATCGAATCTTCTACCCGCTCGTTAGCGGGCGAGAAGGCGGCTCTGGCCTCGGGCTCACTTTGGCACAAACCTTCGTGCAGCATCATGAAGGCTTGATCGAAGTGGAAAGCCAGCCCGGACAGACAAAATTCAAAATCACGATTCCATTGCCATAAATAAACGCATTGGCTTTGTAAGCTTTTCAGGACTCGAGGACACCCGCATGAAACCTATCTGGATTGTTGACGACGATCAGTCCATCCGCTTCGTGCTGGAAAAAGCCTTAGCCCGTGAAGATATGCCCACCCGCAGCTTCACTAACTCACGCGATGTGCTCACCGCTTTGAAGGAAGCAAACGCAGCAGACGCCGATGAGCCCATGCCGCAAGTGCTGGTCAGCGATATACGCATGCCCGGTGGCTCGGGGCTCGATTTGATCGCCAAAATCAAAGAGCTCGTGCCTAATCTGCCGATCATCATCATGACGGCCTTTTCTGATTTGGATAGCGCTGTGAGCGCCTTCCAAAAAGGTGCGTTTGAGTACTTGCCCAAGCCTTTTGATGTGTCAAAAGCAGTGGAGCTGATTGGCCGCGCAGTCGATGAAAGCCAACGCGAAGAAGTGGCGTTGGATGCTTCTAAGCAGGGGTCGGAGCAGGAGATGCTGGGTCAAGCGCCGGCCATGCAAGATGTGTTTCGCGCCATTGGCAAGCTCAGCCAAAGCAATGTCACCGTGCTGATCACTGGCGAATCAGGCTCTGGGAAAGAGCTGGTGGCGCGGGCGCTGCATAAGCATTCGCCGCGTGCTCATGCTTCGTTCATTGCTATCAACACCGCGGCCATTCCGAAAGATTTACTCGAATCTGAGCTCTTTGGCCATGAGCGCGGTGCCTTCACAGGTGCGCAGACGATGCGGCGAGGGCGCTTTGAGCAAGCCGATGGAGGCACGCTCTTCCTCGATGAGATTGGCGATATGCCTTTTGACTTACAAACGAGGTTATTGCGGGTGCTGAGCGATGGGCATTTTTACCGTGTCGGCGGCCACAGTCCCGTTAAATCCAATGTGCGCGTGATTGCAGCCACGCATCAGAATTTAGAGCAGCGCGTGAAAGATGGTAGCTTCCGCGAAGATCTGTTTCACCGCCTCAATGTGATTCGTTTGCGCCTACCCTCTTTGCGCGAGCGGCGTGAAGACATTGCCGATTTGATCAAGCATTTCCTGCAAGTTAGCGCCAAGCAACTTGGCGCAGAGCCCAAGCGCATCTCGGTTGCCGCTCTCGCTAAAGTCAGCCAATTTGATTTCCCCGGCAATGTGCGCCAACTGGAAAACATGTGCCATTGGCTCACGGTGATGGCACCTGCGCAGACGATTGATGTGAAAGATTTGCCGCCTGAGGTGTTGGGCGACTTGACTGAGGAGTCACACTCCGCTAAGATTGCTATTAATTCAATAGCTAATAACGCATATTCTATGGCGGCTAGTGAGGCTTTTCTTTCTAAAAATGAAGAAAAAAACCTTTCTATAGAGCTTCCAACGCCTCGCACCAACGTAGCTACCGCCCCTACACATGCCAACGGCGACTGGGAAAGCTCGCTTGAGCAAGAAGCCTTGCAGCTTTTAGCCAAGCAAGACGGTACAACTTGGGATGAGCTCACCCGCCGGTTTGAGAGTCGCCTGATTCAAGCCGCCTTGTCTACCACCCGGGGCCGTCGCATCGAAGCAGCCGTCAAGCTTGGCATTGGCCGCAACACGATCACTCGCAAGATTGCTGAGCTGGGTTTGGAGTAACGCTCACTGCCTTTTAGGTCGTCTTTCCGATCCAATTTTTTAACCCATTGGTCTGTGTCTGTTTAGCAGTTTGGCTGCCAAGTGGGTCATATAAGCCATTGCAACTTAAAGTAAAAATTCCATTCTTTTACAAGAAATTGTGTAGTACTACATAACCACTTGTAAAAATATGTGCAGAATCGTTTATTGAATTAATCAATTTTGATATTCGAAACAATAGCCAGATTTGCAATTGCAAATTTAATGGGTGGGAGTACTAATGCAGATAATAGGCTTATCAACAGAGGAGTTCTCTTGGTGCGTGGAAGCCAGTTGCGCCTTGCTCCAGCGTCCTTTCCAGCGGGATATCGTTCAACAGCAATTTGCACCGCCGCATGATGCAGGCGCACTTGTTCAAGCCCTCGCGGGGCTGGGCATTGATACAAAAGCACGGCCAATCAAACGCAAATCACTTCAAAAAAACACTTTCCCTCAATTAGTGTGGCTCAATGCTGCCTCTCCAAACAACACTAGCTCTCCCGCTTTATTGCTCCAAGCTGATGATCAGCAAGTTCTCCTGATCCAGCCCGGCCAAGCCATGGCGCAGGCCATGCCCTTGGATGCTTTTTATGGCGCTCTGGCGCATGAGCAAGGTTTGCTGCTGACCACCCGCGTCGAAGCCGGCTCAGACCCTGATAGTGCCATTCTCGAAGCCCAATCGCGCCGCTTTGGTTTTAGTTGGTTTGTGCCTGAGCTGCTACGCCACAAGCGCCTGTGGCAAGAGATATTACTGGCCTCGCTGGTTATTCAGTTGCTCGCTTTGGCCACGCCGCTGTTTACGCAAACCATTATCGATAAAGTCATCGTTCATCGCACGCAAAGCACGCTGGTTGTCGTGCTGATCGGCATGGCAGTTTTCATCGTGTTCACCACCGTGCTCAGTTGGCTGAGGCAATATCTTGTTTTGCACACCGGCAACCGGGTGGATGCCGTTTTAGGCACGGCAGTTTTCGAAAGGCTCTTCAAGCTGCCCCCGCTGTATTTTCAGCATCGTCCGACGGGCGTCATCTCTGCGCGGCTGCATGGCGTAGAGACGATTCGCGAATTCATTGCCAGCACGGCAGTGACCCTGATTTTGGATTTTCCCTTCTTGCTAATCTTCGTGGCCATCATGCTGTACTACAGCGTTACGCTCACTGCCATCGTGCTCGGCATCATGGGGGTGGTAGCCTTGCTCAGTTTTTTGGTGGCGCCCATTTTTCAGCGCCGCTTGCAAGAGCAATTCCAGCTCGGCGCGCGCAATCAAGCCTTCGTCACAGAATATGTGGGCGGGTTGGAGACCGTGAAATCTCTGCAACTAGAGCCTCAGCTCGCCAGCCGCTACCGGGGCTATTTAGCCACTTATCTGGCCGCAGGCTATGCCACCAAGCAATTGGCCAATAGCTACAACAGCCTCGCCCAAATGCTGGAGCAAATCATGACGCTGCTCGTGCTCGGCGTGGGCGCATGGATGGTGATGAGTGGCGAAGCTTTTACCATTGGCATGCTCGTGGCCTTTCAAATGTTTGCCAGCCGCGTCTCCCAGCCCATGCTGCGTATGGTGGGCTTGTGGCAGCAATTTCAGCAAGCCAAGCTGTCGGTGGATCGATTAGGCGATTTGATGAATGTGCCCACCGAGCCCTACAGCCTGCAACCCAAGCGCTTGCAAGCCGGCCACGGACGCATTGAATTTGAGAATCTCGCCTTCCGGTATAGCGATAAGCTTCCGCTGCTGTATCAAAACCTCAGCGCCCAGCTCCCCGCCGGGCAAACGATTGCCATCATGGGGCCATCAGGCTGCGGCAAAAGCACGCTGGCCAAGCTGATGCAAGGCTTTTATCAGCCCAGCGAAGGCCGCATCGTGATTGATGGCGTGGATATTGCTCACCTCAGCGCCAATGAGTTGCGCAGCCATTTTGGCGTGGTGCCGCAAGAAACCACGCTTTTCAGCGGCACGATCCTTGACAACCTGCAAATGGCCAGTCCGCAAGCCAGCTTTGAGCAAATCGTCGCAGCTTGCAAGCTGGCTGAAGTCAATGGGGTGATTGAAGCGCTGCCCGAGGGCTACCAAACCGAAATCGGTGAGCGCGGCGCGGGCCTCTCGGGCGGGCAGCGCCAGCGCATCGCCATTGCGCGCGCCTTGCTCAAGCGCCCCAAAGTGTTGATATTTGATGAAGCCACCAGCGCGCTCGATGCGCCCACGGCTGAATCGTTTGCCAAAACCATCAACAGCCTGCGCGGCAAAGTCACCATGCTCTTCATCACACATGGCTTGCCACGTGGCCTGCAAGTGGATACCTTGTTTCAGCTTACTGCCGAGGGCATGCAGCGCATACAGCCCAGCCGCCCAGCCACGGGAGAAGCCTCATGACCGTGATTAACCTGCCCGGTGCTACGCAGCCTCTGGCTGATGCAGCCAGCAGCGCCCAGCCTGTACCCGCAAATCCACCTCTACCCAGCCTTAGCGCGCTGCGCAGCCGGTTTAACGACCCGTTGCGCCTCATCCATACCGAAGCCCCTGAGCGTATCAGCCGCCTCGTGCTCTGGATCGTTTGCGCGCTCACCTTGGTGCTATTTATCTGGGCAGCTTTCGGCAAGCTCGATATTGTGGCCACCGCTGAGGGCAAGCTCGCGCCGCAAAGCCTCGTCAAAATCGTGCAGCCCGCAGAAGGCGGCGTGGTCAAGCAAATCTTGGTCAAAGAAGGCGAGGCCGTGCAAGCTGGCCAAGTGCTGCTTCGGCTCGATACCACCTTGGCCCGGGCCGATAAAGCTGGTGTTGCCCAAGAGCTTGCGCAGCAGCGCATGCAAGAGCGGCGTATCATGACCGAGCTGGGGCAAAGCCCCTTTCTTATCAAAGCCAGTGACGAGCCTGCGCTATTTGCCCAAGTGCAAGCCCAGCTTTTTGCGCGGCGCAAAGCCCAGCAAGATGCCATCAGCCAAGAAACCTCCTTGCTGGCCAAAGCCCAAGGTGAATACAAAAGCGCGTTGGAGACACAATCCAAGCTCCAGCAAACCCTGCCTAGCTATCAAAAATCAGCCCAGTCGTATCAACAGCTTGAAAAAGAAGGTTTTGTTGGACAGCTAGCTGCCGCAGAAAAGCAGCGCGAAGCCCTCGAAAAAACCAAAGATTTAGATGCTCAGCGCGAAAGCGTCAAGGCACTGGCCGCCACGATTGAGGCACAGCAAAAGCGCATTCAGCAAATCCAAAGCAATGCCGCCAGCGAGCTACAAAAAGAGCTGAGCGAAGTGCGCGCCAAGATCGAGCAATTGCGCCCCAATCTTGAGAAAAACACCTACCGCGAAGGCCTCATGGAGCTGCGCGCCCCGCAGGCCGGCACCGTGAAAGATCTGGCCACCACCACCGAAGGCGCAGTCGTCCAGCCCAGCAGCGTCTTGCTCACGCTCGTGCCGCTGGGCGAGCCGCTATTTGCTGATGTGATGATTCGCAATGAAGATATTGGCTTTGTGCAGCCTGGCCAGAGCGCCCAAGTCAAGCTCGCTGCGTTTCCTTTTCAAAAATATGGGCTGCTGCAAGGCAAGGTGATCCACGTCAGCGCTGATGCCACTGAGCAAGCAGCGCAGCAAGGCATTGGCGCTGCACCCGCCCAAGCTATTTTTAAAGCCCGTATCCAGCTCGCCCAGCAGCACCTCACCGCGCCCACCAGCGGCCAGCGCTTGGCTGCGGGTGCGGGCATGCAAATCACCGCCGAAATCCACCAAGGCCGCCGCACCGTGCTGGAGTATCTGCTCAGCCCCGTGAGCAAAGCCACGCAAGAGGCGGGTAGGGAGAGATAAACATGATCCTTGCACTGCTCATACATTTAACAATATTGATTCGGCATGCACTGCGCGCCAAGCCTGCGCCTTCGAAGCCATTGCAAGTCTTTCGTCGTCGCGCACAGTGCAAGCAAGGCCATTCGCAAGCCAAGCCAGAATGGGTGCAGCACGAAATACTCCGCCTCAAAGTCCTGATGCCGCATGGCACGGGCGTACGAAAAATCGCTGCGACTTTTAACCGCTTACAGGCACAGCGTAAGTCAACTCAGCCAAAGCGCATCACCATTAGCAAAACCCATGTCGCCAATGTGCTGCGCATCAACCAGAGCGCGTTGCTCAAGTTGCGTCAAGGCATTCGGCACCGCATTCCCGGTATCAGCCGCATCAACCACGCTTGGGGTGCTGATATCACTGGAAAATACGATCTTGCAGGTCAATTGCATTTCATTTTTGGCATCATTGACCACGGCAGTCGCAAGCTGCTCAGCCTGATCGTTACGAGCAAATACAGCGCCCATTTGGTCATCCATATCCAGCAAACCGTTGCCCAACACGGCGCATCGCGCTGCATCCGCACGGATAATGAAAGTTGTTTCACAAGCCCCACATGGCTTGCAGCGCTCAATCAAGCAGGCATCCGCCACCAGCGCTCTGATCTGCATTGCCCATGGCAAAACGGGCGAATCGAGCGTCTTTTTGGCACACTCAAAGAGCAGCTCAACCAAGTTCATATTCAAAGCGCCGAACATTTGCAAACCCTGCTCGATGCATTCAAGCATTGGTACAACAACATTCGCTTGCACCAGCATTTGGGCTATCAATCCCCACAAGAAGTGTGGCAACAGCAAAAGCCGCAATATTTAAAAACCCCCAATAAGAATGCTCCACTCGATCCAATTTGGTGGACGGGCTGGAGCGGCCAACTCAGCGGAGTGCAATGGCAATGCTGACGCTAACAGCGCTGCCCACCTACAGCCGACAAGCAGTGTCCAGCAGCTTGGTGGGCAAACCACGCCTGAATTGCTCGATTGCGCTATCCACTGTCAGAAATACCGGGGCTGCACGCACCTCATTTGCAAATTAACCAAAAATATCCGTCAACAAGGACACAAACCCATGAATTTCAAGCAAAAAAGCGGGCTCATCCCGCATACCCGAGCTGTAAATGGACAGTGGACACCACACAACTGGGCAGCCAATATGAGACCGCAGGCCGGCTACGCGACAGGTGTGGGCTACAACTATTTGTTTGAGCCTGGCCAAGCCGGAGAAAGAGGCGATGTGATCATGGCAGGAGCCGGGCAAGGAGTGCGCATATGAAGATATTCAATCGCGCGTTCTTTAATCTGGTGCTGCTGACAACGGCGTTGGCATTGACTGCCTGCTGGCCAAACAAGGAAGAGCGGCAGGCAAGAGCTGCAGAGATTCAACGGCGGCATTGTTTGGACAATCAATGTGATGGTGATGTGGTGCCGAAGAGAAATCAACAAACAGAGACACTCTTCAAACGCAATGGCAATTGGTACATCATGCCAAAAGGATATGGTGAACGCGGAGCAATTGGATTCCAATGGTGGGAGGGGCGGCCGTATAACCATACGATGGGTATGCCGCCGGATATGCAAAAAATAAACAGCGATGGCAAAGCAGATCAAATCACCATTTATGTCTTCCTAACTGGCCGCAATGGTTGGCCGGAGCCTAATGCGGTAGAGCCGTGGAAGCGCGAGAGTGCGTTTGAAACGCATTGGCGAGAGCTGCAAACCAAGGGCTATCGACTTGAGCGCAGCAAGCCTAGCGCAGAGTTGGAAGTCGTCAAGCTGTACGACCCGCAAGGTAAATTGCACAACCCCACGTATTACACCGCTATCGCGCAAAAAGATAGCTTCACAGGCAGGTCTCCCGCGATGTCATGCCGCAACGATGCAGTGGAACAAAAAAATAACACATGCTCAGGCGGTGAATTCTGGGAGCCAGACATCTTTGCAGACTATCGTTTCAATGCAAAACATGCCAATGACTGGCCTGCCATCAACCAAGAAATCACCCGAATCCGTAGCCTTATCAAGAAAGTACAACCATGATCCGTATCTCTGAAGCTCGCACCCAACAACTGGAGCAAATGCGCACACAAGCGGAGGCAGGCCAAATTGGCTTTTGGCAGATTTACAAAACACTCGCAGATTGGCTCGTGAATGAATATGGCGCATCGATCACGGATTCTTCCGTGCTTTGGCTGCGCGGTGCAACCGAAGCAAATGCGGGACGAGGCGCTTTCTCAGCTCTCATTCGCGGATGTACCGAAACACAATACCAGCTCCGATATGGCGCACCTATTCCAGTCGGCAAACTGCAAGAAGCATCAAACCAAGTCGCTAAAAATCTTCTTGACGACATATCTGGCAGAAATCCCGGTTGGAACCGCAGCGATATCCCCACCATCGACCGAATTGCATTTGCGGATGCGACAGCAGTAGGCCGCGTTTTATTCAACGCAAATTTGCAAGACACTGCAGCAGAGCTTCAGCAAAACTCCGCCTGGAGTGGAGGCCTCTTATTCAGCCTGCTGCGCAGCGATCAAACCGGTCGTTTGATGAACGGCGGCGGAGATACTAGGCAAATTGACACCTTAAATGACTGGCGCGATGTGCTCTATGCCTACAAATCCTACGAGGCCGGTCTCAAAGCAGCCGTCATCGGTGGCGCACAAACCTTGGCACTTTCTCAAAGCGGCAGCCCCGAGCAGCGTGCTCAGGCAGCCACCACGATTGCAACAGACACCCTCGTCATGGGCGCAACACTCTATGGCTATGTCAACAGTGGTGCAAGCGATGTGCTGGGCGCCATCCTCGCAGGCACGCCCAACCCCACCCTCAAAGCCGCCTTCCAAACCATCGGCAATATGGGAGCCAACACATTCCTAGACATGCTCATGGGTGCAGTGCAAGGCAAAAGCCTGCTGGGAGCAACGACCAATTCCAACTTTGCCAGCACTGCCAAAGCCTTCTTTGGCGCATTAACACCTGCCCAGCTCCAAGCCATTGATGCGCAGCGACTGCCCACCGATGCCTCAGCCATTGCCATCTTGGCCAGCCAAGACAACGCCCAAGGCGCAAGCGCCCGCGCCGCATTGCTTGCTGGCTCCTTCATTCGCACCAGCATCAGCAACGAGCTTGCCAATTCCGAAGCGCTCAAACCCTACGATCCTGTCAACAAAGCAGGCACTTTGACTGAGCAATGGCTGCAAGATCGCTCGCTCTTTGTGATTGCCTTGGGCACAGGCAAACCAGACCTTGGAGGCCAGCAATGGCGTAGCCCCCATCTGCCAAGAGATCGAAGCTTTGAATTTCAATACGTTGATTTCAGCGGCACCCCTAAAACGATCCTTGCAGAGAATACTGCGCGCCCGGGCGGCACAACCAGCCCAGGGCTCATCCCCAGCCAACTCATTGCCTTCGGCGGCACGGGAGATGACACCTTAAACGGCAGCGGCAACAAACTCGGCGACCGCCTCTACGGCGGAGCAGGAGCCGACACCTTGGATGGCAAAGCCGGGAGCGACTATTTAGAAGGCGGCGCAGACAACGACATCCTGCGCGGAGGAGACAACGACCAAGCCAGCGACGTGCTTATCGGCGGCAAAGGAAGCGACACCTACCAATTCAGCGGCCTCTTCGGCAACGACAGCATCACCGACAGCGATGGCCAAGGCAACATCACCATCAACGGCGCAAGCCTAGGCAGCCTCACCCAAGTGCAAAACAACGTGTGGGAAAACGCCTCCAAGACCCTCGTCTTCACCCAAGTCATCTCAGCCGCAGCCAGTGCAGCAAGCGGCGGCCAACCGGTGACCAACCTCATCATCGGCCAGCGCACAGAAGCCGGCTCAGGCAGCGTAAATGCAACGATCACGATCAACAACTGGAAAGATGGCGATTTAGGCATCAACCTTGGCACAGAAACCAAGAAGATCGACAACAACGGCTTCGTCGTTGCAGACCGCACTACAAAAGAAGGCACAAAGCTCTCAGAGGGCAGCTTCTTCGGCGAGAGCCAATACTGGGTGCGCAGCAAAGATGGCGTCAGCGGCCCCGTCACCCTAGACGCAGGCGCAGGCAATGATCTGATCAGCGGCAACACACAGGCCGAGACGATTTCAGGCGGCGCAGGGCACGACTTCATCACCGGAGGAGGCGGTAAAGACGTGTTGCTCGGCGGAGACGGCTATGACTTCATCATCGCCGACATCGACGCAAAAACCAATGGTGGCTTAGATGAAAACGGCCAACTGGTTGAGCCACCAGAGGGCTGGAGCCATGCGGGCATCTACAGCGACACCGGTGACGATAACAAATTTCAAGGCTACGGCTGGGCCTACTACACCAAGCCAAGCAGCACCAACCCCGGCAGCTTCGTCGTCAACGAGCCACTGGCCACAACAACGCAAAGCGGGGACATCAGCGATGTGTTCATCGATGGAGGGGCGGGTACAGACAACCTGTGGGCCGGGGCAGGCAACGATACTTTGCTCGCTGGTGCAGACGTTGTAGGAAATAACCACGATCAACTCTCCGGCGGCTATGGCAACGATTTACTCATCGGCAACCGAGGCAGTAATGTGTTGTACGGCGACATGATGTACCGCGCAGGCACCGATTGGGCAAAGCATGGACAAGACAGGCTGTATGCAGGCGCAGGCGATGACAAATTGTTTGGCGGTGGCAATGATGATCTGCTGGGGGGCGATGCGGGCAAAGATATTCTCGATGGCGATGGAATAGGCATCGCAAGCTATGGCGCAACAGCGGCTGCCTTTCATGGCAAAGACAGGCTAGACGGCGGCGCTGGCGATGATTGGCTCTTTGGCGGCGGAGCCGATGATGTGCTGTTGGGCGGCGAGGGCAATGACAGGCTAGAAGGCGATGGCAGCTACTACTGTAGTGGTCTAATAAAAACAGACAGCCCGATAGGTTGTTAAAACTGAAATGGCACAAACCGTGAGCAATCCGAAATCGAGAAGAGTGTTCGACACCA
>JAYWHR010000032.1:0-12826 GCA_043777675.1 Comamonadaceae bacterium | reverse complement strand
ATCCGCAATCACCAGCGGCGGCAAATCCGGGTCGGGAAAATAACGGTAATCAGCCGCATCTTCCTTGGTGCGCATGGCCCGCGTTTCGCCGGTGTCAGGGTTGAACAAAACGGTGGCTTGCTGAATGGCGCGGCCCTCTTCAATTTCTTCAATCTGCCAGCGCACTTCATAGTCAATCGCTTGCTGCATGAACTTGAAACTGTTCAGGTTTTTGATTTCGCGGCGGGTGCCCAGTTCAGCGCCCGGTTTGCGCACCGACACATTGGCATCGCAGCGAAACGAGCCCTCTTGCATATTGCCATCGCAAATGCCAATCCAGGTGACGATTTTGTGCAGCTCTTTCGCGTACGCCACGGCTTCATCGGAGGAGCGCATATCGGGCTCGGTGACGATTTCTAGCAGAGGTGTGCCGGCGCGGTTCAAGTCAATGCCCGATTGGCCGATGAAATCTTCGTGCAGCGATTTGCCGGCATCTTCTTCGAGGTGAGCTCGCACGAGGCGCACACTTTTCTTTTCCATTACCGCATCAGCGCCTTTGCCGCTGGCGAGGAAAAACTCAACCGAGCCGCCCTGCACCACAGGAATCTCAAACTGGCTGATCTGATAGCCCTTGGGCAGATCGGGATAGAAATAATTCTTGCGAGCAAAAATGCTCTTCTCGGCAATGGTCGAACCAAGCGCCAAGCCGAGCTTGATGGCGCATTCAACAGCGCCTTTGTTCATCACAGGCAGCGTGCCCGGAAGCGCCAAGTCCACAGGGCAGGCCTGTGTGTTGGGCTCCGCGCCGAAAGCTGTCGAGGCGCGACTGAAGATTTTGGACTGCGTGGCCAGCTGCGTGTGTGTCTCGAAACCGATGACGACTTCGTAGCCTTGGATTAACTTGGAACTCATATGTTGGACTCCCGACGAGCCGCCTCTAGGGAGGCCAGCGTCCCCTGAGGGGGCAGCGAATACACGTAGTAAGAAGCGTGGGGGCTCATGACACTGCCTCGGGGCGACGGGCGTGGAAATCGGTGGCTTGTTGGTATTGATGTGCCACGTTAAGAAGCTGCGCTTCTTTGAAGTAGTTTCCGATCAGTTGCATGCCCACTGGCATCGGCTTGTCCGTGCCAGTATCCGAGCTTGGCATGCTGGCAGCGCCAAAACCTACTGGCAAGCTCATGCCGGGCAATCCAGCCAGGGATGCGGGTAGGGTGAAGATATCGGCTAGATAGTTAGCCACGGGATCATCAGATTTTTCGCCGATTTTCCAAGCGACAGTTGGGGCAACAGGCCCAGCGATCACGTCGCATTCGTTGAACGCTTGCTGGAAATCGTCGGAGATCATGCGGCGGATTTTTTGGGCTTGAAGGTAATAGGCATCGTAGTAGCCGTGGCTCAAAACATAAGCGCCGATCATGATGCGGCGTTTGGCCTCGTCGCCAAAGCCTTCTGCGCGGGTTTTTTTGTACATATCCGACAAGTCTGTGAACTTTTCGGCACGATGACCAAATTTCACACCGTCGAAGCGAGACAGGTTAGAGCTGGCTTCGGCGGGGGCAATGATGTAGTACACGGGAATAGACAGTTCGGTGCGAGGCAAGCTGATGGGGATGAGCTTGCAGCCAAGCTTTTCCAGCTCTTTCAATGCGATATCAATGGCGCTGCGCACGTCGTTGGACAAGCCTTCACCGAAGAACTCTTTGGGAATGCCGATGCGAAGACTTTGGATCGGCTTGGCCAAATCGCGTGAATAGTCCTCGGCAGGCATGTCTAGCGAGGTGGAATCACGATCCAAATCGGGGCCGCACATGGCTGAAAGCAGCAAGGCGCAATCTTCTGCACTGCGCGCCATTGGGCCGGCTTGATCCAGGCTGGAGGCAAAGGCCACCATGCCATAGCGGCTGGCGCGGCCATAAGTGGGCTTGATGCCGGTGATGCCGCAAAAAGCAGCGGGCTGGCGGATCGAGCCGCCGGTGTCTGTGCCCGTGGCGGCGGCGGCCAACCCGGCAGCGACGGCTACAGCACTACCGCCCGAGCTACCGCCAGGGATTCGGCTGGTGTCCCAAGGGTTAAGCGCTTTGCCGTAAGCGGAGTTTTCGTTGGTAGAGCCCATCGCAAACTCATCGCAATTGAGTTTTCCGAGGCAAACTGCCCCCTCGCCGGCAAGATTGCTCACTACTGTGCTATCAAAAGGTGAGCGATAGTCGTGCAATATTTTTGAACCGGCGGTGGTTGGCCAGTCTTTGGTGACGAAGATGTCTTTGTGGGCAATCGGGAGGCCGAGCAGGGGAGCGGCGTCCCCTGCATCGATGCGCTTTTGCGCTACGGCAGCTTGGCGCAACGTGATGGCTTCATCAGTGGCTAAAAATGCCCCGAGATGCGTATTGGCCTTGATACGGTTGAGGAAATGCTGGGCAAGCTCTGGCGCAGACAACTCCTTTTTTGAGAGCATGCCACGCAGACCAGATAAGCTTTGCAAGTGAAGATCGTTCATTTCTTTGGCCCCTACTCAATCACTTTGGGCACAAGAAACAAGCCCCGCTCGACGGAAGGAGCGCTTTTTTGGTTGGCCTCGCGGTTATTGGACTCGCTGACCACGTCGGCTCGCAGGCGCAACTGAATGTCTTGGATAACGGCTATGGGATGCGCTAGCGGCTCAATGCCGGTGGTGTCTACAGCTTTCATTTGCTCGACGATGTCAAAAAATGCATTGAGCGAGCCGAGCATGCGCTCTGCTTCGCCAGAGCGAAGTTCTAGGCGTGCCAAATTGGCGATACGGTCAATGTCGGAAGGTTGAAGAGCCATGATGTGTCTGTGGGTTTTGCAACAAATTTAGGAGCAGAAACCATCTTTTTGGTGGGGGCAATCGGGTATTATCCTGCTATTGATTCAGTTGCCCGAATTTGGGGCGTGAAACACGCAAAAAAGGATAAAAGATGTTAGGTGTATTTCGTCGGTATCTCTCCACCGACCTTGCCATCGATCTGGGCACAGCCAACACATTGATTTTTGCACGCGGCAAGGGCATTGTTCTCGATGAGCCGTCTGTGGTGGCAATTCGCCACGAAGGTGGCCCGCAAGGCAAAAAAGTGATTCAAGCCGTGGGCAGAGAAGCCAAGGCCATGCTGGGCAAAGTGCCAGGAAATATTGAAGCCATCCGCCCGATGAAGGACGGTGTGATCGCTGATTTCGTGATTACTGAGCAGATGATCAAGCAATTTATCAAGATGGTGCATCCACGCACTTTGCTCACGCCTTCGCCGCGTATCATCATTTGCGTGCCTTGCGGTTCGACGCAGGTAGAGCGCCGTGCGATCCGCGATGCAGCTGAAGCGGCTGGCGGTAGCCCAGTGGATTTGATCGAAGAGCCGATGGCAGCGGCCATTGGCGCTGGCTTGCCCGTGAGTGAGGCTTCTGGCTCGATGGTGGTGGATATCGGCGGCGGCACGACCGAGGTGGGCGTGATTTCGCTGGGCGGCATGGTCTACAAAGGCTCTGTGCGCGTGGGTGGCGATAAGTTTGACGAAGCCATCATCAACTACATTCGCCGAAACTACGGCATGCTGATCGGCGAGCCCACCGCTGAGGCGATCAAAAAACAAATCGGTTCGGCCTTTCCAGGCTCAGAAGTCAAAGAGATGGAAGTCAAGGGCCGCAATCTCTCAGAAGGCGTGCCGCGTGCGTTTACGATTTCGTCGAACGAAGTGCTGGAAGCTTTGACTGATCCGCTGAACCAAATCGTGAGCGCTGTGAAGAATGCTTTGGAGCAAACGCCTCCCGAGCTGGGCGCAGACATTGCCGAGCGCGGCATGATGCTTACCGGCGGTGGCGCGCTCTTGCGCGATCTGGATCGTTTGCTGGCTGAAGAGACGGGCTTGCCCGTCTTGGTGGCCGAAGATCCGCTGACCTGCGTGGTGCGCGGCTGCGGTATTGCATTGGAGAATTCTGGCCACCGCATGGGCAGTATTTTTGCTTCCGAATGAAGCTGATATTCCCCCTGCATTGAGCCCACTCGTTAGGAGCCAGCTGTGCCATTAGGAACACTGGACCGTAGCCCTCCACCCTTCTTCAAACAAGGCCAGTCGGCGTTTTCTAAGCTCATGGTGTTCAGTGCTGTGGCGCTGTTTCTCATGGCGGCCGATACGCGGTTTAAGCTCACTGGGCCCATTCGCGTGGCGGTCGCTACTGCGCTTTATCCTGTGCAATGGTTGGTGATGCGTCCGATTGAGATGGTGCGCGGTGGTGGGGCTTATTTTGTGACCCTAAGCGATGCTCAACAAGCACAAAGAGATGCAGAAAAGCGCCTCGCAAACCAATCCCAGCGCGCCGCGCAAGTTGAGCTCTTGGGGCTAGAAAATGATCGTCTGCGCAATCTACTTGCTTTGAAAGAGCGCACCTCCACGCCCGCTCAGGCCGCGCAAGTGGTTTATGACGCAGCTGACCCTTTTACCCGCCGCGTGATGGTTGACAAGGGGAGCGTGCAAGGCATTAAAAGCGGCTCGCCCGTGATGGATGAAGCCGGCGTATTAGGTCAAGTGACGCGGGTGTATCCGCTCTCCAGCGAGGTCACTTTGCTGATCGATCGCGATCACACCATTCCCGTGCTCAACACACGCACCGGCGCTCGTAGCGTGGTGTATGGCGATCCTTCGGTGCATGGCGGTACGCTCGAACTGCGCTTTATGGCGGGAAATGCCGATGTACAGCAAGGTGATATTTTGACCACCAGCGGGGTTGATGGCGTGTATCCGCCGGGCATGCCTGTAGCGCGGGTGGATAAAGTGGAACGGCGTGCGGATTCAGCTTTTGCCAAAATCACTTGTCAGCCGCTCGCTAACACTCTGGGCGCACGCCATGTGATGATTCTTGAGCCGTTTTCTGTGCAAATACCGGTTGTACCCGGCATGGATTCTGCGCAAGCCGCTCCTAAAAAAGGAGCAAAAAAATGATCATGCGCTCGGGCGAGCAATTGCTGCTGCCTGTCAATCCGCTTTATCTGTGGGGTTCGTTGCTGGCGGCGCTGATGTTCAATATGTTGCAATCCACGCTGTTTGGTCGCGCCGCGTGGCCGCCTGATGTGTTGGCGCTGGCTTTGGTGTTTTGGGTGATTCATCAGCCTCTGCGCGTGGGCGTAGGCACGGCATTTGTCTTTGGCCTGTGCATGGATGTACATCAGGGCGCACTTCTGGGGCAACATGCTTTCGCCTACACAGCATTGAGCTTTTTCGCTATCACAATTTCTCGCCGCTTACTTTGGTACAGCATTCCCTCGCAAGCCTTGCAAATTTTTCCCTTACTTGCAGGTGCGCATGCTCTGCAATTGGCAGTGCGCCTTCTGGCTGGCAACAGCTTTCCGGGTTGGGGCTTTTTAATCACGCCGGTGCTGGAGGCTTTGCTTTGGCCTGTTGTTACGTTCATCCTGCTCGCGCCGCAGATGCGAGCGCCTGATCCTGATGCGAACAGGCCGTTATAAGGACGAGCGCTATGACTGAACTGCGCAATGTTGAAGCCGAGCTCGCCAAATTCCGTCGCCGGATTTGGGTGGCCTCTGGTGTGGTGTTGCTAGCGTTCTTGCTACTGGTGATTCGATTGGTGTGGCTGCAAGTGGTACGCCACGAGGATTTTGATGAGCAGGCCGAGAGCAATCGCACGGCGATCGTGCCCATCGTGCCCAACCGTGGCCTTATCATGGATCGTAATGGCATCACGCTGGCCACCAATTATTCAGCCTATACGCTGGAGATCACTCCCTCTAAAATTCCTGGGACTCTTGAGGAAACCATTGATCAGCTGTCTGCCTTGGTAGAAATTGCGCCGCGCGACAAGCGCCGATTCAAGAAGTTGCTCGATGAATCAAAGGGCTTTGAATCACTGCCGATCCGCACGCGCCTGTCTGATCAAGAAGTGGCAAAGTTTGCCGCGCAACGTTTTCGCTTTCCGGGCGTTGATATCAAGGCGCGCTTGTTTCGTCAATATCCGCATGGGGAGTTGGCCAGCCATGTGATTGGCTACATTGGCCGCATCAATCAGCGCGAGAAAGAGCAGATTGAAGAGTGGCCCGATGAACAGCAAACCAATTACAAAGGTACGGACTACATCGGTAAACTGGGCGTGGAGCAGAGCTTTGAGCAGCAGCTCCATGGCATCACAGGCGTCGAGGAGATGGAGACCTCTGCTGGCGGCCGCGCCGTGCGCAAACTCGCCAGCAATCCTGCCACGCCAGGCAACACGATCAAGCTTTCGATTGATATCAAGTTGCAAAAGCTGATTGAAGAAATGTATGGCGAGCGGCGCGGCGCTTTGGTGGCGATTGATCCGCGCAGCGGTGAGGTGCTTGCCTTCGTGAGCATGCCGACCTTCGATCCGAACTTGTTCGTCGAGGGCATCGATCAAGAAAACTGGCAGTTGCTCAACGAAAGTATCGACAAGCCTTTGCTAAACAGAGCCTTGCGCGGCACGTATCCGCCCGGCTCAACATACAAGCCTTTCATGGCGCTCGCTGCGCTAGAAACCGGTAAGCGCACTGCAGGCACCATCATCAACGATGCCGGCTCGTGGACTTTCGGTGGTCACACCTTCCGCAGCCACGGCGATGGCGGCCTAGGCGCTGTGGATATGTATCGCAGCATCGTGAAATCATCGAACGTGTATTACTACTCGCTGGCCAATGAAATGGGCGTGGATGCCATGCATGATTTCATGAAGCCACTGGGCTTTGGACAATATACGGGCATTGATATCAACGGCGAAGTGCGCGGCGTGTTGCCAAGTCAGGATTGGAAGCGTAACTATTACAAAAAGCCTGAACAAAAGAAATGGTATGCCGGTGAGACGATTTCCTTGGGCATTGGGCAGGGCTACAACACTTTCACGATGCTGCAATTGGCGCACGCCACAGGGATTTTGGCCAATGGCGGCACCCGGCATCAACCCAAGTTAATCACGGCCACGCAGGATGCCCTGAGCCGCAATTGGATCCCGGCGGCTAAAGAGCCCGCGCTTAGTTTGGGCTACAAGAGTGAGCATGTGGCGGTGATCAATCGCGCTTTGGTCGGCGTGACGAAAGAAGGTACATCAGCGCGCGTATTTGCGGGCGCAGGCTATGTGAGCGGTGGCAAGACGGGTACCGCGCAGGCTGTCACGATCGGCCAAAAAGACAAATACAACGCCTCCAAAATGGAAGAGCATCAGCGCGATCATGCGCTCTACATGGCCTTTGCACCTGCTGATAATCCCCAAATCGCCCTCGCCGTGATTGTGGAAAACGCAGGCTTCGGTGCTGAGCATGCCGCACCGATTGCGCGCCGTGTTTTTGATTATGTATTGCTCGGCCAATATCCAAGCGAAGAAGATATGGCAGCTGTAAAGAAGGGCCAAGCTGCTGCGCCGATTGGCAAGCCGCGCAAGGTGGAAGATATTCCTTGGAAAGTAACTTCCCCCTGATAAATAAGACGATTAAGGCTAATCGCCGGCGTGAAATATGCGTAGACTGCTACTATTTTAATAGCAATTCAAGTTGCGTGATGAAATGTGTGGCTACATCCCAACCGGTTTGATCCTTGATTTCTTGGAAGCAAGTGGGGCTGGTCACGTTGATTTCCGTAAGTCGATCGCCGATCACATCAAGGCCAATTAAAAACAAGCCACGCTGAGCCAGAATCGGACCGATGTAGTCGGCGATTTCACGATCACGCGGTGTGATCGGCTGCGCCACACCTTTGCCGCCCGCTGCCAAATTGCCGCGCACTTCACCGCCTTGCGGGATGCGTGCGAGGCTGTAGGGCACGGGCACGCCGTTGATCACCAAGATGCGCTTGTCACCCTGCTCAATCGCAGGGATGAACTTTTGCACCATGACGGTTTGCGCACCGTCTTTGTTCAGCGTTTCGATGATGCCGCCGAGATTGAGGCCATCTGATTTCACGCGGAAGATGCCAGCACCGCCCATGCCGTCGAGCGGTTTCAAAATGATGTCTTTGTGTTCTGCGTGAAAGCGCTTGATATCTGCTGCGTCGCGCGTTACGAGTGTGGGCGAGACAAACTGTTGAAACTCCATAATTGCCAGCTTCTCGGGATGATCGCGCAGCGCGCGCGCTTTGTTAAATACTTTCGCACCTTCCCGCTCAGCCTGCTCCAGCAAATGCGTGGCGTAGAAATACTCGCTGTCGAAGGGCGGATCTTTGCGCATGAGCACTGCATCGAAATCTCTGAGCGCTTGAGGGCGCTCATTCGGCTTTTCTTGTTTCGCTGCAAACCAATTTTCAAGCCCGCCAGTGAGAGAAAGATCGCGCACATAGCTTGTCACCAAGCCGCCACTTTGCCACATGATGTCTTTGGGCTCACAGCTGCTCAGCGTGTGCCCACGCGCGGCAGCAGCCCGCATCATCGCGAAGGTGCTGTCTTTGTAGGTCTTGAAGGATTCGAGCGGATCGGCGATGAAGAGGATATGCATGCGTTTTCTCAGGCTTGTTTAGCCCGATAGTTTTGCACAAACAGCGCCAACGCGCCGGCGGCCACGCCCCAGAAGGCTGAGCCAATGCCTGCAATAGCCACGCCGCTGAGAGTCACAAGGAAGGTAATAATGGCGGCATCGCGGTGCTTTTCTTCTTGCAAAGCCATGGCCAGGCCATTGGCAATCGTGCCCAGCAGCGCCAAGCCAGCAATCGCTGCGATCAGCTCTTTGGGAAAAGCAGTCAGCACAGCCGTGACGATGCTGGCAAACAGGCCAATGAAGATGTAAATGATGCCGCAAACGGATGAGGCGATGTAGCGTTTATCAGCATCCGGATGCGCTTCTTTGCCCATGCAAATGGCGGCTGTGATCGCACTCAAATTCAGTGCGAATGCACCAAACGGCGCGAGCAGAAATGTGGCGATGCCCGTCATGCTGATGATCTTAGACAGCGGCAGCGAGTAGCCCGAGGCGCGAATGGCTGCCACACCGGGAAGATTCTGCGAGGCCATCGTCACGATAAAGAGCGGCAGCGCTAGGCTGATGGCAGATGCCCAAGTGAACTCAGGCATCACGAAAACAGGCTTTGCTAAGCTAAATTCAATGCTAGCCGGCATAGAATCTGCGCGAAACGCTACGAAAATAATAGCAACAAGCAGGGCCAGTGGTATGGCGTACCGCGCGTTCCAGCGCTTGCCCACGAGGTAGGTGAGTAGCATCAGCGCCACCAAAGGCAAATTGGTTTGAGCGGCCACAAAGCCTTGCATCCCAAAGCGTGCGAGCACGCCAGCAAGCAGCGCTGCCGCAATCGCCATTGGGATGCGATCCATGAGTTTTTCAAACAAACCCGTCACGCCTGCCAGCGTGATCAACACAGCACACACCATGAATGCGCCAACGGCCTCGTTCATCGAATAGCCTTGGCCTGATGCGCCCGCCACGCCGGCCACAGCCAGCACTGCCGCGCCCGGCGTGCTCCAAGCCACCATCACGGGTTTGCGCAAAATCAGCGAGGGGATGAGCGTGCATATTCCCATGCCCAAGCCAAGCGCCCACATCCAAGACGTGAGCTGTTCAGGCGTCGCTTTGAAGGCGAGCGCGGCAGAGAAAACGATGGCCACTGAACTGGTGAAGCCCACCAGCACTGCCACAAAACCGGCAGTCGCTGCCGATAGTGTGAAGTCTCTGAAAAACCTCAAATCTCCACCTTAGAGCCAAGCTCCACCACGGCGTTGTTGGGCAAGCGCAGGAAGTCTGCCGCACCGCTGGCGTTGTGATGCATCTGCGCGAATAGCTTTTCACGCCATTGGCTCATGCCGCCGCCAATGGTAGGCACGACGGTATCGCGCGAGAGGAAATAGCTGGTTTGCATCGGATCCAGATCACAGCCTCGGCTGGTGATTTGCTTGAGCGCTTCGGGCACATCCGGATCATTTTTGAAACCGAAATTGAGTGTGACTTGCCAGCAGTCGTGCCCCAGCTGCTCAATTTGTACGCGTTTATTCAGGCCAATCCACGGCACTTCATGGCTTCTCACCGTCACGAATAAATTATGTTCGTGCAGCACTTTGTTGTGCTTCAGATTGTGCAGCAAGGCATTGGGCACAGTGCTCTGCTCACTGGATAGAAACACGGCGGTGCCCTCTACGCGCACCGGCGGGCTCACAAACACTGCTTCCAGAAAACTTTTCAGATCAATGCCGTCTTGCTTGGTTTTATCATGCAGAAGTTTGCGCCCTTGCTTCCAAGTCATCATCAGCGTGAAGATCGCCGCGCCAATTAACAGCGGGAACCAGCCGCCATCAAACAGCTTGAGCATGTTGGAAGCCCAAAATGCAAAGTCCACTGCAAAGAATACGCTGGTGGCTGCGATACACAACCACAGCGGATATTTCCATGCATGACGTATCACGTAGAAGGTCAGGATGGTGGTGATCAGCATGTCGGTTGTTACGGCAATGCCATAGGCCGAAGCCAATGCGCCCGACGATTTGAACATCACCACAGCCAACACAATCGCCACAAACAGCGCCCAGTTCACAAACGGAATGTAGATCTGCCCGGTTTCTTTTGCGGAGGTGTGAAGCATACGCATACGCGGTAAGAAGCCTAATTGCACGACCTGCTTGGTCACGGAAAATGCGCCCGAGATCAAGGCCTGTGATGCGATCACCGCCGCCATTGTGGCCAAAATCACGAGCGGGATCAACATCCAATCAGGTGCCATCATGTAAAACGGGTTCTTCACGGTCTCAGGCCGAGCCAGTAGCAAAGCGCCTTGACCAAAATAATTGAGCGTCAGCGCAGGCATCACCACACTGAACCAAGCAATTCGAATCGGGCGCTTACCAAAATGCCCCATGTCGGCATACAGCGCCTCTGCGCCTGTAACGCAAAGAACAATCGCACCCAAAATGATAAAGGCCGTACCCGGGTTGTTCCAAATGAAGAGCAGCGCGTAATGCGGGCTCAACGCTTTCAAAATCACGGGGTTACCCATGATGTGAAAGACACCTAAACCCGCCAGCGTGGCAAACCAGACCAAAGTGATGGGGCCAAAGAATTTGCCGATGCCTGTTGTGCCGCGCTTTTGCACTAAAAACAAGAAAAACAAAATCACCAACGACAGTGGTACCACATATTTTTTAAACTGAGGCGAAATCACCTCCAAGCCTTCCACCGCGCCGAGCACCGAAATTGCTGGTGTGATCACGCCGTCACCATAAAAAAGGCAAGTGCCGAAGATGCCGATGACCAGCAAAACGCGCCGCAACTCAGGCTTATCACTGACAGCGCGCGAGGCCAAAGTCAGCATGGCCACCAAGCCGCCTTCACCCTCGTTGTCAGCGCGCAACACTAAGGCGACGTACTTGACGGAAACAATCACTGTCAATGTCCAAAAGATGATGGATAGGATCCCATAGATGTTTTGAGGCGTAAATTGCACATGTCCAGATCCAAAGATCTCCTTCATTGCGTACAGAACACTGGTGCCGATATCGCCGTACACCACGCCTACAGCGCCAACGACTAATGCAGAAAGTGAGGTTTTTTGAGAAGACACAGCTAAGTATCGTAACTCAGTTCGAGTTGGGGGCGAATAATGTGAAATGCGATTTTTCTATACCTGAAATCCTTTAGATGAATAACGAAAAGTACGTTACAAGGTTCATCGTGACATTTTGTGAGAAAATCCCGAAAATCGGAAAAATGTCAGTTTAAACAAGGACTTAGTTGGGTAAACTCCAGTTCGTTCTACAAAATCCCTTTTATGTTTGCGAGTAATTTTTGGTAAATATTAAGAAGAAGGTATTCGGCCTTCTTTTCTCCTCGTTTTGGAAATTGCAATGTGCTAACGCTTGGGCGTTTGCTTGCTTATTCGTTGCTTTCGCGGCAACGATGAATGCGCCTGCATTTGCTCAAACTCAAGTTACCAATACCGCATTTATTTCAGTTCCTTCTGGGGTAACGAATACAGGAGGCGGCTGTAATAGCGGCACGTGCACGGCTGCGGATGCTGATCCGGTAACTCCAAGTCGCCCGATAATTTCTAAGTCATTCACGCCCAGCACCATTACCGCAGGTGGAACGACCCTTTTGGTGATTACGTTCACCAATACAAATCAAATCGTTTCAGCCACTTTCACGGCAGCCTTTGTCGATTCTTATCCCGCAAATATGAGTAATTCGGCTGCTCCGCTTGCAGCTACCACTTGCGTCAACTCTACTGTCACAGCCACTCCCGGAGCGGCAGCCTTGACGGTTGCATCAGACACTGTCATACCGCCTGGTGCGTCGTGTTCAGTTTCTGCGGTAGTTACTAGCTTAGACTCTGGCACAAATACTCTGCCCCCCGGCTCGCTATCGACATCGTTAGGCACCAATACCGCCACGGTTACCGCTTCATTGACTGTCAACCCCAGCGCCGATCTACGGATCAGCAAAACCGCCAGCGTCACAACAGTCGCTGCAGGCCAGACCTTCAGCTACACCATCACCGTCTTCAACGCCGGCTCCTCCACAGCAGCCAACGTCACCGTCACCGACTTGGTCTCAGCCAGCCTGACAGTCGTCAGCACGAGCGGCAACGGCCTGGTCGCCACAAGCAGCGGCAACCAAGTCACCGGCACCGCGCTCACCCTAGCGGCCAACACCACCGCCACCTTGACCATCGTGGTGCAAGCCAACGCCGCCACCAGCGGCGCCGTGGGCAACAGCGCCCAAGTCACCAGCACCACCAGTGATCCGACACCGGGCAACAACAGCGGCACCGTCACCGTGACGGTATTACTAGCAGACGTCTCCGTCACCTTGGATCTGCCGGCCAGCGCCCAGCCGGGCACCACCGTCAGCGCCACCGTCACCGTCTCCAACTTAGGCTCAGGCACGGCC